>NZ_JACJSA010000007.1 GCF_014697545.1 Oscillatoria sp. FACHB-1407 | reverse complement strand
ATCGAGGAGTTCAGGTCGAAAAGTCATAGTACGAGTGTCTCGGGTCTAGTAGTTCATTAGATCTCATTTCTGACCTTTGACACAATCTAATTTACAATCCCCTTTAATCCTGTACATCCACCCCTCTACTCCCTTACCCCTCCACCCTTTACCCTTTACTCCCGCACGCTCTGTTCATTCCGCACGTTCCTCTATGCAAACCATCTTTCACCTCGCATTTCCTGTCACTGATATTACTCAAACCAAAGATTATTACGGCAACGGGTTAGGCTGTGCGATCGGACGAGAGAACGCAACTTCTGTCATTTTGAATCTTTACGGGCATCAATTGGTAGCCCACCTAGCTCATGAACCGTTAGAGCTGCAACGAGGCATTTATCCCAGGCACTTTGGGTTAATCTTTAACGCTGAATCTGATTGGGAAACCTTGCTAGAAAGAGCACAACGTCAGGGATTAGCGTTTTATCAACAACCCAAGGAACGCTTCGTCGGCTCACCCCTCGAACACCGCACCTTCTTTTTAGAAGACCCATTCCATAATTTGATGGAATTCAAGTTTTATCGTCATTCCACTGCCATTTTTGGTGAGGTGGAATACAGCGCGATCGGTGACCCAAAAGCTCAGCAGGGCTAGCTACCTTTTGGAGTGGGCTGATTCCTCAACGGTTCTAACAGAGCTTTCTCAATTTCCTTCAAAACTCTGCTGTCGGTCACCATAAGAGGATGTAACACCACAGGCACAATCACCTCACGCCCTACATCAATGTGAGAGCTACTAGCCGGAACAATCATCAAATCCAAGGGTGACCAGATAGACGTGAAATTGATGCGCTCCAACATCGCTGCATCGTAGTTAAGATTCCGCAAAAATAAACTGCCCCGTCGCATCTGATTACATCCAAGATTGGGGCGAAAGTAAGCAGTGAAGGTTCCCTGATGAGGCGAAGCAATGGTGATAAACCGCTGTACTCGTTGAATACCGCCTAGTCGCTGAACATAGTAGCGGCTAACAATACCCCCCATGCTAAACGCCACCAAATCAAACGGTTGATCTGGTGCAAAGGTTTTATTGGCGTAGTCAGCGATTTGATAGGCTAACTTGTCGAGTCCTTCATCCCCGTTGTTGGGTTCTAAATCGATACTGTGAACTGCCCAACCCTTGCCCTGCAAATAGGGGGTCATGCGCTCAAACAAAGCAATAGTGTCATCAATCCCATGAATCAGCAAGACAGGATTGCGGGAGGCACGAGTGTTCATGAGAGTGGAGGAAAAATTACATCTCTAGCTTAACCAGGGGTCATTGCCCCTGGCTAGGAGATGATATTACACACAGGGCTAACTGGCAGAGTTAACCAGCACTTCCCCTTTTAACATCCGCTGAGCTGCATCCAGCAAGGCTTCTTCCAGGTAGGGCTTCGTAAAGTAGCCTTTCGCCCCAAGTTGAATTGCCATTTGACGGTGGCGATCGGCACCTCTAGAGGTCAGCATCGCGATCGGCAAGTGGCTAAGGCTGGGGTCTTTCTGGATACGGGACAACAACTCCAATCCATCCATCCGGGGCATCTCGATATCACAGAACACCAGATCGCAGGGCAGACCGGAGCGCAATTTTTCCCACGCCTCCTGACCGTCGCGAGCTTGCTCCACACGATAGCCAATCTTGTTGAAGGTCATCGAGAGCAATTCTCGGACAGTAATGGAGTCGTCTACGATCAACACTGTTGGCTCGGTCTTGGTTTCCAAAACTTCTGGAGGAGCCTGGTCGGCATCCTTCTCCCAGAGAGAGCTACCAGCTTCGCGACGAATCCGCCCCAGTGACAGGTCAATCAATTCCAGAACATCGGCGATCGGCATAATCCGCCCATCCCCTAAAACAGTTGCCCCGGCAACTCCAACGGGCTTCGGCACCGGACCTTCCAATTGCTTGATTACAATTTCCTGTTCGCCTAGTACCTGATCTACTTGCAGTGCCAGGAAGTTGCCTGCATTGCTCCGCAAAACAACTACTGAGACGATGTCTTCTTCCTGGTTACCTCCGTAGACACTCCCCCGTCCCAAATTACGGTTGTACTTCAGCAATTCAGACAAAGGTTGGAAAGGCAGCAGTTGATCACGCCACTGAATACAGGGACGATCTTGAGCATCCCGTTGAATGCGTTCCTTGGGAACATCCAACATATCCTCAACCCCATCCATTGGGAAGGCAATCCGGGCGCGGTTACTAATGCAACACAGTGCCTTGGAAATACTCAGAGTGAGTGGCAATCGGATGGTAAACGTTGTGCCTCGACCGATGGTGGAGTCAATGTTAATAACCCCTCGGATTTCGTTGAGGCTGGTGCGGACGACGTCCATACCCACGCCACGACCCGCAAAGTCATCGGCTCGGTCTTTAGTACTGAAGCCATGATGGAACAGCAAGTCGTACACATCCAGGCGAGACATATCGCGTGCCTCAGTCGCCGTAATTAGTCCCTTTTCGATCGCCTTACGTTTCACCGTTTCTGGGTTAATCCCAGCCCCATCATCGCTGACGGAAATCACGGTCTGGTTTCCTTGGTGGAAGGTACGAACCGTAATGCGACCCATTGGGTTTTTGCTAGCAGCAGCCCGCTCTTCTGGCGTTTCAATACCGTGGGTAATGGCATTGTTCACCAGGTGAGTCATCGGGTCATAAAGTTGCTCCAGAATCATCTTGTCGATCAGCGTCTCTCGACCTTCAACAACTAACTCTGCCTGCTTGCCACACTTCAAAGAAATGTCACGCACCGCACGCGGTAGGCGATCGGCAGTCTGAGCAAAGGGCACCATTCGAGAACGGGTCAGCCCTTCTTGTAGTTGAGTGGTAATCTGCCGGAAGTTGCGAGTGACCTGATCGGTTTCATCCACAACGAAATCAATGTCAGAGGCAGATTCCCGCACTCGGACAATTAACTCGATCATCTCTTGGGAGAGGGTATGAAATCCGGTGAATCGGTCCATCTCCAACGCATCAAAGCTAACCCCTGTAGCATGACTGGATTGGGAAGCTCCACCATTGCCCTGAGATGACATCTGATAGCTCTTGCGGCTAGACAACAGCGAGCTTTCGAGGAGCGATCGCTCATACAGATCCCGCATCCGTTGTCCTACATCACCCAACTGCTGTACCTGATACAACAGGTTATCGAGGAATTGCCGCAAACGTTCTTCTGCCTGTTCTAAGCTGTTGCGGTTAACAACCAGTTCCCCAACCAGGTTATTCAAGTTATCGAGGTTTTTGACCGAAACCCGCATCGTTTGGTCACTCAAAACCCCTCTGGTTGGGCGAACTTTGTTGCGGCTAGGAGCTAAGGAGGGACCTCGCGCACCCCGCGTTGTGGGGGAACCACCTAACGTCTGGTCTGCATTCTCTAGCAATTTCTCCAGATCATCAAATTCACTGACACCGCTAGAGCGAGGAGAAGGAGTTGGTTCGACAATCGGAGGAGAAGTCGGCGTTTCACTCAGCAACAGATCCAGATTGGCAAACTCATCATCTTCCTGAATGCCAGTGGTGGGTTCTGAGGCAGAATCACCCGCTAAGAGCGCATCCAAATCAGCAAAGTCATCGACATCTGCCGCTTCAGCTGATGTGAGGCTAACCGAATCAGGCTCAACCAGATTGTCAGCTTCATTCAGACTGGTCAAACTGTCATCCAGCAGAGCATCTAGATCACCAAAGTCGATAACATCAGCGGTTGCTGTATCTGAAGCGATCGCCTCCGCATCATCTCCATCCGTTGTCTCACCATTCAATAATGCATCCAGCTCTGCCAGATCATCCAAATCAGAAGAGTTCGTTGCTCCATCCAGTTCCGCCGTTCCACCAAGAATGGCAGCAAATTCATCATCCTGAAGGCTTGCCCCGCCCAGTGCCTCGTCTACATCCAGCGTAATTTCACCCAAATCAAGACCTTCCAAATCGCCAAAGCCAGGAGATGCAGTGGCTTCATCGGGTTGTTCATCGAAGCTGAAAATAGCCTCATCTGACAGATCCGCTAGTTCGGGCTCAGAGGATTGCTCGTCAAAGAAGATAGATTCACCGAATGCAGCATCCAGGTCAACCACCTCCTCGTTAGAAGGGTTGCTTTGCAGCATTTCAGATAACCCTGCCTCTAAATCTGGACTCATTTCGGTTGACACCGAGGCATTGTCTGTCACCGGATCAGGGTTCAAGGCAAGATCAAATCCCAAGTCTGACGAGTCTTCAGCGGTTATATCGATTTCAGGAAGATCAAGACCCAGATCAAACCCTAAGGCTTCACTAGCAGCAACCTCCTCAGTGGACGGAGCATCCTCACCCACATCAAACCCTAAATCGAACTCCGACGCTTCACTAGCGGGAGCATCAACGTCAAGCTCAGCCACATCAAACCCTAAATCGAACTCCGACGCTTCACTAGCGGGAGCATCAACGTCAAGCTCACCTAGAGCCAACCCTAGATCGAACTCCGACGCTTCACTAGCGGGAGCATCAACGTCAAGCTCACCAAAATCGAAGGTTAGCTCTGAAGATGAATCTGATGAGGAGTCCATGTCGAAGACCAAGCCTTCATCAGTGATGTCGGTTGTCTCAGATGGCTCAGAGGAGAGTCCATCAATGTCTAGAGCATCCAAATCGGCAAGTTCTAAATTTTCCAGATCAACGATCCCATCCTCCGTTGCGGCAGACTCAGGAATCTCATCCAAAAGTGAAGGATCAAACGTTGAAGCGTCATCATCAAAGAGCTGCGAGAGATCTGCCTCTGGTGACTCTTCAGTAGCCGAAGCCTCTGTCAAATCGAAGGACATATCAAAGGCAAACGGATCATCAAGTTCTCCACTCTCCTCACCCAACAGGTTTGCCAGATCCGTCTCTTCGTCAGTGGAGTCCTCTGTTAAAAGCTCAGTCAGTTCAGCCTCGGTGGCTAACAAATCCTCAGGTGCGATCGCCTCAAGCGGAGATATGCCTTGCATCGCCGTATCGACATCGGTGTCGAGCTGCATTGAGGGCAATTCGAGATCATCAAAAGCAAACGGCTCAGATAGACTAGCATCGTCGGTTGCGATCGTCCCATGATCAGGGCTGGACTCATCGCCAAACAGAAGAGCTTCTAAAGCTTCCGATTCATTTTCTGAAGGCTGCTCTAAAACAACATTTGCATCGTCTGTCCAAAGGTTGTCCGATAGATCGGGAGCACTGTCTAAATTGAAATCGAGAGGTTCAACGTCCGCTTGGAGATCTTCTAACCCAACAGCAAAGGGATCGGGAAGCGGTTCTTCAGAAGTTACCTCAACCCGTTGAACGGGTGGAACGGCGATCGCAGGTGTGGACGCATCATCCCACAGGTCTGAAGTAACGTCTTGATCCTCTGGAACGCCAGCATCGATCGGTTGTGGCAATTCAAGTTCTTCTTCAGCATCAAGAGCTGCCCAGGCATCAAAAGCTCCGGTGACAGATGGCTCTGTTGAATCTTCAGATTGAAGATTAGCCACGTCTTCTTGAATCAGTGCTTCGATTAAATCGCTATCAGCCGACAGATCTTCTAAAACCTCAAAATTACCGTCATCAGCGAAGTCTAAATCAGTGTTGCCCAGCGTAAACGGATCATCTTCTAAAATTTCACCGAAGTTACTATCACTTCCGGAGGCAACATCAGGGTTACCAAACGCAAACGGATTATTGAGATCGGAGGTTGTAGCTGGAGGGAGGTCATCAAAGGGGTCTGCCAACATATCAAACGGATTCCCCCCAGAGGATGTGGGAGACACCACTTCATCTGTTACTTCATCCAGGGAAGCTGAACCAGGTACTTCATCCTCCTCCAAATTCAAGAGCATTTCACCCAGGTCTTCCAAACCACCCATTTCAGCCGACGCAACATCATCGGTTGGTGAAAAGGGCATTGAGTCTAAGCTGCCCAACAGGTCGTCCGAACTCCTCTCTTCAAGGACCAACTCTTCAAGCATGGGAGGGTTGGTAGGTGGCAAATCCGCCAATAGTTCTGGTAGGTCTGCCAAACCATAAGGTGGAGTATTCTGAGCAGAGCTGCTACTGGTATAGCTTGTAGCCGAGGTATTGAGCAGATCAGATAGGTCGTCCTCATCCTGAGTGGGTTCTAACTCCAGCTCTTCCAGCTCATCTGGATCGTCCAGCAAGTCAGCAAAATCGTCGGTAGGTGTTAGCTCCTCAAACAACCCTGTGGAGGCATCTCCTATGACTTCTTCTTCCTGCCAAGTCATGCCCAAGTCGGGCACCTCGCCTTCAAATAAATCTGCAAGGCTATTGAGTTCCGCTAGCCCAACCTCTGGACCATTGTGATCGATGGCAGGAGGGGCAGCGGCAGTTTCATCCAACTCGTCGCCAAAGCCCAAATCATCGGCGGCCATATTAGCTGTCGATGCAACATCCAGGTCAAAATCTAAGTCAGTCACTGTTTCTGACTGAACGAACGTACCTGAGTTTAACCAGTCGTCATCCAACGGTTCCAGCGTTTCAGCAACAGGTTCAGCATCATTGACAATCGAAGCGAAAGACCCTTCCGGCTCCAGATCAAATTCGATAAATTCTGGTGCACTATCATCTTCAAAATTAATTTCCGCTAGCAGATTAGCGAAGTCATCGATCGGCTCTTCTTCGATCGCCACAGGAACGAGTGCCTGCAAGCCATCACTGCAACAAATCTCAGCGGCTCGTTGCGCCAATACCAATTCTTGAGCCTGTTTGACATCTTTAATCAAAACAGGAGCCAAGGTGCGATAGGTATTATCGGGATTGGTGACTGCTTTCTCTGCCAGGTTTAGCAGCTCTACCCACTTGGGCAAGTCAAATTGTTCTCCAGCTTGAGCCAGAGACTGGCAAATTTCCTTTAACTGTTGCCGACTGCCAGTGTTGTCTGCCTGCTTAAACAGTTGCAACATATCCCGCAAACGGGCTGGGACATCGCTTTGAAAGACTAATTGCAGAGCACTTTCTTCTTGAGCCACGCTGGGAGCAGGGCGAGCAACTGCAACGGGTATCGGAATAACAGTCGGAGTACCCCCCAACTGCACATCTTCGGGAGGGGTTCCCCCGGCTTGACTGACCAAAAGACTCAGGTGCTCATTCAATGAGTGAAAGACTGGCTCAACCTCTGCCATTGCTTCTTGAGCTTTGTCATCGGTTAGTCCAAACGGTCCTTGTAATTGTTCAATCAGTTCTTGTAAAGTATCAAAGACTCTTAAAAACAGAGACTCCAGTTTCTGGTCAACCTTAACTGGACATTCCTTCAATACTTTGAAGTAGTCTTCTAAGCGGTGGGCGGTTTGTTGGATACTCCCCAACCCCAACATGGCGGCTCCGCCTTTCACCGAGTGGGCTGCTCGAAACACCTCACTCACCATTTCTGAGTCTTCAATGGTGCTTTGCAGGCTCAGCAACCCTTGCTCTATGGTATTGAGGTGGTCTTTTGCCTCCTCAATGAAATACCCCATGATCCGCTGTTGTTGTTCTGACTGCATTGCAGTACCCCTTTGTTAAACTTGGGCGATCGCCTTGTATGTTGAAGATGTTTAAGATCGAATGTCACCGATCTTTGAGGATAGTGTGCCCCTCTCGATTTTAAAATCAGTCTTAATTGACCTAATTTACCCGATCCCACCTAAATCGACATCAAAATCACGTTTGAGTCTCTGCCAAAGATTACATCCTTAAACCTTTTCTACCCGGAATCGTTCTACAGAAGCTAACAAATCGCGGGCAACACCCACCAGACTTTGTAGGGAACCCGACACTCGCTGTGCTTCTTGAGAGGTTTCTTGGGCGGTTAACTCGACTGATTGCATAACCTGAGCCACCGCCCGAGAGGTTTCGGTTTGCTCAACGGTATCTGCTGTAATCGATCGCACCAGAACGTCGATGCGGTTTGACACCTGAATGATATCTTCGAGCGATCGCTTGGCCTGTTCTGCCAATCGAGTCCCCTCAATTACCTGCTGGGTGCCTTCCTCCATCGCCGTCATTACAGAGCCGGTTTCACTTTGAATCTGTAATACGATTTGTTCGATTTCTTTAGACGCCTTAGCAGCCCGGTCGGCTAACTGACGCACCTCATCCGCAACGATCGCAAAGCCTCGTCCCGCTTCTCCCGCTCTTGCCGCCTCAATACTGGCGTTTAAAGCAAGCAAGTTGGTTCGAGAAGCGATCTGCGAAATCAACGCCACAATCTTAGAAATTTCTTGCGACGATTCTGCCAGTCGCTTCACCTTACGAGTGGTTTCTGCCACCGTTTCCCGAATTTGCAGAATACCGGATACTGTTCGTTCTACCGCTTCGCCTCCTTTTAAGGCGGTGGTCGATGCGGTGCGAGCCACTTCCTCCGCTTCACGGGCACTCTCTGCTACCCGCTGAATCGAGTCGGTCATCACCTGTACCGAGTTAAGCGTCACCGCCAGTTCCTCCGCCTGACGCAACGCATCAGATGAGAGCGATCGCGCAAAAATCTCGTTCTCCGTAGAACTCTTCGTTACCTGCCGAGCGGCAATTTTCACCTGTTGCACGATTTCTCGCAGGTTTTGAATCGTCAAGTTGAACGAGTCAGCAACCGCACCCAACACGTCAGCCGTCACCTCCGCCTGCACAGTCAGGTCACCTCGTGCTGCCCCTTCTACATCGTCCAGTAAGCGAATCACCTGACGCTGCAAATCTTCTTTGGCTTGCTCTTGCTCTTCTGCTTTGCGTTGCGCTTCACTAGTCGTGGTCAAAATAACTCGTGCCATCTGGTTAAAGCCAGTAGACAGTTGACCAAACTCATCCTGTGAATACACAGAAGCACGGGCTGTCAGGTTACCCATGGCAACAGCATCAAACTGGGATTGCAAATCAGTAACAGAACGCTTGATTTGTCGGGTCGTCGCACCCCCCATTAACCAGGCAGTGCCAAAACCTGCTGCTCCAGCCGCCAGTGTCATCCAAACCCCGGCTCGACTGAGATAGCCCGACACAACCTCACGTTCTTGCGGAGGCGCGCTGCTGGTCACAACCAGATTGGATGCAAAACTAACAGTTGCCACGGCAACAGCAGAGATCACCCCCGTTGAAAGGGCAATAATCAGTTTTTTGCGGTCTAATGGAGCATTTTCAAGGAACGCGAGTGGACCTTGATCGACCGTGACTTCAGGTTCGATACTGCGGGTATCCGTTGGGGTTGTAAAGGCAGGTAGCGCATCCGATGCCCCTGGGATACTAAAGATTTCATCATCTCGAATGACTGAGTGATCAGTCCCCTCACTGAAATCAAACCCCATATCGCTAGTGGTAGTAGGTCCACTGGTGGCGGGAGCCGAGTTAAACCCAGAACCAACCGAAGGGCTTGTAAATCCAGCAGAATGGTCAGACAAGTCAAAATCAGGCAGACTGCCTAGGTCATCAAATTCATCAAATTCATCGAGGAAGTCAACGCTGCTGCGTCCTGTACTGGATGCAGAGTTGCTGGCATAGGTCGAATCATCGCTGGGATTAAATTCATCGAGATCAAACCCATCGTCATCAGCCGCCACAAAGGTGCGATCGTCCTGTTCGTAGAAGTTAGCTGCTCCAAAGCTAGCCGCATTTGACGAGCTACTTAAACCTCCGTTAGGTTCGTCATAGCCATAGTTGGTTTGAGATTCAGGCTCTGCTGCAAAATCATCTGCACCCATGAAGAAGGTTTCATCATCAGAGGGGTGATGGGAGTTTGCAGCCCGACCAGTCGAACTGGAATCGGAGTAAGAAGCGTAATTGGCACTCGAAGGAGTTGCGAAAGCGTCGTTGAAGTCGTCTAACGGAGATTGAAAATCACTGTCGTCAAAGGTGCCAAAGGCATCACTCGCGAATTGATCGGAATTGCTGAAATCACTTAGACCTGCATCATTAAAGGCAGGATCAACCGCAAACGGGTCATCTGTTGTCTGAGCAACTGTGGCACCAGAATATGAACCTGATGAACCGAAGGGGTTTGTGGACGCACTTTGAGCACTGTTACCACTAGCAAAATCATCGGCACTATCGAGATCAAACTCAGCAAAATTGAAGTCTCCACCATCGGATTGACTGGCTAAATCTTGCCAGCTATCTCCTTCATCTGCCCCATAAGACTGGGAGATCCCGGTGCTGTCAAAATCATCGTCAATATCAGCAAAGCCCATGTCTTCGCCTGTGGGTGCATCAGCTGCACTGAACTGGCTAGCATAGGCAAGCCCATTGTTAGCGTAGTCTATATATTCTGGATCAGAGGTTAGTCCCAATACCGCTTGATATTGATCGCGAGCTACGTCGTACTGTTGCAATCCATAGCAGTAGATATGCCCCCGCAAGAGATGGACGTTTGGGTCACTCGGGTATTCTTCGGCTAGGCGATCGATGATTGCGGCTGCCTCTTCATAACTGCCTGTCATGTAGGCTTTTTCAGCCTTTTGATATTCCTGTGCGTATTCAGTGCCTGATCCCATTTGCCTTCTCCTGCCCGTGCAAATATCTAATAGTGCTAGAAGTTCATGCTGCCCACCGCGCCGATCGAAGTATCGCCACTTGATCTAGCAGTCGCAGGTGGCGATGCGAAGCGTCCCCTTTGGAGGGGTCACTCTCCTTACTTTGCAGCCATTCACCCCGGAGGAAAGGAGCCATTCCATCTGGAACATTCGTTGGCATTTGCAACTCTTCAACATCCAACCAAACCATTCCTACAATCCGGTCAACCGCTAAACCTAACATGGTATCTTGATCTTCAACAGCTATGACTGAAATCTCCGACCGATCTGTACTGAGGGCAGTCGGATCTCCCAGAAACTGACCGAGGTCAGCCACCCAGATGACACGTCCTCGCACATTCAGCGTACCCAGAAGTAGGGGAGAAACATTCGGGATCGGTGTAATCCGGTCGGGTGGAGATGCAATAACTTCCCGGATTCCAGTCGCAGGTAGAGCAAACTCGTCTCCCGAAGTTACAAAGAACCTCAAATGCAACTCACCTTCAGGACTTTCAAGCTCTTGGAATTCGGGAGCTTGATCTTGACCTCTACCTGTTAAAAAATCCGGATTCCCAATCATTACACTCAACCTACCCTCGCAAAAGCTGTTTCACGGTGCCAACCAATTCTGTCGGTTGAAATGGCTTGGCAATATAAGCATCTGCCCCCTGTTTCATTCCCCAGTAGCGATCGAACTCTTCTCCTTTAGACGAGCACATGACGACTGGAATGCTCTGAGTTTTAGGATTTGCCTTTAACTGGCGGCAGACTTCATACCCATTCATTCGAGGCATCACAATATCGAGCACCACTAAATCAGGACGTTGACCCTGAATTTGCTCAAGTGCTTCTACTCCATCACTGGCGACTGTGACATCCAGACCACTTCCTTTGAGCAAATCTGTAATCATTTCCCGTTGGGTTACGCTATCTTCTACGACTAAAACTGTACTCATAACTTTAATGATTGCTACCCAAATATTAACTGGGATTTTTTCCCACCCTAACGATATGCCTCGTAAACCAAACTACCGTAACCCTAAACCAGAGAACTTAAATTCATATCGTTTATTATCAGCCGTAAGACACCGATGGAGTAGAAGATGATTCAGTGATATCAATTTCTAGCTCATCTTCCAAGGCTTCTTCCAGTAATTTTTCGGGTTTTGGGCGATTTGGGTCTCCCAAACCAACGTACTTTTCGACTAACATGAGTAGCTCACTTTCCCCAAAGGGTTTTGTTAGATAATCAGTTGCTCCGACCATACGGGCTTTAACGCGATCGATAAATCCATCTTTTCCAGTCAGCATGACGATTGGGGTTTGACGAAAAACAGTGGAGCGACGAAGCATGGCACAGATTTCGTAACCATCCAATTCTGGCATTGCAATATCGCACAGAATTAGATCGGGTTTTAACTGAAACACTAAACTTAACGCTTTGAGTGGGTTACTGATGGCAGTTGCCTCGTACCCATGTTGGCTCAAAATGTATTCCACCGTTTTTCGGATGGTTGCTCCGTCATCAATACAAACCACCCGTGGAATTTTGTTGCGTTGACCGAGCCCAAATTCATCATTGGCAGGCGTCGCGTCGCTCGATGGATCAGGGAGCATCTGGACGTAGCCCTGTTGAACGTAGGGATAAATAGCTTTGGCGACCGTTAAAACATCTCGGTTGAGATAACGAGCCATTTGCCGAATCGAGGTTGTGCCATCAACCCATCGCACTAACGTTTTGAAAGTTGTTTCGGTGAGGGTTTCGCGCAACTGCTCAGCATTCGCGATCGCAGGACACTGGCTCGGTGATTGAATGTGGGGGTGAAACTGCTTCCACTCCTGGATCTGCTTCATGATCGTTATCACCAGTGGACCGACCTCCAGCGTCGTGAGTTGCGGAGACAGGGCAGGGCTAATTTCAAAAATGAACGACCCTTGATGCAGACTCAGCAAGTCGAACAGAGTTTCGTGCACCATGTTTTGAATAATGGAGCGTCCCTGAGTCGGGGTCAGGATGTGATTTTCGATGAGAGCCCACAAATGCCCATATTCAGGAGCATTCACCGTGGCGATCGCTGATACACTGACGCGATCGAGAGCATCTTCTAATTTGTAGCGGCGGAGATAGTCTCGGAGGCGAGCCAGATTGGCTCCGCTATCCCCCGCATAAATAATGTGACCGTTGAGAAAAAAGACAAACCAGGATTGAGTAATCTTAGCAGGACGATGGGAAGCCGTTCCCCCAGCAGGGTAATCGCCACCGGTTGCCATAGCAGAGCCGTACGCTTCTACAAACAGCTCACCAGTCCGCTGACCTAACTCAACCAGCTGTAAAATGCTACGGATGTCTATTTCACTCAACTTACCCTGCATACAGCTAGAACACTCTCCGATGACAGCTTAATTGAGATTTGATCTGCTCGTTTTCGCACTACACCACAATCTTATGTATTTAAATCTCATGCGTTTAAAGAAGTCTCATTAAAAAATTTCAACAATCTGACTGTGGGTAGATAGTAATAAGCATAACCTAATACACCTCAAAACCTGCTTGTAGAAACGGTTGAGTCCCATACCGAATAGAACTCTTCTTCCATTCCACCTAAGACAATCAATTTTTATTCTTCAAATAGTATTGATGATTAGCCAAGTGGGGCAGATTTGTATTGATTATTAGCATCTGATGTCATTGATATCACAACTATCCCTCATAGTACGGTTAGGATTGAGGAGTGTGTTTGACCAGTCCTAAAGCTCAAGAGATCCCTATTCTGATTGCAACTTCTCATTGCAACTTTTGAAAAAGCTTGCTCAAAGCGAGTTTTGAAGAGTATAAAGGAGCATAACCGAGCTTGCTCTATATTCAGACAACCTACCTCTTACCTTTCAGGTAGTGAGTTTATCAATCAGCACTAAATGTGAAAGCAAGATTGGCAAATTGCAAACTATACTAATTTAGCTGGACTTGTGAATAGCCCCCCAGTCCCGCTATTACAATCAGAATACTGGGGTACGCTATATTCAATAGCCCCTGCCCTACTAGACTGAAATCAACAATGCGGGCAAGTGGCTGAGACAGTCAAACTATCGCAGAATCGGCTATAGACACGAAAGAGGAATAGCGGTGTGCTGTATCTAGCGGAAGTACAGAAGAAGACCAGGGTTATTGGAAGCGGTAAAACTGAACTGAAGCTATTAGCTTGTCAGCGGACGGAGCAGAGCTGGAGTGCATTGCCTGGCGAGGAGGTGATTCCTGCACCTGATGATGCAAACTACAACGCTGGGGTGCTGGTCATGGTTGAGTTGACAGCTACTAAGCAAATCCAGCGTCACACAGAGGCAGGACGGCAACTCGTCAGCATCTTGCAAAACTTTTCTCGGCTGCAAGAGAAAGCCAAAACCCAAGAGGAAGAGATTGAGCAGTGGAAGCAATCTCTCACCTATCAGAGCCAGGAGCTCAACCGTCGGGAAATGGAAATGGAAGCCCGACAAGAGCAACTGCAACAGATGGAAGAAGATTTCGAGCGGTTGGAACAACAACGGCATGAAGTCGAAACAACTCGCGAAGAAGTGCAGCGTCAGCGAGAGGAGTTTGAACGCAAGAGCCAGGAGCTTGAAGGAGCTTGGGCTCACCTCCGGGGAGAGATGAGTCGGTTTGAAGAGCGACAAGCTGAGATGACGCAGTCGGCTGTATTAGACGAGCAGCAGTCCTATTACATTCAAGAACTGCTGAATCGCTTGTCAAGTGCGGTAGCTCCTACTGAGTCAGTCCGTGAGGAGTTAAACCAATCCTTTGATGTCTTGTCTTACCAGCAGGGCAGCTTAGAGAGCTACTACCAGGAGCTAGAACAACAACGAACCAGTGCTCAACAACTCCAGGATGAGGTCGATCGCCAAGCTAACGATCTACACCATCGCTGGCAGGAGTGGCATACCAGCCAAGCCCATCTGGAACAACTTCGAGCAGATTTAGCCTCACAAAAAAGCACTCTAACCCTCAAGCAACAGCAGGAAAGTTCCATTAAAGGGCAACTGGAAAGCCAAAATATCCTTTATCAACACCTAAAGGCCGCCTCCGGTGATTTGACGGCAGATCCTAAATTGGCTGAGTTAGAGACAATCCCTCTGGAAGAATTGAAGAGCATTACTCAGGATCTTGAGCGAGAGCTTGAGAAAATGTCTCGTTTTGTTAATAGTCAAGAAGAAGAGTTATCGCTGCAACAACAAGCGATCGATCAACTCAAGGAACGCATTCAACAGGCAAGCGAGTACGATCGCCTCCAGCTCGAAACTGAGTTGGCAGATGAGCAGGAAAGTTACAAAATGCTCAACGAAACCCTCGTGGGGCAACGTCGTAACCTTCAAGATCGGGGAGCCACTCTCAAACAGCACCAAATCATTCTGGCGCGCCGCCAGGGAATTGCTACTCCAGATAGCTCCAATAGCAGCATTGATCTAGGTCCGGCTATCAGCCAATTAGAAAGCATCAAGCAGCAACAAGAAGCCGAGTTGCAAGCCTTACAGACTGAGATTCAGCAGTTGACAGGTCAAGTTGAACAGGCGCAGCAGGCTGTCGAGCAACAAGCCGTTGATCAGGAGAATCAGCGCAACGAGTTGAAGCAACTGGAACAACAGTTGGTGTCTCAACGGGCTGCCGCCGCTGAACTGTGGGGTAAGGTGAATACCTATCAAGCTATTCTTCAACCCACCCAGGATGGGGTCACGAACTTAAGACAAAAACTAGAGTCAATTACTCAGGTCATGGCTCAGTTCCAGGAGGCAAGCGATTATCAGCTTCAGGCGATCGCCGAGATGCGACAAGTGATTGCAAACTTGATGGGCAACCAATCACCCGAATATGCGACCTCCTAGATTGGTGAGTGGTCAATACTCTTAATTTTTCATTCTGCTTTTTTCTCTCTTCCCTTCCTGATCCAAATCCAATCCCCCTCGACCTCAGCGATCGCTCCTCCTGGGAAAGGATCGGTGCGAGAACGATTGGTAGCCGTAATTAAGGCAGTTAGCTTCTCAATGTGCTCAAAACTGGGTGCGCTGGGCATTAGCTCTTGTAGAACTTGGCGCATAACTCGACGCTGCAACGCCAGGGGAGCTGACCGCAACACACTTCGCTTTAGCCCCTGAGCCTCAGTTGTCGATGGGCTAACGGAATAGACATTTGCCTGTTCTCGCAGGTGTTGGGCAGACGTTTCTAAAAAAGCAACCTC
This sequence comes from Oscillatoria sp. FACHB-1407, assembly GCF_014697545.1. Lineage (GTDB taxonomy): Bacteria > Cyanobacteriota > Cyanobacteriia > Elainellales > Elainellaceae > FACHB-1407. The sequence goes on along the minus strand of NZ_JACJSA010000007.1, from coordinate 324,626 downwards.
TGCCCGGAGCAATTCTGCGGTTTGGGCGAGGGCCTGTTCTACTTGAGGATTGAAGTGAGTTTGCAGGTAGGGCAACAGATCATGACGAATGCGATTGCGGGCATAGCTTTGGTCTTGATTAGTAGAGTCCTCCCAAATGGTCAGTTGAGCCTCGTGACAAAACTGAGCCGTTTCAGCACGAGTCGCTTCCAACAGTGGACGAACTAGCTGAACTCCAGGAACTAATGCTCGTTGCCAGGTCAACGCTTGCAGTCCATCTGCACCACTGCCCCGGATCAAATTGTAAAGGAGTGTCTCAGCGCGATCGCTGGCTGTGTGTCCCGTGGCAATCGCTGTGTACCCGTGAGTTTGAGCCAGACTCGCCAGCACCTCGTATCGCCATTGCCGTGCTGCCGCTTCGCTGGTGGGAGGGGTTTCCGCCGTGACGCAATAACCAGGAAGCCCCCACTGTTGCGCCAGTTGCATAACGTAGCTGGCATTGCCCGCCGAGTCCGTTCGCCATTGATGGTTACAGTGGGCGATCGCCAACTCCCACCTCCACTTGGGTTGAAGATCCAGCAATAGCTGTGCCAAACAGAGTGAATCTTGTCCTCCCGACACTGCCACTAAGAGGCGTTGCTGTTTGGACAACAACCCTCGATGCCGAAGCGTTTTATGCAGGCGATCGTGTAGGGGAGTCCACATAGGAAAAGCTGAAGGATGAAATATGAAGGATGAAACCAAAATACAGGGATGGGAGTCTAGTTTTATCCTTTAGCTTTTATCCTTTATCCTTCAGAGTTTATCCTTCATGTTCTAGTAGTTCACATCTGCGTCATCTTCGTAAAAGTCATCTGGTTGGACGTAAACATCTCGGTCTTGGCGAGAGTAGATATCTTCGCGATCGCTCCTGGGAGGATATACATCTTCACGGCTATTGCGTCTATAGGGCTGTTCGCGATCGCGAGTAGGGGGTTGCTCTCGCAACAGTTTTGGCTGTTTTTCAGGGCAAAACTCTAAGCGAATTCGGACACGACCCCGCTGCCATCCCTGATTGCCAAACCGCAACACTTCACAGGGCAAGCCAGACCCAAACCAGCCTTCGCTATCTTCTGTCCATTCGTCTTCACGCTCGCTGACGGCCTGCGCCAGCGCGTCTAAAAATTCGACCACCTTAAAGGTCGGGTTTGGAATCAGAACCCGCCCCTCTCGGATGTACAACACTTCGTCATCATTTAGTGGTGCAAATTCGTTTTCCATTCTTTCGTTCCCAAAATAATTAGAAGAACCAGCCGTAACTGTGTAACCCCTTACCCAGCAGATTGACACCGAGGTAGCAGACCCAAACGACCAGGAAGCCACTTGCTGCCAAAATAGCGGGTCGTCGTCCCTGCCAACCTTTTGTGATGCGGGCGTGGAGATAGGCGGCAAACACGAGCCAGGTGATCAGTGCCCAGGTTTCTTTAGGGTCCCAACTCCAGTACGATCCCCAGGCTTCATTTGCCCAGACAGCTCCAGCGATGATGCCAATCGTCAATAGAGGAAAGCCTAAGCCAATAATACGGTAGCTGATGTTGTCGAGGGTGTCAGCCAGGTTGAGGCGTTGTGGAGAGAGGGGTTGAGCCTCGGTGGTAGTAGGGGTCGCAATTGCCGCCAACACAGCCGTGTTACCGACTCCTATTTCAGTTGGCTGCTCTGCAACAGCGGCAGCACTCACTGGTTCTCCGGCTCGACGCAATCGATAACGAGCATCTCGGAATGCCCCGGTTCCTACTGAACTGCCCCGCAACTCTACCGCTTGCCCCCGTGTCACGATGAGGAAGGCGATCGCCAACAATGCCCCCACCATCAACGCCGAGTAACTGAGCAGCATGACACTGACATGCATCATTAACCAGTTGGATTTGAGAGCAGGGACGAGCGGCTCAGACACCTGCATCTGACTCGGTAGCGTCAGCGTGGCAAAAGCAGTAATACCCATGGCGATCGGTGCAGTAAACGCCCCCACCAGTCGGCTACGACTCATATTCTCAGCCAAAAAGTGAACAGCAGTGATGCCCCAGGCAATGAAGAACAAAGACTCGTACAGGTTGCTCAAGGGAAAATAGCCCGCCTCAATCCAGCGGGCTCCCAGGAGGGCTGCCATGAAGAGGTTGGCGATCGCCATTCCCGTACTCCCTGCCACCGACAGAGGCAAGTTTGGAAACGCCAAGCCTCCCCAGTACACCAGCATGGTGACAAACAGAACGGCAAAGGATGCGTTATCAAGCCAATTCTGGAGCGTAACCAAATCCATGCAGCGTCTCTCCCAACCATTACGGATACACAGTATCTCCTTATCCTATCGAGTTTGGGTCAGGTATAGCAAAAGGAGTAGGGATGAGGGAGTGGGGAAAAGGGAAGGATGAACGATAAAAGATCAAGGATGAAAGGAAAGAAAAAGGAGTTGAGAAATAGTGGGGTAATGGAGTGATAGGGAAGGATGAACGATAAAAGATCAAGAATAAAAAGAGGAGTGGTGGAGTGGCGGGTGATGGAGTGATGAGGACTGAGTAGAGTGATGGAATTCCACCTTATTTCCTACTCCTCCACTCCTCCACTCCTACTCCCTATTCCCCCTCTACGCTGATGCCTGAATCGGATCTCCCTGATCATCCAACGCATGAGCACTGGCTGTGGGGGTAAAGACGGTCAAACCACCGGGAATACATTCAATTTCAACGGGAGTCGTGCCAATCACTTCACCATCAACCACCACTTTTTGTTCGGGGTCTGTCGTTACTTTGAGTCGTTTTGCTCGCAAGCAGATAATATCCTCACGATTAGGCGCGACTTTGGTTAATGCGGCTCCAAATAATTGAATGACAGTGTTGATCGCTTGCATTTTTGTAATTGGAGCCCCAATGGTGACTTCTAATAACCCGTCATCGGGGATAACTTGCCCAAACCCTTGTGCCAGTACGGAGGTCGCTGGAGCGGCATTGGCAATGGTGATGGCTGCCGCTTGAAACTCATTAATGCTGCCCTCAACCTCAATCGTGGTTGTAAACATTTGCTGCTCGTTGAGTTGTTGCACCCCAGCCAGGAGGTACGCCAATGCCCCCAGGCGATCCTTGACTTCTCGATTGGCTCGTTCGACCGTTTCCGCCTCAAAGCCAATGCCAGCTAACAAAATCATAGGCAACCCATTACAGCGAGCGGCATCCACAACCCGTGTCACCCCAGCGGCGATCGTCTCACAAGCCCCCTGCAAGCCTCCAGGAATACCCAGAGCCGTTGCAAAGGCATTTGCCGTGCCACGGGGAATGATGCCAAGCGGGATACCTGTATTAATTAATGCTTCAGCGACGGCCGAAACGGTGCCGTCACCACCAGAAGCAATTACAAGGTCAGCCCCAGCTTCGATCGCAGTTTTTGCCAGTTCTCCTGCGCTCACGTCGGGTGTAGTTGTATGAACATACAAATGCATACTTGGCTCTAGCACCTGTCGAATCGTGGCTAAAGCCTGATCGGGGTTGCCCTGACCCGACACGGGGTTAAAAATCAAATGAGCAACTTGAGAGGCAGCGAGTTCAGTGACGATCGCCTCAGCGGTAGCTAGATTAATGGCCAAACGGACGTTATAGACTTCACATAACCGGAGCAACGACTGAATGTCGGGTTCGTGGGGCTGAGCGTAGAGCGGATCGATCAAAAAAACAACAGCTGTGACATTTCCAGCGACGACTTCAGCCGCAATTTGGGCATCACCACCTAAAGGACCTGATTGTTGAATCTCAACTTTAAGTCCAGTCGCATCCTGAACTCGCTGTCCAGTTGTTCCTGTAGCAATCAGCCGAAATCGACCAAGGAGTAGCGCATGTTTGCGAGCAAACGCTACCATGTCATTCTTTTTGCGATCGTGAGCAATGAGAGCGATCGTAGGAGCCATTGATGTGAGAGCAACATAGGGGAACAACATCCCCATCATGCGCCAAGATCGTTAAATTAAACAGTCGCCAGAGATGGATCTAGCGTTAGAATCTCTACCCCATCATCAGTGACCGCGATTGTGTGTTCAAACTGAGCCGATAATTTGCGGTCTTTGGTCACTGCTGTCCATTTATCTGCCAGGACTTCAACTTCCCAGGTGCCTTCATTGATCATCGGCTCAATGGTAAACACCATGCCTGGTCTGAGCTTTTTGCCCTTGCCTCGTTGCCCATAATGGGGGATCTGGGGTGCCGTGTGGAAAATGCGGCTGACGCCATGCCCCACAAAATCTCGAACGACTGAAAACCCGTGAGACTCTGCATAATCTTGAATGGCTGCGCCAATATCGCCGATGCGAGCACCGGGTTTGACCTCAGCGATCGCCCGTCTTAAACACTCTTCTGTCACCTCAACCAACCTGCGGGCAAGCGGAGAGGGTTGCCCCACAAAAAAGGTGCGCGACGTGTCGCCATGATAGCCATCCACAATGGGAGTGACATCAATGTTGATAATGTCTCCCTCCTTAAGCACCTGTTTTGCATTAGGGATGCCATGACACACCACCTCATTCACACTGGTGCAGATGGATTTAGGAAACCCGTGATAGCCCAACGGCGCGCTCTTAGCCCCATGTTTTTGAGTCCATGCTTCAGCCACATCGTTTAGCTCTAATGTCGTGACTCCGGGCTTGACATAGGGGGCTAAATAATCCAAAAGCTCCGCTGCTAAGCGACCCGCCTGACGCATTTTGTCAATTTCACGTTTTGACAATAAAACGATGGGTTCGTTATCCATGAAAGTTCAACTTAATTCAAAATTCTCTTCTTTTACTTTAGCGGAGTGGGGAGTGGGGAATGGGGGTGAAGACAGCTATAGCCGTCCTCAATCAACGTGAATTCGGGATCAGGATTCTGGCGGTTGAAACCGCCGCTATCGAAACAACGCGACCTGTGCCAGTTCCGTCTGACCCTTGATTCTGAGTAGTTTGCAAAGACAGGCTTAGCTCCGCTAGCCACGACTTTATTCGACGGGATCTTAACCTGAAGAGGTTAGTGTCAGTTCAGCCATGAGGAAATCAACAAACTGACGGGCACTACGCCCCGATCGCCCATTATGGCGAGTTGCCCATTGCAGAGCACGGTATTCTAGCTCCTGATCTGCCAGGGTGATGCCTGCCTGGTTTGCGAGGTGGTGCACCATTGCCAGATAGGTGGTTTGGTCGGCTGGTTCAAAGGTCAGGGTCAGACCAAAGCGATCGCTAAAGGAAAGCTTCTCCTGAACCGTGTCCCAGGCATGGACTTCATCGGCATCACTAGGACGGGGGCGATCGCCAAAGAATTCGCGGATCAGGTGGCGACGATTAGAAGTGGCATAGACCACAAGATTTTGGGGGCGAGCGGTGAGGTTGCCCTCCAACACAACTTTGAGGGCTTTGTAGGCATCCTCCTCTTCTTCAAACGAGAGGTCGTCTACAAACAGGATAAACTTTTGCGGCAAATGACGGAGGGTGTCAGATATGGTCACCAACGCATTGAGGTCGGCTTTTGAGACTTCGATCAATCGTAAGCCGCGATCGCCATAGCGATGCAGCAATGCCTTAACCAGCGACGACTTGCCCGACCCACGACTGCCATAGAGCAACACATGTAAGGCGGGGTATCCAGCCAACAAAGCCTCTGTGTTCTGGATCAACGCTTTTTGCTGCAACTCATAGCCCACCAGATTTTCTAAATGGATTGGATCAGGGTGAGCAATGCCTGTCAGCGTCCCTGCTTGCCAGCGAAAGGCTCGATATTGGGCAAACAGTCCCACGCCCACATGACGGTAGTAGGCGACTAAATCTTCTAGAATCTCTGCCCAATTGGCAGCCATTGCAAACTGCTGGCGGAGAGGCTGATGTGGGTTATCAACGTAACGTTGGACAGAGGATTGAGCATCCCAGGTGACAGGAGGAAAGGCTGAGTGGGTATGATGCTGCACCCATTGGCTCAAATCATCTCCGGTGCATTGATAAAGCCGTTGCAATGCCTGCAAATCGTGTTTTGCAGCCGCGCTCAGGGCAGGGGGAAACTCCGCCAGAGGGCATCGTTGTGCTTGCTGCGTAAAAGGATTGTCTGCCTGGAGAATTTGAGTGATGAGATAGTCTTGCCAGGAGACTTGCTCAGTTGCCAGGGCTGTAAACCACTTGCCATAGGCTCTCAGGCAACTGATTCCATCATCCTGACACAAGGTTTGCAGCAGATTAAGAAATGCTTGACCGATCTCACCACTAACGACAGACTGATAAAGCAACAACGAGGCAGCGTCGTGTTGTAAGACCGAGATAGCTTTCGTGAGTTGAGCATCCATATCCTCTAGCGGTGAAACGAGCCATGATAGGCATTATTGCAGCGATCGCCTACGGTATTCTTGCTCTGGTGGGTGGCATTATTGGCTATGCCCAGGCTAAAAGCAAAATGTCCCTGATTTCTGGTGTGATCAGTGGCGTCTTGCTGATTTTATGTGGTGTGGCTCAGTTTCGAGGAGTTGTATGGGCGGGCACCCTGGCTGCCGTGATTACCGCCGTGCTGATTGTGGTCTTTGTCATGCGACTGACTAAAACCCGCAAGTTTATGCCTGCGGGACTAATGGCGATCGCTGGAGGAGTTGCCCTGGCTGCACTCGTGGCTGATGCGTTTGTTTAAGCCTTCAAGATAATCAATTAACGTGAATTCGGGATAAGAATTTCGGCGGTTAAAACCGCCGCTATCGGCGCAAAACCGACCCGCGTCAGTTCGTCAAATCCTACATTTTCCAGAGTCCGCATCGGCGGACTTCGCTCTAGTAGCCGCGAATTCATTCACCGGACTCTTAGTTTAATTAGGGGCTTAGCTTTGCCAAGCCCCAACGTAACGGGATGACGAATGTCACTGAGAATGACTCTATCTAGGCGTCAATGACGATTAACCATCGACCCAGCAAGCCTCATGAACCGGGAGGTGGAGCCGGCGCAGCAGGCTGGACTGTGCAGGGTTGTGCCTGACAATTTTGCTGATAGAGTTGCTGGATGTAGGGTGATTGCCAACTCAACGGGATTTCCAGCAGATCACGAGCACCCGTCATGCCTTGCCCAATAAACAAGAGTAACGCAACGCAGTTAAGCACCGTGTGAACGATGCGCCAACGATGGCTCCGATCCTGGTAGATATCCTGAACGATCGCCAGCGAAAAAATCATCAAGAGAGCCGCCGTAACGCCGTAATAGAAATGGGAAACCTGCCACTCAAAATCTCGCCGAAATATCAGGGGATAGAGATTGCCATCCCCCGCCTGAAACTTCTGAAAACCAATGATAATCAGCCCCATGCCACAGAGAGTTGCAAAAATGCCTCGCCACAGCGGTGTACGAGCCTGATATAGCAGCACCAGGGAGGCGATGGTGGCAATAAAGAACGCCACGATAATGAAAAACCGGGTGGAGTTGGCAGACCAGTTTTGAGCATCAAAGACTAGCTTTTTGACGATGGGCTGAGCCATCCCCAATAACGTGATTCCTACCACCGATGCACTGAGCCACTTTCCCAGCTTCAAATGTTCTGGACCAACGATTGGAGGAATCTTGCTCTTACCATCTTGAGCAGCTTGCAATCGCCGCTGGCGGGTTTGCCACGCAAAGTTAACTACCATTCCAATCAAGGGAAAGACAAAGAAAACGGCGATCGCCGGATGCAACACGGTAGCGAAATCGGCAGCACTCATACGATAGATACCTCTCAACCTAGAGATGTCATAACACCAGGACTAAAAACTTGTAGAGGTCTAAACGCCCCTTGAAAAAAGCAAAACCTTGGCCTTCATAAACTTGTAGACCAGAACCCAACACTGTAGCCATCCAAACGGAGTTATGCAATGGAAAGATTGCAAAAGAAAACCCGTTTAGGCGTGCCAACGTGTCTAAGAAGCGTTCCAAGTCCGCTTGGATATTAATGCCAACCTCAACTATAGACACTAGATAAAAAACAAATTTATAGCAAGTTACTGCTGAGAAATGAAATTTTCCTGAGAATTCAGTCATTTTTGGGAACATTGACCACGATTAAGAGTCACACGCAGGTGAACAACTCTCGGATCAGTTGCAAGAGTCGAGCGGACTTCTTACAACTCAGGTGAGATCGGTGGATGAGGTTTTTAAAGAATTATGTAACAATTTCTTTCAGCTTAGAAATGGCTAACTTCAAAGAAAAAATAGCTCAGTCCTTTTACTCCTATCGCTATTAAAAATATTCAATCTAAATCAGGTGGGTTTGACGTAGTTCTGAATGATGCAACACAGTTATCCATTATCGATGCACTACAGTGATCACCATACTCAATCACAAATACCATTAAGCAGCTTGCACGATTCACACCAATCACCTTAGAGGCGGTGTTATGGCGACTTCACAAATGGTCAAAGAGAGAGGGCGCAACTCTCAATCTAGAAAAGCTCTACGTCCTCAAGTCACCACGATCGCCATGCTAGGTGTGGTGTTTTTGGCAGGGGCAATTACTGCTGCCTGGTTTGCAGGTCAGGGAGCCATTGCCAAAATCTTTGCCCAATGGAACGCAATGGAGCAGGCACCTCCTCTGTGGTTAGAAGTGCCTATGGTAGCAGGACGCTACCTCCTTCTTCCGTCGGTCATTCTGCTCATCATGGTGCTAGTTGTTATGAAAATCTCGCCATCGCCACGAACGTGGTCCCGCTTTTTTGTCGTCACCATTCTGCTGGCACTAACGCTGCGTTATCTGCTGTGGCGATCGCTCAGCACCTTGAACCTCGACAGCCCAATCAATGGTGTGTTTAGTCTGGGGCTATTTGTGATGGAATTGTTGGTGCTCGGCAGCAGTGTGATCCAGCTATTTCTGATGTTGCGAGTCAGCGATCGCCGTCGAGAAGCTGACATTCTCTCGCTGGATGTGTTGAATAGTAAATTTAACCCCAGCGTTGATGTCTTGATTCCGACTTACAACGAGCCAACGTTCATCTTGCGGCGCACTATCATTGGCTGTCAGGCATTGGACTACCCCAATAAAACGGTTTATCTCCTGGACGACACACGCCGTCCTGAAATGCAGGAATTAGCCAAGGAACTGGGCTGCGAATACATGACCCGCCCAGATAACCGTCATGCCAAAGCAGGCAACCTGAATCACGCGATCGCCCACACCAAAGGGGATTTGATTGTAGTCTTTGATGCCGACTTTGTGCCCACTACTAACTTTTTGACCCGCACGGTTGGCTTTTTTCAAGATCCGCAGGTCGCCCTGATCCAAACCCCGCAGAGCTTTTATAACCCCGACCCGATCGCCCGCAATTTGGGTTTAGAAAACGTGCTCACGCCCGAAGAAGAGGTATTTTATCGCCAAATTCAACCCATTCGCGATGGGGTAGGCAGTGTCGTTTGTGCGGGAACCTCGTTTGTGGTGCGGCGCAGTGCCCTCGAAGAGACAGGCGGATTCTTTACCGGATCGTTGAGCGAAGATTACTTCACAGGCATTCGCCTATCCGCTAAGGGCTACCGACTCATCTATCTGGACGAAAAGCTGAGTGCCGGACTGGCTGCCGAAAACATTGCTGCCCACGCCACCCAGCGATTACGTTGGGCACGCGGCACATTGCAAGCTTTCTTTATTGAAGCCAATCCATTGACGATTCGCGGGTTAAGTCCGCTGCAACGATTGGCACACTTCGAGGGATTGCTGCATTGGTTCACCAGCATTGCTCAGGTCGTCTTTTTACTGATGCCACTCACCTATGCCTGGTTGGGTGTGATTCCCATTCGAGCCACTGCGGCTGAGTTGTTATATTTCTTTTTGCCCTATTACATTGTGCAGTTGGCGGTTTTTTCCTGGCTCAACTACCGCGCCCGCTCTGCCCTGTTGACAAATATTTATTCCCTGGTTCTCTGCTTTCCGCTGACGGTGACGGTGATTCAGGCAATTCTCAGTCCCTTCAGCTCTGGGTTTAAAGTCACCCCCAAAGGCACAGCCAGCGATCGCTTCTATTTCAACTGGCATCTCGCCTGGCCTCTCCTGATCATGTTTGGCTTAACAGCAGTCAGCCTGTGGATGAACCTGGGCATCTGCATGATTAAAGGGGCATGGCAAACTACCGTTCCTCCAGAAGTGGCAATGCAAGTCAAAGGCATTGGCTTGGGCTGGATCTGGAGCCTTTATAACCTGATGCTCCTGGGAATCGCGCTGCTGATATTACTCGATGCCCCACGTCCCCACCCCCATGAGTGGTTTGACCTGCGCCGCACAGTGCGATTAACCGTGGATGACCAAACCTTTTGGGGCATCACAACGATGGTATCTGAGGTCGGAGCAGAGGTCGCCTTGACTCAAGGTGGATTTCCTGGCATTGCTACAGCTGAGCCGATCAGTGTCAGCTTGACCATCCTGGAGGAAGGACTAACCCTGCGCGGAGAAGTGAGCCGAACCGGGGTCTATGACGAATACCCAACCGTTCGCATTATGTTTGAGTCAATGACCCTTGTACAGCAACGACGTTTAGTGGAGATGTTGTTTTGTCGCCCAGGACAATGGCGACGGCACCAAACCCCGGGCGAGTTTCAATCGCTATTTCTGCTATTTCGCATCTTGCTGAAACCCCGTGTCATTTTTGATCGCAACGCCGATGTGAGTGCAGTTGCAGTAGCCAAGGTTTAACTGGGTCAGGTTTCCCTGTGTTGAGTGGATGGGGCGTTTTGCAAAACGTTCTGACAGAGTTTTTCAACTTGCATTCTGCCTTTGCTCAAAGGACAAACCCTAAACACAATAAAAGACCACTCCAAAAATGCAGCGCAACGGCAATAAATTTGCTGTTGCTGACTTGCTCAGGCTGATCGTGATACTTGCCAACATGGCTACAAAGTTTAACAGCAGAGGGCATACTGCCAAAAATGAGCAACGTCCACAGGGGAAACCATTGCAGTCCAACAAACAACACGGTCAATCCAAAGAGACTCCCACACGCCCACGGCAATAACTGAGCCCCGCGTCGAGTTCCCATCCGCACGATGGGCGATCGCTTTCCGGCGGCGATATCGTCACTCACCTGATGAAAGTGGGAGCAAAACAAAATCAGAGTTGTACTGATTCCTAAAATCACCGATGCCACTAAGGCAGCGGCTGACCAGGTTTGCACCTGGCTGTAATAGGCTGCCGATACTGCCAGGGGACCAAAGCTCAAGAAACACAAGATCTCGCCTAAACCCTGATAGCCCAATCGAAAGGGTGGACCCTGATAGAGATAGCCCAACCCACAGCAGACCAGAATCAAGATCAGGATCGTTGGGTCACGTTGCCACCAGGCGATCGCCACAATTCCCGCAATTCCTAAACCCAGACAAAAATTGCCCAACCAGAAAATCAACGACCGACTACCCGTCAGGTTGACCAGGGAATGATGTTTATTGCGATCGATTCCTGTCTCAGAATCGAACACATCATTTGCCAGGTTTTCCCACGCCAAAATCAAAATGGCAGATAGCAGAAACGTCAACAGAGTCCTGGCTTGAAGCACACCTGTCTCCGCAAAGGCGATCGCCGTTCCCAACAAAATGGGCATAATCGCCACGCTATACATAGGCGGCTTAATGGCGGCTAACCACAGCTTAGACTTAGGCAAAGGCAGAGATTTTGTAGTCATAATGCGGCACGAGCATCGCTGCAACCTCACAATTCTACGACAGCAAGGGTTCAGACTGTTGCTTCAGAAGGGTATAAGCCCGTTTATCGAGCAACATCAGCCAGTTTTCAGTCAGGTGCCAAACGCCCCCAACAGAGCTTCCACCGATACAGATTCCATGGCTTTACTCTCTAACCCCCAACCCCTCTACATTTCTCACCCCAACAGTCACAGAAGTATGTTACCTGTAGTGATAGTTAATGATTGAAATTTGATCTTAAAAATCTTTGACATCCTCGCTTCCATGCCAGTTGCACTTCATCAAACCGATCTATTTCAAGACCGCAAGCATCTGTATCAATTCCTCTGTTTTTGTCAACAGAAATCCCTTGAGAAAAACCAACCTCAAATTGCCAGTATTTCATCAGAGATAGAATGCATTGATCCTCTGATCCTGTTGCAAGAGTTTTCTCAAACCAATCAACCTCATTTCTATTTTGAAAAGGGTGCTCAGGGAGAAGCAATCGTTGCTTTAGGAGAGGCGATCGCCTTTGAAACTGAAGGGAGACAGCGTTTTTTTGAGGTTCAGCAATTTATCCAATCTTGCTCTGAGCAGTTCATCACCACTCATGCCATTAACCCACCGACAGTTACCCCTCATTTCTTCTGTGGGTTTACCTTTTTTGATAGCTGCAAGGCTTCTAAATCTCCTTTTTCCGTAGCGACGGTTTTACTTCCTCAGTGGCAAATTATTCACCAACAAAACCAAACTCAACTAACAGCAAATTTGAGAATTCATGCTCAATCAAATATTGAGAATTTGACTGACACACTTTGGCAGAAATATCAAGCAATTTGCAGATTAAAACGCCATAATTTTACGTTTGTACACAAAACTTCTAATTACGATTCAAACTGGAAAATCAGCGATACACATCGCTTTGGAGCAACCGTCAATGCGGCTTTAAAAGCGATTCGTGCTCGTCATCTCAACAAAATTGTGTTGGCTCACGCCGTTGACGTCGTGTCACATCGTCCCTTTCAATGGCTCCAATCTCTCCACAGCCTGCGCCACTCTTATGCAGATTGTTGTGTGTTCTCGATTCACAATGGCAAAGGACAGACGTTTATTGGAGCTAGCCCAGAGCGACTACTGCGCATTCGCGATCGCAAACTCATCACTGATGCTCTGGCAGGCTCAGCCCCCAGAGGCAAAACGGTCATTGAGGATGCAGAGTCAGCCCAACGCCTGCTCAACAGCGAAAAAGAGCAGCGAGAACATCGAGTCGTCGTGGACTTTCTCACCCAGCAACTCGCGCAATTGGGCTTGACCCCTCACTTTCCCTCCGCACCGACGTTGTTGTCATTGTCCAACATTCAGCATTTGCACACCCCCATTCATGCCGTGGTGCCAAGCCATCTGCATCCATTGTCTGTGTTGGCACAGCTTCACCCAACGCCTGCGGTTGCAGGAATGCCTAGAGAGATTGCAGGGGAACTGATTCGACAATATGAACGATTTGAGCGATCGCTCTATGCTGCTCCCCTGGGATGGGTTGATGCCCAGGGCAATGCGGAATTTATTGTCGGTATTCGCTCTGCCCTCATTGATGGGGCACATGCCCGCCTCTATGCAGGGGCAGGCATCGTAGCGGGATCAGATCCCGATCGCGAAGTCGCAGAGGTCAGGCTGAAACTGCAAGCCCTGCTTCAAGCATTGATTTGAAGACATCACCCATGTGTAGGGGTAAAGCATTCAGTTACATCAACTCTGTCGCACAATGGCGATGGTTTCAACGAATGCTTCGCTTCTACCAACCCTAGATTGCAAATCACTCAGGTTGTTCACTAAAAATGAGGTAGGCTGCACCTGCCAAAAGCATCGCTGCAAAAAAGTAATTGCGAGTCACAGGCACTTTCATATACGCCACACTAAAGCCTGCAAACACCACCATTGTGATCACCTCTTGCATCACCTTGAGTTGCGGCAAATTGAAATATTGACTACCCAACCGATTAGCGGGCACCTGAAAACAATACTCCAGAAACGCGATCGCCCAACTCACCGCGATCGCCACCCACAGAGGAGCCGCTTTCAGATCCTTTAAGTGACCGTACCAGGCAAAGGTCATGAAAATATTAGAGATGCACAACAAAATGATGGGTTTGAGCATAAAACCAATTTCCAGCAGTAAACCGACAGATGGGATAGGGGCGGTTCGCGAACTGCCCTTACAGATGCGTGGATGCGTAGCTAAGAATCGTAGATTTAATAGATTTACAAACTGTACAGACGGTTTAGCAGACCCATCTGCACATTGCGATGAATTTGATGGCAAAACCCGCCCCTGCCGAAGATCGAACTTATTTAATTCGCGTTCCTCAGCATCCTTGATGATCGCTTGTCAAGCAATACCCATAACTCACCACCATTTACAATCGCCTTCTCATGGCAACTTATCCTGTTTGGACGGCTCCACCTGCAACCCTCGAATTAACCCCCAACACGGTGCATGTGTGGCGAGTCAACACGCGATCGCTTGCGCCCCAATGGCAACAGTTTATTCATACCCTCAGTGAGGATGAGCAGATTCGAGCCAACAAGTATGTGGCTGATGTGCATCGGCAACACTTCATCGTCAACCGTGGCATTTTGCGATCGCTACTAGCCCGCTATCTCCAGTGCGCTCCGAGCACGTTGCAATTTATCTACGAGACATATGGCAAACCCCAACTAGCCAACTTTCCTAGCCATAGCCCCTTCTCAAAGGAGTGCCCACTGTACTTTAACGTCTCTCACTCCCATGGCACTGCTCTGTATGCGATCGCCTTCGACCGTATCGTCGGCATCGACCTGGAATATATTCGTCCGATCGAAGTTGAACCGCTGACCCAACGTTTTTTTACACCCAACGAATATGAAGCCCTTTGTGCGCTACCTCCCCAGGAACGGCAAGATGCCTTTTTTAAGCTCTGGACTCACAAAGAAGCCCTGGTGAAAGCAACAGGCAGCGGATTGCAGGCATTGAAACAGTTTGATGTCGCTTTTCTGCTCAAGCCATCCCTTCAGCCAAACCAGGGCTTGCCCAACTGGTTCCTTCACACTATTGAGATTGATGCAACCTACAAAGGGGCGATCGCCGTTCAAGGAGAAGCCGTCACGCTCGACTATTGGCTCTATACAGATTTTGGATTTTAGATTGGAGATTTTGGATTCAAGGTTTCCCGATACAGACGCGATCGCTCACGAAACCCGACCTTTCCGCCTCGCCCCTCTTCACTCCATTCCCTACTCCCCACTCCCCATTCTCTTGTTGACCAACATGCCAAGATGTTGACTTTCCTACCTATTCGTCAAGCAATCTTAAGGCTTTCCCACAGTGTGGTTAGGCTGCTCTAAGGTGGAGTTAGTTGGAGACGGCTCAATCAGCACCTCTCCAAGATCTCCGTATGGACGTTAGCTACTTACTCAAATGCTACGAAGCAGGGCAGCGGGATTTCATTGGTATTGATCTCCGAGGGGCAAACCTGAAAGGGGCAACTCTGATTGGGGTCAACCTAACGGGCGCAAACTTGACGGGCGCAAACTTCAGCCGCGCCTTCTTGACCAAAGCCAATTTGAGCGAGACATTTTTAAACTGGGCAGATCTGAGCTTCGCTAAATTAAGCGAAGGAGATTTGTCAAACGCAGACTTAACCAAAGCTAACCTGGCTGGTGCTTTTTTAGTTAAAGCCAATTTTGTCGGGGCTAAACTCAGTGGAGCCAACCTGAGTAACTGTAACTTACGCAGTGCCAACTTACATCGGGCTAATCTATGCAGTGCCAAGCTAGAAGGCATCAACCTGCGCAATGCAACCCTGTCAAGAGCCAACCTCAATTGGGCTAATTTGAGCGGTGCTCGGCTCAGTGGTGCTAATTTACAAGGGGCTTTTCTCAATGGAGTCAATCTTAAAGGCGCATATCTCAATGGACTAGACTTACAGGGAATTGACCTCAGTGGGGTGAACTTAACTGAAAGTAATCTCCACACTAAAACGAGCAACCGTGGTCTGGAAGGATTACACTTTGCACCCTACTTGAGTGCGGTCAACGGTGGCACTCCTCAAATCTCAGTCGATCATCTCATCGACATTGATGTGCCGAAAATGGCTCTTGATTAAACCGATTCATCACAAATTCTGATTATGGGAGCAGAGACACCCAACCAATACGGTGTGATTTTGGTAACTGCTGCATCACAAACCGAGGCAGAGGCGATCGCCCAGTCTTTAGTGACCAACCATCTTGCCGCTTGTGTCAGCTTGATGCCAATTCAGTCGGTTTACACCTGGCAGAGTAAAGTCTGTCAAGAACAAGAATGGCAGTTGGTCATCAAGACCAATCTAGAACTGTTTCCTAAACTGGAAGCCCACATTCGATCTATTCATTCCTACGAAGTGCCAGAAATCATCGCCCTTCCAATTTTGATGGGGTCAAAGCCCTACCTGCAATGGATTTCAGAACAGACCGCAGGTGATTAGTAGGGGCGAGGCATCCGGCAAATTGGTTCCACAGCAACTGAACGGTTTGTTATACCAATTTGAATTGGCTTCGCTGCATATGATTCCGTAGGGGCGTTTCGCGAAACGCCCCTACCCAGTGATCTGCCACAATCAAACATTAAATCGGTATTAGGACATCTCCCAAATTTGAACGTGATATGAGGCTTGCCCTTTAGCCTCAGTTCTCAGTTCTCAGTTCTCAGTCCTCAACCCTCAGTCCTCAGTCCTCAGCACTTTGCTACTAGTGTTGCGAACACAAAGTTCTGCAATGTAGGGGGTTTGGGGGCTTCGCCTCCAAGAAGGGGTGGAACCCCTTCACCCCTTTCAAAACTTATTTTTTGCTGTACTAGAACAGCCTCAAATGCATATGCACCACCCAAAAGATAATGGGGAACACCACTGGAAGCTTCAGCAAAGTGAAGTGTTCCGGCATTCCCCATCCATGCATTGAACAACTTGACAGCGATTAAACGGCCGCGCCAGATAGTTCCTTAGTTGCAGCTTCCTTCAAGAGAGCCGCTTTGTCAGTTTGCTCCCAGGGCAACTCCAGGTCGGTGCGCCCCATATGACCATAGGCAGCTACATCTTGGTAGAAGCGGCCACCCCGCTCAGATGGAAGACGAGAGAGGTTAAAGGTGCGAATGATACCCGCAGGACGCAACTCAAAATGCTGCTTCACCAATTCCAGGAGGCGATCGTCATCGATCTTACCTGTACCAAAGGTATCAACCATGATGCTCACTGGACGAGCAACGCCGATCGCATAGCTAAGTTGCACTTCACATTTGTCTGCCAACCCTGCGGCAACAATGTTTTTAGCAACATAGCGGCTTGCGTAAGCGGCACTGCGATCGACCTTAGTGGGGTCTTTGCCAGAGAAGGCACCACCACCATGACGAGAGTAACCACCGTAGGTGTCTACAATGATTTTGCGTCCGGTCAGACCAGAGTCACCTTGAGGACCCCCAATCACAAATTTGCCAGTGGGGTTTACCAGGAAACGAGTTTCAGCGTCTGGCTTCACATCAATATCGCTAAAAACAGGCTGCACCACCAGCGACCACAAATCTTCTTTAATCTTGGCTTGCACTGCTGCTTCATCAGTGATGTCGCCAATCGTGGCGGTGTGCTGAGTGGAGACGAGGATGGTATCAATACCAACAGGTTTTCCATCTTCGTAAATCACCGTGACCTGAGTTTTGCCATCGGGACGCAAGTAAGACAACTGCCCAGTCTTACGAACCACAGCTAAGCGGCGTGAAATCCGATGAGCCAAGCTGATAGGTAATGGCATGAGTTCTGGGGTTTCGTTGCAAGCAAACCCAAACATTAAGCCTTGGTCCCCTGCACCGATCGCATCCAGTTCTTCATCACTGGCTTCTTCACGCTGTTCTTGCGCTTTGTTGACCCCTTGAGCAATATCAGGAGACTGGGCATCCAATGCCACTAAAACCGCACAACTTTGAGCAGAGAAACCATTGACTGCGTCTGTGTAACCAATTTCAGCAATCTTTTGGCGAGCCAGATCAACATAGTTGACTTGGGCTGAGGAGGTGATTTCACCAGTAATCAAAACCAATCCAGTATTGACCACAACCTCAGCAGCAACTCGGCTCGTTGGGTCTTGAGCCAATAGTGCATCGAGAATCGTGTCTGAAATCTGGTCACAAATCTTGTCAGGATGACCTTCTGTAACTGATTCGGACGTGAATAAGTAGCGACGGGGCAAGGATATGACCTCTCTTTGAGAATGAAAGACTATCGAGACTGAGGGGATCGAAACTGCTTTGTAATATTGGAGATTACCACAATTCCGATCGATTAAGGATGGTTAAACTAACCCTACTCTCTGTCGAAAACTTTGGCAATAGAAACAGAACTTCATTATTAGGGTTAATTTAAAGGAAATTGATACACATCTTCAATCACTTTGAATGCAATTTATAGCAATCCTAAATAATTTGTGAAGATGGATGCACTTTGATTAAGACGGCTACCCCAATTGAATTTGGTCAAAGTGTTGAATCACGACATCTGCTTTGGATAGATGCGATGTGTTATCCAGTTCCCGATGAACAGCAATGCAACCTGCGGCGATCGCTGCCTGAGCTAGTTCAATATCAACAGGAGAATCTCCCACAACTAAGGTCTGTTGAGGCGATACTCCCAAGCAGGCACAAGCCTGTTCTAACACCTTAGGGTCAGGTTTGGCTAGCGTGCCGTCCGTTCCCATCTGGAGTTGAAAATAAGGCTCCAATTCATACCGCTGCACAAAATCCTGGACATTGGCGGTGGTATCTGACGACAGAATACCCAACCTCACCCCTGCTGATGACAACCTCTGTAAAAGGGATAAAGCTCCCTCAACTAAAGGCGTATGGTCGGCTTTGCGTGTCATGGATGCATCCGCCTGGACAAATGCTTTTTCAACGAGCTTGAGTGCCCCTAACCAGTCACGCCCGGTTTCCGCCACATAGGCAGCGGCAGCAATTTCGTTCTCCCGGCGAGTCCCTACTGCCATTAACCCTGCTGGGTTGAGCCATTGCCGATCCACTCCAAATGCCAGCAGTAACGGTTCCTGCACGCCTGGAATTTGAGCATCGACCAAGCGCGATCGCCGCTGCGCTAAGGTGCGTAAGAATGTTGCAGAATCTGCCAGAGTGCCGTCTTTATCAAAGGCGATCGCCTGGATATTTTGAAATAGGATCTCATTACAGCGAATCGTAACCACAAAACTACCCTCTCCACATTTCAAGGCCAAAAGCCGCGAATTCATTCGCTAGACTCTTAAACTAACCTGACGTTAAAGCCGTAGCCGCATTCGATAGGGCGGAGACAAGTCAGGAAGTTTTCCTAGCATAAGGGTTTGAGCTATTGTCTTTGCTTTGAGCTTTCTGACCAAAGCGATAACTAACTCGGCGTTGTGGAATACAGAAATGGCTTCCACTCAAGATGAGGTTTCACATTCTTGAGTGACCACTCGGTTCAAATACTCGGTGTTATTAGGGTTGTTGACTAAAGTCTCAATCGTGGTCGGACTATAGCGACAATCTAAATATTTTCGAGGAGTTTCAGCAGCAACCGCTGCCTGAATATAATACTCAACTCGGCAACGGTCCTGTTCACGTCCCAGAATGACCATGTAAATCATACTGTTGGGCACAAGCCCGGTTGGTTCAGGCAAATATAAAGTACCCACCGTGCAATTTCTTAAAGCCTCTTGATATCGGGCTTGAGTGCTGACTGGCATTTGACCAGACCCCTGATTTGACGGTTGAGGGGAATTGAGCTTGTCCTCCAGATGCCCAGGCACTGGTAATTGCAACTCTCGATATCGTCGCACAATTTCTTGAATGGTCACTCCTGGTAAATAGTCTTCGGGTGACTCTAATTGAATCAGAACGTCACGAGCATCTCCGCTAGCGGTATAGGCTAACTGATCGATTGCCTCCTGATCTCGATATCCCAAAACCAGCACTGCGGCTTGAGCATACTCTGGAGAAGAATTCAGTGGATTGACAATAGCCGAGAGGGAGTCGAGCACAGCGGGGCGATCAGATGGGGGAAAACTCAACTCAACTGCTCGACGAATATCATTCCAAGTAATGGATGGATTGCGATTCAGAGGAGCCGATGTCGTTGATGTAGGCGAAGATGTAGGCGTCGAAACAGGGCTGGGTGTGGGATTGGAAGTAGCTGTAAAAGTGGCAGGGGAGGGTTCAATAGAATGCGCTTTATATCTAAATACAAAAAACTGAAAGTCGTTCATCGACAGCACTGGAGCCATGGCAGCAGGCTGTTGCTCTCCACACGCCATCGTCGTTAACCCCACCATGACAGCAGTGATACCAGAAACAGAGCGCGATCGCCCTACCTTACGCAACCAAGAAAGCAGTGACTGAGTAGGAGTATCCATAGACTTACCAGATAAAAGCCATCCTTCAAGGAATAATAGGTCTAGCCCCACTAAACCTATGCAAGTCTCCATAAGAAGGTGGGTGTTGCAACACCCTGGTTAACCGACAAAAGTTTTGAAGCCTCGATATTCCACACTGTGAAAGAAACCTGCGTTTTCTTACAGCACCTGTCGAG
Organism: Oscillatoria sp. FACHB-1407; assembly: GCF_014697545.1. Classification (GTDB taxonomy): domain Bacteria; phylum Cyanobacteriota; class Cyanobacteriia; order Elainellales; family Elainellaceae; genus FACHB-1407. Next base: position 304,390 of record NZ_JACJSA010000007.1, on the reverse strand, counting down.
ACAGTTAATACAAGGGGGGTGTGAGACTTCGCCTCGTCCTGACAACTCCTCGGTTGCTACAGAAGTGATAGGAACAAAAAAGAGAGGGAAATCCCTCTCTTTTCATTCATTTAATCAATTGAGAATTGACCCTATTCAATCAGAGAGTCGCTTAGTCAACCGCTGAGATAGGCTCTTCTTCAGCAGAATAATCTACTATTTCCTCTTCAGGTGGCATTTGAGCTTGCATCATCTTCTCACGATACTTCTCAGCCATTTCCTCTGCTTTCTCATAAACGATATTGGGGTTCTTCACCATATCGCCAGGTTCAGGTTCAAGCTGTTTGGTTGAGAGCGAAATTCGACCCCGCTCTGCATCGAGATCAATAATCATGACCTTGACTTCATCGTTGACATTGAAAACACTGTGGGGTGTATCAATGTGGTCATGGGAGATTTCAGAGATGTGCAGCAAACCACTGACACCACCGATATCGATGAAAGCACCATAGGGTTTGAGTCCACGAACCGTGCCAATGACGACTTCGCCAACTTCCAGGCGATTCATCTTGCGCTCTACCAGCGCACGACGGTGGCTTAATACCAGACGGTTGCGCTCTTCATCGACCTCCAAAAACTTGAGAGGAAGCTCTTCTCCTACCAAATCTTCTTTGGGTTTGCGAGTGCTGATATGAGAACCAGGAATAAATCCCCGGAGTCCTTCAATCCGAACAAGGGCACCACCCCGGTTAGTCGCAAAGACAATGGAACGGACTGTTGCATCTTCGTTCTGCAACTGTCTAACCCGTTCCCAGGCTCGCATGTATTCGATACGACGAATCGAGAGGGTCAACTGCCCATCTTCGTTCTCATCGGTGAGGATGAAGAACTCACGAGTTTCATTTGATTGCAACACCTCTTCAGGGCTATCGATGCGGTTGATAGACATTTCCTGAATCGGAATATAAGCTGCTGTTTTAGCACCTATGTCAATCAGTGCGCCCCTCGGCTCTAAGCTAAACACTGTTCCGGCAACAATATCACCCGGGCTAAAGTGATAGTCATATTTATCGAGAAGGGCAGCAAAATCTTCGTGGGTAAAACCAATATCTGTTATTTCCTGATTGACCATGCTAATGATTCCTAGTGGTTTCTCCGTGTTAGTAGTGGTCTCCTTTCGATGCGTACAAGGCGGCAAGGGCAAAACCTAGCCAGCATCTAGTCCAATAGTTATTGTATGAGATTTACATCTCAGATGTCAGACCCTAGAAGAACTATGATATCTCAACTCAAGCGATAGAAGTTATTGTTTCTAGACTTTTTAAGGGATTTGCATCGAATTGTTCTTCAAAACCAGGCGTCATGCTCAATGACAGCGACGCAGAAACCAACTGCTACAAGCAGCACTCAATGATTAAAAATTGTTCAGCGTTCCTCTAGGGGCGACCCGTTTAGGGACGAAGAGATGCCTCTCGTACATTATTCTCAGATGCAGAGAGATCTCCGGAGTCTAATGTCGTGGAAGGACTACTTTTATCGGTGACGCTCTGCAAATGATTGAGGGTATCAACAAAATCTCGAATCCCTTGAAATTGGCGATACACAGAGGCAAATCGAATATAAGCCACTTCGTTGAGCGTTTGTAGATGCTTGAGTACGAGTTCGCCAATTTCGTTACTGTATACCTCTCGAACCGATCGCTGTTGAAGCTCAGCCTCAATCTCGTCTACCAGATTTTCTAGCTCAACCGTAGACACTCCTGTTTTTTCACAGGCTCGCATAATGCCACGTAGCAGTTTTGAGCGATCGAAGGACTCGCGATCGCCATCCCGTTTGATTACCGTAATCGGGACAAACTCAATTCGCTCGTAGGTCGTGAAGCGGCGGTTGCACTGTAAACATTCTCGTCGCCGCCGGACGCTTTGCCCCGACTCAGCCGATCGCGACTCCAACACTCGATTTTCTGTGAATTGGCAGAATGGACAGCGCATGGCAAGCCCTTGGGCAAATTTCAAAACTACGGGCAATAATACTGCAATCCTAATAGCAAAAACCTGAGTTTATCCAAATAGTTACTTGGCTAAAGGTTAATTTAACCAAAAACAAGGACAACTCAGGCAATTGCAACCGTCGTAATGTCAAATCTGAACGAATTCAGATTAGTCTTTGCTAATTCGAGGAGGTTCACGAAAGGCGATCGCGAAAAATAGAACCGCGATAGCACCAGCCAGGAACAGAATGTAGGCAACGCTTTCCATAGTTTTAAGTCCCTAAACAGTTCCACTAACACCAGTGTACAGACAAAGACAGAAATGGTCTAACAAGATACAAGATTTCCGTTAGACCATTTCTAAGCCTAAGTTAAACCGCTTCCTTACGGCGGGTTGTCTTATCACCCACCTTCTGATAGAAGCCCCACTCAACTTGCTCTTCAGACAGATCAGGATCAACCCCAGCAAACACATCGCGGAAGATGGTGCGGGAGCCGTGCCAGATATGACCAAAGAAGAACAACAAAGCGAAACAAGCGTGTCCGAAGGTAAACCAACCTCTGGGACTGGTGCGGAACACACCGTCAGAGTTGAGAGTTTCCCGATCGAACTCAAATGCCTCACCCAATTGCGCTTTACGAGCGTACTGCTTCACAGCCGCGGGATCAGTAAAGGTTTGACCATCCAGAGCACCGCCATAAAAGGTCGCCGTGACTCCAGCTTGCTCAAAACTATATTTCGACTCCGCACGACGGAATGGGATATCAGCCCGGACAATGCCATCTGCATCAGTCAAAACAACGGGGAAGTTTTCAAAGAAGTTAGGAATGCGGCGAACATTCAGTTCACGGCCTTCCTTATCTTTGAAGACAGCATGACCTAACCAACCCTCAGCGATTCCATCTCCCTTGACCATTGGACCTGTACGGAACAGACCACCCTTCGCGGGGTTATTGCCCACGTAGTCATAGAAAGCCAATTTCTCAGGGATCGCAGACCACGCTTCACTGAGGCTTGCCCCATCTGCCAGTTCAGCCTGAACTCGACGATCGATTTCTTGCTGGAAGTAACCGCTATCCCATTGATAACGGGTAGGACCAAACAATTCGATTGGCGTAGCTGCGTTGCCGTACCACATTGTTCCAGCAACAACAAACGCCGCAAAGAAGACAGCCGCAATACTACTAGAGAGTACCGTCTCAATGTTCCCCATCCGCAACGCCTTGTACAGACGCTCTGGAGGACGAACTGCCAAATGGAATAGACCCGCAATAATACCAACAACTCCTGCGGCGATGTGGTGAGCCACAATTCCACCGGGGTTAAAGGGGTTGAATCCTTCTGGACCCCACGATGGCGCAACAGGTTGGACGCTACCCGTCAGACCGTAGGGATCGGACACCCACATGCCGGGACCAAATAAGCCCGTCAGGTGGAATGCACCAAATCCAAAGCAGAGTAGACCGGATAGAAATAGATGAATACCAAACATCTTAGGCAAGTCTAAAGCAGGCTCGCCTGTACGTGGATCTCTAAATAGCTCTAGGTCCCAATAAACCCAGTGCCAGCAAGCCGCTAAAAACAGTAACCCAGACAGAATAATGTGGGCGGCGGCGACGCCTTCAAATGACCAGAAGCCAGGATCGACAGCTGTTTCACCTGTGATGCTCCAACCACCCCAGGACTGAGTGACTCCCAAACGAGCCATGAACGGCAATACGAACATGCCCTGACGCCACATAGGGTTCAGGACAGGATCACTGGGGTCAAAAATAGCCAGCTCATACAAAGCCATTGAGCCAGCCCAGCCTGCAACCAGGGCGGTGTGCATTAGGTGTACAGCAATCAGCCGTCCTGGGTCATTGATGACAACTGTGTGTACTCGATACCAGGGTAGTCCCATCGACTACGCTCCTCCTAATTGTGTTTGAACGCTTCCTTCAGCCTTTTATTAAGGTGCCCGATACAGGTAAGCCTACCAGATTTAGGACACCAGAAGCCCTAACCTATGCCCATAGCTTCCTCCTAAGGAAGGAAAGTATAAATGGCATCAGTTTGACAATAGGTTTGTAAAAATGAAAGTGTATAAAGAAGTGTTCCATAAAAACCCTGTAGGTTGCAAGGTTTAGAACAGTTAATACTAAGAGTTAGATCTGACTTGCTATAGACAGAAGTCTTGTTATAAAGCTGTTTTAAGCAGAATGACGGATCAGAAATGACTTGTTTCAAAGTCATTTGAGTTTATGAGAGAGTATTAAGAGTTTGTAACATAAGACCTGGGACTGGTTATTGTCTTGAATCAGTCCAACTTTTATGAGCTTTTACTGTGCGTTTGTTTTGAGTCAGACGTTAAGTTGGCAGAGACGAGGACTGTTAAGATTTATTTAATGTTGCAGTTTTTGTCGTGTGTAACCAGTGCTCCTGGCAATTCATGCCATTAGAGCACAGACGTAGAGAAGGTATTCTAGGCATGGCTAATATTAAGTTTGTTAAAGAAAATCGGGAAGTTATTGCGGCGGATGGTGCCAATTTAAGGCTTAAGGCGATCGAGAATGGTATTGACCTCTACACCTTTGTAGGCAAGATGATGAGTTGTGGAGGCTATGGACAATGCGGCACTTGCATTGTGGAGATTGTGGAGGGAATGGAAAACCTATCGCCTCGTACGGATGTTGAGAATCGGAAACTCAAAAAGAAGCCTGACACTTATCGGCTAGCGTGTCAAACCTTGGTGAACGGACCTGTGAGTGTTAACACTAAACCGTAGCCTGATTGCTGATCACCGTTGGTGATTAGGATGGTGGACTAAATAAAATGCAATTTTTGTGGAGGGGTTTGGCAATGCCAAACCCGTACAGCCAGGAGGTTGCTCATATTGTTTAATTCGCGATCCTAAGGAACGCGAATTTATGAAGGTGTAATTCCTGGCGTAGGGGCGTGACATTCGGTCAAAAGTCCTTGCCATTGTTTCAGAACCCTCTGCCGAATGCCGCGCCCGTACAGGGGGTTGCCGTTTTTCAGATTATTTGATTCACGATCCTTAGAAAACCTTGAGGGTTTGAGCGGCTTGAATAAGCTCCGGGACGGCGATCGCTGACCAGTAGCCTTGGGCGCGTCGTCCTGTATGCAGGATCAACCGCAGCGCATAGGCATGGGGAAAGCCTTCTGCCTCCAACCATAACAGGTCGCTCTCGACCTCGCAGCTTATCTTTTCCTCATCCATAAGCTCTGCTGCGATTTGAGCCATCGTGTCTGCCAATTGTTGCAGTAGACGACAAAAATCATCGAGTTCGGCTTCGGTTAGCTCGATCGCCCATTCATCCGTGCCAACTAAGCCTTTGTAATCGGAGGCATCTGGGTTCCAACCCAATTGCCAACCTGCTCCCTGTTTCAGTTGACGTGCCATAACTCAGAGTTGCAAGAGTTGGGCATCACCAGGACGCGGTTGTATTACTGGAGGAGTGACCGATGGACGGGGTGTAGCCGTGGGACGAGATGGAGTCGTTGGAGTGGGTGAGGCAGTGTTATTTGCAGTTGTAAACACCGAAACCAGAACATTTACTAAAGTATCTCGTTGAGCACGGGTTAGCTGACCGATCGCCTCTCGATCGCCACTGAGCGGATTGACGGTGAGCGTGTCATAACCGGGGTAGCCCGCAGAACGGATCAATTCGTTTACACCCAGGTAATCGGCTAGGGTAAGCTTCCAATCGAATCGATAGTTGGGCGATCGCCCCCGAACAAAGGTGTGATAGCGAATTAAGCGACTGATCAACGTACTGCTCGTAGCAATCTGTCCCGTCTCACTGCTGATGTATTGGTCTTCGCGTGGCAAGTCCGGCAAGCGTTCATACACTTGCTGCCACACATCTAGAGGACGAACCCGTTCAGTTGTGGGGGGTGCCCCATCCGGAGTAGCTTGGACTAACATCTGCTGAGCAGATTGCTTTCCAAGGTCTTGAGAGGTAGGGAATGTAGCCGCCAGTGGCAATGCCGTAGACAAGAACAACAGCCCTGGTATGAGCCATACCAGAGCCGCATATTTTAAGGATTTTGGCAGCGATGAAAATACTTTCAGCGATCGCACAGGTTCTTAACCTACATTTATTCACCGATAATTTCAGGCTGAGTTAGCTCATCAGACATCTCGATGATTGCCCGAATCACTGGCTTCATTTTGGGATCGTCTAAGCTATCAAACTCTTCAAAACGACGACGTTGTGCCCGGTTTGCCACCTGCACCGTGATGCGATAGCGGTTGGAAGCGGCATTAATTAAATCTTCTGCCCGTCGCATCAACTGAGATGCATCGAGAGTTGAGCGTTTTTGTAAGGAACTTTTAGCCACAAGCAATCCCAGAAAACAGATGGACAACAAACCTGACGCAGAAATCTGCCCCAAGTTCTTATCTAGTGTATCAGCCGTCATTCGATCTGTCGCAGTGTCAGTAGATGGGGAGTGGAGGAGTTTGGCCATGTCAAACCCGTACAGTTCAGCCTCTGGCGAATGATCGCGGATACCGGAGCCAAATCTGATTTCGCAGACGGCTGAAGATCAAAAGTTAGACGAACTGACGCAGGTTGGTTTTGTTCTTATAGCAGCGGGTTCAACTGCCAAAATCCTGATCTCGAATTCATGTTATTCAGTGATGCTTGCCGTCGGAGACAAGCTGTAAGTTTTGAACGAATTTCCTGGTTTCTTGTCCCTTTGATAGTAGAAAACGAATATGGGACTGTAGTTTTCTTGCAATATGCGAAGAATTGAAAAGTTTTACACTGGATGCTAAAGTCCCTTCAAGGGTGAATCTTTTTTGTAGTTCGTTTTACAACTTTCCTCCATGCAAACCTTAGTTGGTCAATCCAGTCAGTCATCGCTCCTCGCGCCCAATCAACTTCAACCCCTGCGACTGGTTGCGCTTGGAGACAGTCTGATTTATGGTTTTGGCGACCCGGAGGGAGGGGGTTGGGTGGAACGGTTGCGCCGCCAGTGGATGGCAGCCGATAGTGTAGGGCATGTGCTCTATAACCTGGGTGTGCGCGGAGATGGGGTGCGCCATGTCGCACGACGGCTTGAGGATGAGTTCCGCCATCGCGGAGAACTGCGACACCGGGTTCCGGATGTGATTATTTTGTCGGTTGGAGTCAATGATTCTGCTCGTGTAGGGCGACGGCATGGGCGCAACTTTACTGAGTTTGACGATTTTGAGACAGACCTGGCTGATTTATTAGATCAGGCTCAGCGGCTCTGTCAAGTAATCTTTGTTGGCATGACTCCAGTGGATGAGACAAAGATGCCTTTCTCAGATTTGCTCTATTACAATCATGCCGACCAACATCAATACAAAGAGGCAACTCGACTAGCCTGTTTAGAGCGAGAGATTCCTTACCTGGACTTGTTTGATCTGTGGTTGTCACGAGGCGAGTCGTGGTGGCGATCGCGTCTCTGTGCTGATGGGCTACACCCCAATGTGGCAGGATACTCTGCTTTGTTACAGGACTTTTTAAATTGGGACGAGGTCAGCCAATTACTCAGGATCAAGGGCTAAGCGGTTTTCAGGAAAGAGGCGATCGCAGGGTGTTATCAACTAGGGTTTCATGCCTGTTGATCTGATAGAAATCTATGCCTCACATCCATGTGCAATTGAGAGCGACCTGTCTGTCATTGGTGGCTGTATTCTCGGCTGAATTACCAACTTTGGCGCAACCTGTCGCCCCTGAAGCGTTTGAAACCTTTGAAGAATGGTGTCTTTATCGCGCCAATATTGATCAGGCTGCAAGAGACACAGTGAATGCATTGCTGAGAGCGGTTGGCACAACGGATTGCACAGAAGCCAACGAACGGTTAATGGCTCCTGAACAGGTAACGCTCGATCTCAGGCTGAACCCGTATGTCCTGTATTTACGCCAACAACAAGAGGCACAAGCCACAAACTCAACTCCACAATTCTCTGCCGTCCCCCTTCTGCCTCCGCTCCTACCACCACTCCCGTTGTTGAGTTACCCAACTCCCTTTAATTCTTCGGGCAGACCGATGACGGCTTACTTTAGGGATGGTCAAACTGAAATTACTGATCTGCGTCCTCTAGAGCCTCTGACCAATCTCAGAGCACTGTATCTCGATAACAATCGCATTGCAGATCTCAGCCCACTGCGATCGCTAACCCATCTCACAACTTTGGAGTTGAACAGCAGCAACATCGTTGATATTGCGCCTCTAGCTGAATTAACTCAACTGACTTCTCTGAGCCTCAAAGACAACCGAATTCAAGATTTGACCCCGTTAAGCTCTTTAACAGCATTAACACAACTCCACCTGAGTGGAAACGATGTTACGAGTTTGAGTCCACTCACCCCCCTGACCAACCTGCAAGTGTTGAGTCTGGAGGGCTGTAAGGTCACTGACCTGGCTCCCATCGCGACGCTGACCCAGTTACAACATCTCCGGTTACGGGGTAATGCGGTGACAGATGTCAGTCCCCTGGCATCCTTAACGCAACTCACCACACTGGGCTTAGAACGCAACCAGATTACAGACGTCACGCCCTTGGGGGCATTGACCCAATTGACGAACCTTTCGCTCAATAACAATCAAATTGTTGATCCCGCTCCGTTGCGATCGCTGACCAGTCTCACCTTTCTCAACTTAGGTGAGAATCGCATCACCCGCGTCAACGGTTTGGAATCCCTCACAGCACTCACCGGGTTGGGCTTAGCAAACAATCAAGTTACTGATATTGCCCCATTGCGATCGCTAACCCAGTTGGAAACACTGAGGCTCAATCATAACCAGATTACAGATGTCACTCCGTTGCGATCGCTGACTCAGTTACAAACCCTCAGCTTGAACCGCAATCGCATCACCAATGTGAGCCATTTGCAGCCTCTGGTCAATCTGAACGAGTTGCAACTGGGTGAGAACCAAATTGCTGATCTGAACCCATTGCGATCGCTGACTCGTCTTGAGGTACTTGCCCTGAACAACAACCGCATCTCAAGCATTACGACCTTGCGATCGCTCTCCAACTTGGGCTTTTTAGACCTGCGCAACAACCGCGTTCGTGATGTAGCCCCGTTGCGATCGCTGAGGCGACTCTATTACGTGCGTTTGGCGGGCAATCCTGTGAGCAATCTGAACTCGATTCAGCGGCGTGGACTGGCAACGGATCTAGGGACTGATAGCGGGCTGCCGCCGCTACCTACTTTCATCGTGCCGCTACCCCCTATCCCCAGCTACCGACTGCCCCCCGTGCCGATCCTCAGACCAATCCCTCAGGCTAGCCCTCCATCTTTGCCACCTGGGGAAACGGAGTGATAAAAAAGGCTAAGAGATAAAGGATAAACGCTAAGAGATAAAGGCTAAGAGAAAAGAATAAGGGATGAAGGATAAACGCTAAGAGAAAAGAATAAGGGATGAGAATGAGCCGCGAAGAGAAAAAAGCGATCGCGCTTTGATGACTTAATCCTTCATCCCTCAGCCTTTTGCCTTACGTCTTATCCCATCATTATGCTGGCAACCGTGCTGACCCAGGTGTTGAGATAGTCAGCGGCTACAGCCGTGAGTTGGTGGGTGATGGGTAGACTATCAATCGCCATTCCTGCACTCAACAGCATCATGTAAAAGATGGAGTACTTAAACAGCGATCGCGCCAGACCCAAATCAGTCGGTTGCTGGAGTAGTGCCCACGCTTTGGCAACAAAGATGCCACCCAGAAGGAGGGCGATCGCCATGTAGACCGTACCCATCGTATGCAGGGGATAGACCAGCAACAGCGTCACAGGAATTAGCAACAGGGTATAAATCCAGATTTGTCGAGCGGTTGGTTCCTCGCCCACGACCACCGGGAGCATCGGCACACCGACTTTAGCGTAATCTTCTCGAATCATCATCGCCAGTGCCCAGAAGTGGGGTGGCGTCCAGAAAAAGATAATGGCGAAAAATACCCAGGCTGCCCAACCCAAGTCGCCAGTGACAGCAGCCCAACCGACTAATGGCGGAATGGCACCCGCCGCACCCCCAATCACAATGTTTTGAGTGCTGTGGCGTTTGAGCCAGTGGGTGTAGACCAGAACATAAGTGACGATGCCAGACATTGCTAACATCGCACTCAACAAGTTGGCAAAGACCGTCAGTAGCGAAAAGGAAATCAAAGCCAGGGCGATCGCAAAAATGAGTGCGTCACGGGGCTGCACACGACCAGATGGCAAGGGGCGATGGCGAGTGCGTTCCATCTCATAATCAATGTCGCGATCGTAGAGACAGTTAATTGTGTTGGCTGAGGCGGCAGCCAGCGCACCACTCAACAAAGTCACGATCAGCAAGAGGGGATCAACTTCTCCCTTTGCAGCAATCCACATGCTGCCTGCGGTCGTGATCAACAACAAGACAATAATGCGGGGTTTGGTGAGTTGCCAGTAACTCTGAATGACTTGCCAGAAGTTGCGATGGTGGCGAGTTGTTCCGGCAAAAGCGGTTTCATGCATCAGCTTAAATTCCTAACGAGTGATGAGTTTTAGGGCTGGTCAAAGCACGATAGATAGATTTGAGGAGCTGAGCGAACAAGACACTGAACGGGTCTAGTGAAGGTGAGATTTCAGCAGACGTTAGGGTTCAACGCTCTCCAGAGCATGACGGAAGGCAGTTTTACTCTGGCTGCTATCACGCCAACCCAAAATTGTGAAACAGATCAGGGTGCCTAAAAGAGCGGCTCCCACAAACTGGTGCGCCACCGTCAACAACTCGACCTGGAGGTGTAATCGAAATGTGGAGACCCCCAACACAAGTTGCATCAGGAGCAACCCAGCGGCACTATTAGCAAGTTGTCGTAGCACCGGGTGCAGCGCAGGGGTGCGCCATGCCAGCGTCACCAGGATAATCACCATGACACTGGTGGGCATCACACCTACGAGGTGACTGTTCATCACGCTACATAGTTGGGCGATCGAGAGACATTGATGCAGTGCCCACTGTGAACCGACGAGAGCACCTGTGAGGCTTTGCAAATAAATCAGCAACGCGGCACTGAAACTAATCCACGGTAACCGTCCAGCAGTACCCGTCCCTTGATAAGGCATCAGTGCAGTACCCATGATCAGCAGGGTCATAAAAAACAGGAGGGCAGTGCCGAGGTGCGCAGTCACGATGTCAAACCGCAGCATTTCGGTGACAGTCAACCCACCCAAGATCCCCTGAAACACAATTAGGAACAGGGCAAAACTTGCTCCCCAGGGTGTCCATTGCGGTAAGTCTTGGCGATACCAGATACTCAAACCCACCAGAGCGATCGCCATCAGTCCGATTAATGCGGCATCCAGACGATGAATCCACTCTAAAAACACCTGGAAATTCATCTGTTGACTGGGAAACAACGTGCCATAGCAAAGGGGCCAGTCTGGGCAGGCAAGCCCAGCGTTCATGACCCGTGTTGCGCTGCCAATTGCCATCAAAATTAGGGTGGCGATCGCAATTTTCCAGATCAACTTTCGAATGTGATCAACAGGTCTTAAAACCTCTGAAGAGCGAGTAATATCACCTGCATCTAAGGCACGTTGATGAATCACAGAATCAGTCATTCTCCGTGCCTCCAAACAAATAGAAATTCATTACGCATCAAACATTAAAAAACACTAAAGTTAATCTCAAGCCGAGCCGTAACTTCAGCTAGCGAACGAGGTAATTTAATCGCTACTTTTTACTACTTTAGTGATGCTATTCAGAATTGACAGAGCTTTTAGAAAATCTTCGGATTGTCCCACTTATTTCTTAAAGAAGAAATTAGAAATGATAATTTATATTTGTTTCAGCTTGTTTACATAAATACACGTTTCCTTTCCGGTTGTAGTTATCATCACTAAATAGAGGTAAAAAAGCTCCCTGATCCTAAAGAAATTCCTAAAGATAGGTCTTTTTTGTTGATCTGAATTGGTCTGAATTGATTTGCTGTTCTAACGTGGTAAGAAGCATTAGGTAATTTAATTTAGCCGTGAACATTCCAAGTAATATCCTCACAATGTTGGCTGGCATCGCCTTGACGCTAGTTAGCATTTGGTACGGACAAAATCACGGTTTGCTGCCCATAGCCGCTTCAGAAGAAGCTGCCATTATTGATGGGCTGTTTAACACGATGATGACGGTGTCCGTCGGACTTTTTCTACTCGTACAAGGCATTCTGGTTATTTCTGTATTTAAGTTCCGTCGTCGCGCTGGTGATCAGGCTGACGGTCCACCGATTCATGGCAATATCCCGTTAGAGATTGTCTGGACTGCGATTCCGGCTGTAGTTGTGTTGGTGATTGGGGTTTACAGCTTTGAGGTCTACAATCGCCTGGGTGGCTTTGACCCCAACGCAGCCCTTGACCCAGGAGTAGCTCAGGTTGCCATGGTGCCCGGTGATGAAGCGACAGGTTTAATTGCATCTCCCAAACCTAAAATGCCGGGACATCACCACATGGCACTGGGAATTGGGGCAATGCCTGCTGACGAGGGCAGAGCAGCCGATTTAGTGGTTGACGTGATGGGGCTGCAATATGCCTGGATCTTTACCTATCCTGCGAGCGGCGTTACAACGGGTGAGCTTCACGTCCCTGTTGGCAAAGAGGTGCAGTTGAACATCAAGGCGCAGGACGTGCTTCATGCATTTTGGTTGCCAGAGTTTCGCCTCAAGCAAGACGCGATTCCAGGACGTGACGCAGAGCTGCGCTTTAAGCCGACGCGAGAGGGAGAATACCCCATTGTCTGCGCTGAGTTGTGTGGTCCTTATCACGGTGCAATGGCTGCCAAGTTGTTTGTTCACTCGTCTGATGAGTTTGACGGTTGGTTACAACAACAGGTCGCCAGCAATGACAACACTGCTCAAGTAGTGGCAATGCGTTCGGAAGACCGCTCAGAAGCAGACTACTTAACCCCAATTGTGGATCACACGATGGGCAAAGCGATTTCCCCTGAAGCTCTGGCGCAACTACACACACATCCCTCGGTCACGCCCTGAGATTTTGTACTTTCTAAACTTGCCCTGACAAGCCATTTAATATCACGAGAACCCAGCACGTATGACTCAAGCAGAATGGCAATCCACCGCAACGCCGCCTGTGGTTCATGAAACACCACCGGAACGCAAGTGGTGGGAGTATTTTTTATTCAGCACCGATCACAAGGTGATTGGTATTCAATACCTGGTAACGGCTTTCTTCTTTTATCTGATTGGGGGTACATTGGCGACCGCCATTCGTACCGAGTTGGCAACACCCGCCTCTGATCTGGTTGCCCCTGATGTTTACAACGGCATGTTGACCCTGCACGGCACTATTATGATCTTTCTGTGGATTATTCCTGCCGGAGCCGGATTGGCAAACTATATGATTCCCCTGATGGTAGGGGCAAAGGATATGGCATTCCCCAAGCTCAACGGGGTTGCCTTCTGGATGATCGTTCCGGCAGGATTGGCACTGGTTCTGAGCTTCTTTTTGGAACCGCCACAAGCGGGCTGGACATCCTACCCCCCCTTGAGTCTGGTATCGGGCAAAGTGGGTGAAGGTATCTGGATTTTGGGGTTGCTGGGGTTAGGAACCTCCTCTATTTTGGGAGCACTCAACTTTTTAGTGACCATTTTGCGGATGCGCGTTCCCGGGATGGGCATCAATGACATGCCGCTGTTTTGCTGGTCGATGCTGGCAACCTCTGGGCTGATCTTAATTGGCACTCCTGTATTGGCAGGCGCATTGATTTTGTTGGCGTTTGACCTGCTGGCGGGAACTGCCTTCTTTAACCCGACCGGGGGCGGCGACCCAATTGTGTATCAGCATATGTTCTGGTTTTATTCCCACCCAGCGGTTTACATTATGATCTTGCCGCTGTTTGGTGCGATTTCTGAGATTTTGCCAGTGCATTCCCGCAAACCTCTGTTTGGCTATCGGGCGATCGCCTATTCCAGCATCGCCATTAGCTTTTTGGGCTTGATTGTGTGGGCGCACCACATGTTTACCAGCGGCACCCCGGCGTGGTTGCGGATGTTCTTCATGATCACGACGATGGTAATCGCGGTGCCAACAGGGATCAAAGTCTTTGGTTGGCTGGGCACAATTTGGGGCGGCAAAATCAGCCTCAACAGTGCGATGTTATTTGCACTGGGCTTTATCTCGATGTTTGTCATTGGCGGCATCACTGGAGTCATGGTGGCATCAGTGCCTTTTGACATCCACGTCCACGACACCTATTTTGTGGTGGCACACATTCATTACGTGCTGTTTGGTGGCAGTGTGTTTGGCATCTACGCTGCCGTCTACCACTGGTTCCCTAAGATGACAGGACGTATGGTGAACGAAACCTGGGGTATTGTTCACTTTGTCTTGACCTTCATTGGCATGAACCTCACCTTTATGCCCATGCACGAGTTGGGCTTGTTGGGGATGAACCGTCGTGTTGCCATGTATGACCCCAAATTTGCGGATCTGAACATGATCTGTACAGTTGGGTCTTACATTTTGGCGGTATCTACCATTCCTTTCCTGGTGAATGCGGTCTGGAGTTGGCTGTATGGCGAGAAGGCAGGTAACAATCCCTGGCGCGGTTTGACCCTGGAGTGGATGACAACCTCTCCACCTCCCATCGAAAATTTTGAGGTAACGCCCGTATTGGTCAGTGGTCCCTATGACTATGGAATGGGCGATCGCAACCCTGAAGTCGATGCTGAAGAACAAGAGACAAACGTCGAATCGCCACCTGGCTTTATTCCTCCTGAAGAGGCGCGTGCAGGCAGTTAATGCAGGGTCCTTCAAACTGCGTTCCCACTTCTAACAAGGAGCTTAAGCCCCTTGTCTCACAAAGGATTTAGTAGTCCACTCATCACAGTTGAGGTTTATGCAAGGTTCAACCATTGATCCAACCAAGACGGCACTAAACTATCACCACGAGGCGACCGTCGCGCATCATGAGGCGCATCCAGACCACCGTTTGTTTGGGGTGATTGTCTTCCTGATTGCGGAAACGATGATCTTCGCAGGGCTGTTCCTTGCATATTTCACGTTTCGCCTCGTTGCACCAATCTGGCCTCCAGAGGGAACCCCAGAACTAGAGTTGCTGTTACCCGGCATCAACACGGTGATTCTGATCTCCAGTAGCTTTGTGATCCACCAGGCAGATGTTGCGGTCAAAAAGAATGACGTTAAAGGACTGCGTCTCTGGTTTGGATTGACCGCTATTATGGGGGCGATCTTCCTGGCGGGTCAGATCTACGAATATAGCCACCTGGAGTTTGGGCTAAAAACCAATTTGTTTGCCAGCACCTTCTACGTATTAACTGGCTTTCACGGGTTACACGTCCTCTGTGGAATCGGGTTAATTGCTGCTGTGTTGGTGCGATCGCTCAAAAAAGATCACTACTCCAGCGAACACCACTTTGGCGTAGAAGCTGCCGAGATTTATTGGCACTTTGTGGATGTGGTCTGGATCGTTCTCTTCCTGATCCTCTACATCCTCTAGCGATCGCCTCCTTTTTTCGGCTTGAAATGCCCTTACCATCTTTGGTAAGGGTCTTTTTTTTGCCTCTTTGAGTGCAGAATTAATTGCATCTCTGCCCTCCCCCCTTTACTCCCTACCCCTCTACCCCCCTCGCTATGCCATTGCGTCGTCTGCCATCTCTGCTCAAGCTACTCACGCTAGGGTTGCTGTTGTTTTGCTTCACAGGTTGTGCCTTACCGCGTGTCAATGCAGAAGATCGGCTCTTTCTCGATCTATCGCTAGATTTTTTGGGTGCGTACGAGTTGCCCGTTGACACCTTTGAGAACACAACCGTGGGAGGCTTGTCTGGAATCGCCTATGACCGCCAGCGCGATCGCCTCTATGCGGTATCAGACGATCGCAGCAGCATCAACCCTGCCCGCTTTTACACTCTGAAACTGGATATCGGGGCAGATGAGGCAGGGCAACCCCGCTTTAACGGAGTAGAAATTACAGGCGTTACGACCCTGAAGGATCAAACCGGGGCAACTTATTCTCCTAATAGCCTTGACCCCGAAGGCATTGCCCTCTCGCCGCGCCAGTCCGTATTTATTGCTAGTGAAGGGGTTGCCCGTGATGGGGTGAGTCCCTTCATTCAGGAGTTTGATTTAACCACGGGGCAGTACAAGGGAAGCCTCCAGATTCCAGAGCGATACACCCCTAAAACCGTGGATGATCAACCACAGGGAATTCAAGACAACCTGGGCTTTGAGGGGTTGACCCTCAATCCGGGCGGTTATAGCCCTACCTGGTTAGAGCCATTTCGCCTATTTGCTGCCAATGAGTCAGCCTTGCTACAAGACATTGCAGAACCTGACCCAGATTCGACAGAACCACAGCCGACTCGCTCTCGTTTTCTGCACTATTTGGTTGGGGACGAACGCTCCACGCTGATTTCCGAGCACCTGTATCTCGTTGAGCCACTCCCCGAAGGGGCGATCGCCAATGGCTTGACCGAGATTCTCACCCTCGATCAGGCAGGGCATTTCCTTAGCATCGAGCGATCTTATGGGATCGGCGGGCTGAATGCCAAAATCTTTCAACTGGCAACGGGTGGAGCAACCGATATCTCCGGCATTTCTACCCTCAGTGGCGATGTTGAAGGCATCCAACCCATCCGCAAGCAACTATTACTTGACCTGAGCACTCTAGACATTCCCCTCGACAACCTGGAGGGGTTGACTCTAGGACCACAACTACCCGATGGCACCCGGAGTCTCATTGTCGCCAGTGACAACAACTTCAACGACGACCAAATTACTCAGTTTCTGCTGTTTCGGTTGAGAGGATTACAGGAAGGATAAGAGGGAGTGGGGAATAGGGAGTGGGGAATAGGGAGTAAAGTTCCCATCTATCCTCTAAGTTTTATCCTTCATTTTTTATCCTTTATCCTTCATTTTTTATCCTTCTCCTTCATGTCATAATGATGCGACTGTTTTTCTGAATGCTGGAATGGTTGCAACTCAATTTACCCGTGATATCACCCCTGCTGGCGTAGAACCAGAATTAGAGCTGCAATTTCAACTGCCCGATCCCGACGACGAAGACATTTCAGAGCATGAGTTTCAAAAGCAGATTGAAACTGCCTGGTTGGTGTGCGATCGCTTTGATCTCCAGACAGACATCTGGCGTGGGCGGATTTTGAGAACCGTGCGCGATCGCGAAAAGCGCAGTAGCGACGGTCGGGGAACGGGGTTTCTCAACTGGCTTAAAGATCGAGAAATTAGCAAAAGCCAAGCCTACTCGCTGATTGAGTTGGCAGACAGTGCTGACACGTTAATAGAGGGGGGTATGTTAGAACCGGAGGACGTGAACCAGTTCAGCAAACGCGCCTTTGTAGAAACCGCCAAATCAGCCCCAGAAGTGCAACAGATGGTCAGTGATGCCGCGCACCGGGGCGATCGCATTACCCGGCGTGAGGTGCGTCAACTTTCGGATGAGTGGGTTGCCATGTCATCAGATTTATTGCCAGACGAGCTTAAAGAAAAAGCAGCCAACAACACCATTCCTACGCGCTACGTTGCTCCCTTTGTGCGGGAACTGGAAAAACTGCCCCCTGCCCACCAGACCTTCTTGCAGGAAGAAGTCGCTGAGAACCCCGATGTAGACACCCTCAAACAAGTCACTGCCGAAGCCCGCTATCTTGCTAAATACATCAGCGCAGCGGCTCAGGTGCAAACCTTAGACCAAAATGCCATCGATTTGGAGTCTGCTCTGGAGGAAGCGTTGCGGGTTGGCTGTCTCAACTCAACTGCTGATCTGGTAAACAATGCCGCTCAGCTAGAACAGTTGATGGCTAAACTCTACACCACCTGGAAGCGACTCAATAACCTTTCAGAGCGGGTTTACCTGGATAGCGGAGCCAGCACTCCCCATTTGCGATCGCTCCTCAACAGTCTCGGCTCCCTATCCGGCAACATTCTGGAATTGCAACTGGGTGACCCCGAAGGCAACAGCTTCTCCCGCACGATTCGCCTACAGATTCTGCCTGAACTAGAGGGATAGGAGATTTAATTCTTGATCCCAGTAGCAGCAATGCCTCGGATAAATTGCCGTTGCCCCACCAAAAACAACACCACAACGGGAATAGTTGCAATCACGACTGCTGCCATCATCAATGACCAGTTGTTGGTAAATTGCTCTTGAAACTCTGCCAGAGCCAGCTGCACTGTCCGCAACTCAGGTCGAGTGGTAAACACCAGAGGTTTGAACAGATCGTTCCATTCGGCAATAAAGGTAAACAGAAACAGCGTCACCAGAGCCGGACGTGCCAGCGGCAACATCACCCGCCAGAGGATCTGTAGCCGATTTGCCCCGTCGATCGCTGCGGCTTCCTCCAACTCCACTGGGATCGTCTGAAAATACTGCCGCATCAGGAAAATGCCAAAGCCATTTGCGGCTGTGGGCAAAATCAAAGCCGCATAGGTATTAATCAAATGTCCCCACTTCAGCACCAGAAAGACCGGAATTACCAGCAGTTGAAAGGGAATCACCAGCGTCGCCAGCACAATCAGTAAAACAGCTTGCCGTCCCCAAAACTTAAACCGAGCCAGAGCATATCCCGCTAGGGCTGAGGTCAAAATTTGCAGCGCAGTCACTGCCAGTGCCACGAGGGTTGAATTAGCAAATGCCAACAAAAAGTTGCCCCTCTCCCAGGCTTCGCGATAGTTTGCCCATGTCCAGCCTGTGGTTGATCCAACATTGAGATTAGACACCATACCGGAGGGGGTCAACGACGTCAGAAATACAACGAATAAGGGAAGCAACACCACCCCAGCCCCAACCCACAGCAAAACGAGACTGAGCCAGTCCTGCCAGGGAATTGAGAGGTTTGTTCCGGCACGAAGGTCTGGTGGAGTGTTAGCATTAACATTCATAGATGAAGGGTGCCGCGATCGCACGTATTGAAATGGGCAATAGAAATCATTGAGTTTGATAAGTTCAGACCGCTTGTAAATTTCTGCTTACACCCAGTAGGGTATAGATTAGAAATATAGGAATATCTAGCCATTTTTGTGTTGTCGTAATCGGCACATTTTTAGCCAGGAGACGATGGAGTTATGCCGCAGCTTGAGGTTATCTCAGATATTGACTTTCGCAGTGAAGCCTACAAAGACGCCTATAGTCGAATTAATGCGATTGTAATTGAAGGCGAGCAAGAAGCTTTTGAAAATTATCAGCGTCTCGCTGAGCTTCTTCCAAATGACAAAGATCAACTGATCAGCCTGTCTAAGATGGAGAGCCGTCACAAGAAGGGCTTTCAAGCCTGTGGACGGAACTTAGAAGTCGATCCAGATATGGAATTTGCTCGTGAGTTTTTTGCTGATTTGCATCGCAACTTCCAGGAAGCGGCAGCGACTGGCAAAATTGTGACTTGCTTACTGATTCAATCCCTCATCATCGAGTGTTTTGCAATCTCGGCTTACAACATCTACATCCCTGTAGCAGATGACTTTGCTCGCAAGATCACAGAGGGTGTTGTCAAAGACGAATATCTCCACCTCAATTTTGGGGAAGAGTGGTTGAAAGCCAACTTTGAAGAGTCTAAGGCAGAACTGGAAGAGGCAAACCGCCAAAACCTACCTCTGGTATGGCGCATGCTGAACCAGGTTGAGCACGATGCTCATGAATTGGGCATGGAAAAAGAAGCCCTAGTTGAAGACTTCATGATCAGCTATGGCGAAGCTCTGAGCAACATCGGGTTTACCACTCGCGACATCATGCGGATGTCAGCTTACGGGTTAGCTGCGGCTTAACTTCCGATCGCATTCAGATTGATATATCAACATCGTGTAGGGGCGTGACATGTCATGCCCCTACGCTATTTTGGTTTTGCCAGGATCGGCCTAAACCCACTGCAACTCGACCCAGGCGATCGCCGCAAATAACAGGAACAGCGCACCTCCCAAACCCGTGATTGTGCGTTCTGAAATGCGTCCGGCAATCAAGCATCCCCCCAGAACCGCGATCGCCGCACAGATCATGTGTCCCAAAATCGCTCCCAGCGTTACTCCCAGAGCCGACTGATCCGCTGCCAGTGCAATCGTCGCAAATTGGGTGCGATCGCCCCACTCGGCTAGAAACGTCAGAGTAAACGCCTCCGCAAAAACGCCCCACTGTTGCTTCCGGCGATTGATGATGGATTTGTCTACCATCTCAACAGCTTCCTGACACTCCGTCACACCCGGTCTATCTGGCATACGACTGGCATCGTAGAGTAACTTGCAACCAAAGATGGCAAACAGGGCAATGGTGGCAATGTCAACCCACAACGCTGGCAAAAACGCGATCGCCTGTCCCATCACAACGGATAGTATCGTCATCGCTGCCAGTGCCGCTGCAACTCCTGTAAAGACAAGCCAGCGTGAGTGACGCATCGACAACACAACCGCGATAAAGAACGTTTTATCGCCCAACTCCGACACCGTAATTAACAAAAGACCAGCCGTAAAAGCAGTTAGCATTCCCTCAAAGCTCTCCCCAAATATAACGTGGCGTTTTGGGCGAACTTGATGAGGGTGCTGGCTGACACTCCACCAAGCCCACCCAACTGTGGACTCAGTGAAAGTCTCGCTTCCAGAGACTACTGGCAGGAATCAAATGATTCAACATCCAGTAGTAGCTCTGTCATCTGAACCAGGGTCATCCCCAGTATGTTGATTCAGATGGGCTGATAAACCAGCAGCTACTCCCTTTCATTTCTTAAGCAATTATACATAAGTTTATTGCAGTGAGCGATCGCCTCTTTCAAGAAATACAGAAACTTCATCTGCCGTGAGGGGGAGTAGGGGAGTGAGGGAGTGGAGAGTGGGGGGTAAGGGAGTGGGGGATAACGAAGGTTAAACAATTATCTGGTCATAGAAGTGCGAGCGTCTCGCTCGCGGGCAAGATGCTATAGGAATTGCCGAAATATTTCCTCAACTTCCATCATCACGTCTTTACGGTTCACCTATCACCCCCTTGCGGGGCGTGGCCCAGCCTTCACCCCTCCAACTACTGCTTTTAATACACCCACGGAATCAACTTCTTAACTCGTTGCTGATAAGCCGCATAGTCCGGATACTTCTCACTGAGCCACTGTTCTTCTTGATTGGCTTTGGCATTGAAGAAGACAAAGAACACCAGAGAGGCGATCGCGTGAGACAAACTGAGGTTAAACACTGCCCAACTTAGAACACCCAAAATCAAACCACTGTAGAGGGGATGGCGCACGATGCCGTAAACTCCCGTTTGCACCAGTTGACCATCCTCACGGGGATAGGGAAGTGGAGTCAGACTTTTACCCAGGTCGAGCAAGCCTTTGAGGAGCAAAATCAGGGCAAATAGCCCCAGAGCAAGGGCGATCGCCCACAGGACATACCGTGCCACTGGCTCCAGGGAAATCGGCACAGGTTGATAGACAGGCACAAAAAACATCGCTATGAACAGCACAGCCTGCGCCACTACCCAATACTCACCTCGCTGCCCCTGCCGCCATCCTTGTCTGGTAAACCCCCAATCCGTGAAGAGTTTCATCGTCTGACTCCTGCAATGCTGCCCGTTCTCTGCCTTCTCCAGCTATATCACGGATCTATAGCCGTAGCCACATTCGATGGGGCAGAGGCAAGTCAGGAAGCTTCCCCAGCATCAGGATTTGAGCCATTGCCTCTGCCTTAAGCTTTCCGGCAAAAGCTATAGCAGTCCTAAATCGATCGTGAAACCTACTCTTTCATTAGGCATTCGGCATTCGCCATTTGTGTATGACCAGCAACGATTGACTATTGACCATTGACTATTGACCATTGACGATTGACCATTGACGATTGACCAGCAACGATTGACCATTGACCATTGACATATCTCAGACTTCTTCATGAATCAAATAGGATGGCTATCTCTCTCCAAATAAAATATTGGAGACGCGATCGCCTCTGGCTATGGCTCGTAAGTTCTAGCTCTCCGGTTGGTTCGAGAAGTCAGAGATCGCTACCAATCGCGAGTCACCTGATCAATTTGTGCTCTCTCCTCATCGGTCATTGACCAACCCATTGCGCCAGCATTTTGCCGTGCCTGCTCTGCCGTTTTTGCCCCTGGAATGGGAATCACATTGCCCTGAGCAATCAACCAGTTGAGGGCAACCTGAGCAGGAGTTTTCTGGTAGCGATCGCCCACTTCCTGCAACACCTTCAGCACCGGAGTCAGTTTCGTTAATCCCTCCTGGCTAAAGCGGGGGTTTAAGCGACGCGCCCCTGTCGGTTCAGTATAGTTCTCAGCGGTGTATTTGCCCGTCAGCAAACCCTGCGCCAATGGACTATAAGCCAGGATCGTAATACCTAACTCACGAGCCGTATCCAGGATGCCATTACGCTCAATCTGCCGCGCCAGCAGAGAGTATTGCACCTGATTCACCGCCAGGGGAACGCCCCGCTTCGCCAGCAACTCGTGTGCCTCACGCATCTGTGCAGCGGAATAATTACTCACCCCAACGGTTTTGATTCTGCCCTGCTTCACCTCATCGGCAAGGGCATTCATCAAGGTTTCCTGCGACATGAGAAAGCCGAAGGGTTGGTGTACCTGATACAAATCCACCGTGGGCAGCTTCAACCGTCTCAGACTGGCGGTGAGGGCAGCGGCGACGGCATCTGCCGTAAACCGCCACGGCACTGGAAAATATTTAGTTGCAATGTAGACAGGTTGCTGCGATCGCTGCATGAACTGTCCGATCAGATTCTCTGACTCACCAAAGCCGTAGATTTCAGCCGTGTCGAAAAAATTCACACCAGAGGCGATCGCCTCATCAAACGCCCCCTGTAGCTGGTCAGCGTTGTAATCTTTGCCGTAGCTCCAAAACAGTTTGTCGCCCCATGCCCAGGTGCCGATGCAGAGCGGGGGAACAGTAGGGCCGGTTGCGCCAAGAGTGAGGGTTTGCATGGGTCAAGCTTTACACAACTTAATATTCTTCAGTGTATCGCTATCTCCTGAGTTTCAGGGGCAATTAACCACAGTGCCTTTCAACCTTTATCCTAAAGAAGGAGAAGACTGTTCACAGCGATCGCTCTAAGGTTGGATTTCGCCATGACAATCGGTAATTCAGAGACAAACCTACCACGCGCCAATACCCTCAGCGAAATACCCAAAACAACGTTACTAACCATGTTTCGGTTAGGGCTATTCCAACTGGGTCTGGGAATGATGTCAGTCATGGTGTTTGGGGTGCTCAACCGGGTTTTGATCCGAGAATTAGGAGTGCCCGCAACCCTCGCCACGGTCATTCTGGCATTGACTCTGTTTGTGGCTCCGGCACGAGTCTGGTTTGGGCAACTGTCTGACACCAAACCTCTGTGGGGAATGCATCGCACAGGCTATGTATTAATTGGCGCAGCTTCTATGGCAATCATTGCGTTTATTGCGGTGCAGGTGATGTGGCAGGTCGGGAGCAATTTGCAAACCCAGGGATGGACAGGTGTCACCTATGCCTGGACTGCCCTCCTCGCCGTTTTGTTTGCGCTATATGGCATGGCGGTAAGTGCCTCCTCGACTCCCTTTGCAACCTTGCTGGTGGATGTCACTGAT
Organism: Oscillatoria sp. FACHB-1407; assembly: GCF_014697545.1. Lineage (GTDB taxonomy): Bacteria > Cyanobacteriota > Cyanobacteriia > Elainellales > Elainellaceae > FACHB-1407. Next base: position 280,877 of record NZ_JACJSA010000007.1, on the reverse strand, counting down.
GAAGAAGACCGTTCTCGCATCGTCGGGGTGGATTGGTCAATGCTGATCGCAGGAACCAGCATTGGTGGCATTGTCATCGGTATTTTGCTCAGACGAGTCGGACTGGATGCCCCATTGGAAGTCTTGCAGGCGGCGATTAACCGTCTATTCCTGATTATTCCGCTGGTGGTCTTTGGTTTAGCGTGGATCGCCACCTGGAACGTGGAGAAGACTTACTCTCGCTATGCCTTGCGGGTGGGTCAGGTGCATAACAAAGACCAGATTACCTTTGGTCGAGCATGGCGCATTTTGACAGCTAACCGCCAAACGCAAGTCTTTTTCACGTTTCTGATTGCCATGACAATGGGGCTTTTCATGCAAGACCCTGTCCTGGAAACCTACGGAGCCGATGTGTTCAACATGCCCATTGGTTCCACGGCAATGCTCACCTCTTTCTGGGGTATTGGCACGTTAATCGGCATCAGTAGTGCTGGTTTTTTGTTAGCTCCACGCATTGGTAAACGCAATACCGCCAAGTGGGGATGCATTTTGACAACCATTTCCCTAATTTGGGTAGTGTTGGCAGGCTTTACCGGAAACTCGGCTCCCCTGATTGCAGCATTGCTCGTGTTTGGCTTGGCATCCGGTGTAACCACAACTGGAGCGGTGACCCTGATGCTCGATTTAACCGCAGCGGAAACCGCAGGCACGTTTATTGGCGCGTGGGGATTGGCGCAAGCCCTGGCACGAGGTATGTCTACGATCGCCGGAGGCGCATTTTTAGATCTGGGTCGGCAACTAACCCCTAATCCAGTGCTGGCATATTCGGTGGTTTTTGGCGCACAGGCGGCGGTGATGCTGCTGGCAATCTGGCTGCTGCGTCGGGTCAACGTGCAGGAGTTCCAGACCAATGCACAAAAGGCGATCGCCACTGTACTCGAAGCTGAAATGGATTAAATAAGGACTCTGGATGGCTGATTTTTGGACAGATATTCTCACCTTCGCTGAAACCACGACCCATCGCGTGGGAGCGCAACTGCTCCAGGACTTTGGGCAGGCAACAGCATCGGAAAAAGCCGATGGTAGTTTAGTCACCCAGTCCGACCAGTGGGCAGATGAAGAGCTACGCGGGGCGATCGCCACTGCCTTTCCAGAGCATGGGGTCTTGAGTGAAGAAGTGGCTCACATCTTTCCAGATACGGAGTGGTGCTGGGTTATCGACCCGGTGGATGGCACCACTAACTTTGCCCGTGGCTTACCTCTTTGGGCGGTGTCCCTGGGATTGCTGTATCGCGGCACTCCCGTGTTTGGCTATGTGCATCTGCCCCCGTTGGGTCAGTCCTTTCACGGGTTCTGGTATGGTGATTCCGGTTTAACCGGGCCCACCGGAGCCTTTCTGGATGGTCAGCCGATTCATGCCAGTGCGGATGCCATCAGCCCCAACCATTTCTTTAGCCTCTGTGCTCGCAGCATCGCCGTACTGAAAAACCCTTTTCCTTGTAAGATCCGGATGTTGGGAGTTGCCACGTACAACTTGCTAACCGTTGCTGCCGGAGCGACGTTGGGCGGTGTGGAAGCCACCCCTAGAATCTGGGATATCGCGGCGATCTGGGCAATCATACAAGCTGCCGGAGCCGTATGGCACCCCCTGGAATCAGAACCCATCTTTCCTCTCAAACCGGGACAAGACTACGGCAAGCGATCGTTCCCTACGCTGGTGGTGAGTCAACCCGATTTAGTGCCCGTGTTTGAGCCACTGGTTCACTTCCTGAGTCAGAAATAACTATTCAACGGTAGCCTTCGATACTCAACAACTCAACTTTTTGCAGGAGTCTCAATTAGAGATCTAGTAGCGCAGTTGCAGTAGGAGCGATCGCCATGGTGATGGAAATGGTGCCAACCGGAGAGTTACGAGAGGATCAACAAGTCAATGGGGGAGATGCGATCGCCCAATTTATTGCGCAACTGAAGGAACAGAAGATTGAGTACGTCCGGTTTGAGTTGCCCGACCTACACGGGGTTTCTCGCCTCAAAGTCATCCCCATCGACAAGGTCGAAGGCTACACCCGCAAAGGTTTGAACTTTTACGGTGGCACGTTGGCACTCGATACAGCTTCAATGGTCGTACCAAACTCCGGTTACCACAGTGAACGCAAATATCGCGACCATCTGATCTTCCCCGATCTCGACAGTCTCACCCCAGTTCCCTGGCTCGACAACACCGCCAAAGTCATCTGCGACCCCTACTGGAGCCGAGAAGAACCCCTCACCGTGGCTCCCCGCTATGTCCTCAAAACCCTCCTGCAAAAAGCAGCAGATCTGGGGTTCGACGTGATGATGGGTCACGAGTTTGAGTTTTATCTGTTAACGGCTGAGAAAAAACCCATCTTCGATGGCTTACACATCTTCAACCACATCCGTAACCAATACGTTCCAGAAATCGATCAAATCCTGGAATACCTGCGGGGGTCAGGCGTAGATATCATCACTCACAACTGCGAATACGCGCCTTCCCAGTTTGAGATCAACTACGGTGCGTCAAAAGGTATTTTGGGCGCAGACAAAGCCTTTACTTTCAAAAATGCTGTTAAGGAAGTTGCTCATCGGTTGGGCTACCATGCCACCTTCATGTCAAAGCCCTTCGCTGGGATGTCGGGCTCCTGCTGCCACTTCCACCTCAGCCTGTGGGATCGCAACACCGATGCCAACGTCTTTCTAGATCCCACTGCGGAACATGGGCTTTCCAAAACTGCACGAGCTTTTATTCAAGGCATTCTTGACCATGCTCCGGCAATGTTGCCATTTATTGGACCCACCCCAAACTGCTATCGTCGCCTCAAACCTCACACCTTTGCTCCCTCCAATATCAGTTGGGGCATCGAAGACCGCTCTGCCATGATTCGCGTCAAGGCAACAGGCGACGAAGGCACGCACCTGGAGATGCGAGCCGCTTCTGCCATTAGCAATCCCTACTTAACGGCAGCGGCAACACTGGCAGCAGGACTTCTGGGAATTCAGAATGAGCGTGAGCTACAGCCCATGGTGGATGGTCCCAGTGAAGACGATCCCTCGTTGCCCAAATTCCCGCAGACGTTGGATGCGGCTTTAGAGGCACTGGCAGCAGATTCTGAGATGCAGGCGATGCTGGGGCAGGACTTCTGCAACCTGTTCAGCACAGTCAAGCAGTTTGAGCTAGCTCGGTTTCACGACCATCTCACCGATTGGGAAACTAACGAATATATGGATGTCTATTAGAACGAGCTATTGCCCAAAGGCACGTTTGACCTGTGGTCGTAGCAGGTAATAGACAATCACGCCAGAAATCACCAACTGAATGACTGTCCACCCAGCATTTGCCGGCGCGGTGAACAGTCCAAACAGGTTGCTTAAAATGCCCAAAATCTGAAAGACAAGGGTCACAATCCACGCCCAACCATACAGCTTGAATAGACCATAGGCTAACAGCAGACCAATTAATCCGCTGATGATGACAATAATTCCCGTAAAGGTTGCAATTCCAGAGAGAACCTCTGGGGGAATAGTTTCACCCGATTGTTGAAATTCAGGGGTTTCAACCAACATCTGTAGAAACTGGTCTTTAAAGACCAGAACCCCAACTCCAATGATTAACGTTATAGAACTCAGGATTGCTTGGAGCACCGCAAGAATAGTGACCCCTGTGGGACGGTTCATAAATCATGTTGTGGTGAATGATATTTGAAGCGTATCACTTCCAAAGGGTATCAGAAGCAGTTCCTCGTTGGCTCCATGGATTTGCACTCGATCAGACCAAAGCGATTTAACCTGAAATAAATTACCTAAATCCATGCCATCTAATCGCTCATGGAACCGTCTCAGTCGTCTAACTTATTTCAATTTGAGGCAGATTTTGCCGACTCTCTACGGTGTATTCCTATGCGAGTGCGTCTCAAGCTCGACACCTGCGGTATCAAGCTCAAACTTCCTCAGTGGAACCAATTTACAGTAAGCGATCGCCAACAACTGCTTGATCTCCCCTGTGACAACGAAGCGGACATTGCAGCCTATCGAGCAACTCTGCAACATCTCATTCAAGACCGGACAGGCGAAATCGCAACCGACTTGGCGATCGATCCTGTTCCAGCGTGGAATGATCCCACCACCATTCCTCAAAGCGTGCAAGAGCGAGCCACGGAACTCAGCGTTTCTCTGTCTCAACCCCAATGGGCAATGCTCGCCCCTGATCAACGCTTTGCTTTGATTAAACTCAGTCGCTCAGAGCACGAACACCGTAACTTTTTGCCTGCACTGAAGGAGTTTGGAGTCGTTAATGGTCAGGAGTCAGGAGTCAATGGTCAATAGTCAATGGTCAATAGTTAATGGTCAATAGTTAATGGTCAGGAGGCAGGGGTCAGGAATCAAGAGGCAAAGGTCAGGAGGCAGGAGTCGCCTGTTGGTAAGACAATACGCAGTTTCGGGATTGCTGATCCAACGTATGAATTTCGTAGGGGCGTTTCGCGAAACGTCCGTACAGCAGTAGTCAGTTTTTGGAAATCATACCTACATCCAGCAACGCCCAGTTTCATTTGACGATGCAGCCTTGGCGAGTGGTACATTAAAGTTGCTGAAACATTTCGCAACATTTCTCTTACATTTAAATCTCTATGCTGAGTCGTCGTGCCTTACTACAAGCAGTGTGGATTGGCTGCATTGCTGTTCTCTGTTCTCTAGGAGCGATCGCCCCGGCGTTTGCGTTGGGCGGCACCCAACCCCCACTTAATGAACCTGCGCCTGCGTTTACGTTGCCCACCAATGTTGGGGATGGCGAAATTTCCCTCAGCGACTATCAGGGTAAATGGGTCGTCGTTTACTTCTATCCCAAGGACTTTACCTCTGGCTGTACACTTGAGGCGCGTCGGTTTCAGCAAGACCTGCCAAAGTATCGCGATCGCAACACTGAAATTTTGGGCATCAGTGCCGATGATGTCGATTCTCATGCTGAGTTTTGTGACTCTGAAGGATTGCGCTTTCCCCTCCTTGCCGACACAGACGGTTCCGTCAGCAAAGCCTACGGTTCCTGGTTGGGGGTTGCCTCCCTGCGACACACCTACATCATTGATCCACAGGGCATCCTGCGTGAGCGATTCTTAGGAGTCAATCCTGCCGTTCACAGTGCTGAGGTACTGGCTCGGTTGGAGGAGTTGCAACAAGAGAGCTAAAGGATAAAGGCTGAAGGATAAGGGATGAGGGCAAGAAAGTTTCAAAAGTAATAAAGCTAGACTTTAAGAAACAGCTCGGCTTTTATCCTTCATCCCTCATCCTTTATCGTTTTTAAGAGTGTGCCGGAGCATGAGTTGGGGGCTGACCCATGCCGATCGCTTCTCCGAGAAGTTGGTGCAGGGATGATCTTTGGCTGATTCAGGGCTTCCTGAGCATCTCCACGATTAGCTAACAGGGAAGCGACAGAAATCAGTTATCCGGCATTGCTTAAAATCAAGCTTGTAATATTCATACTACAAATACTACAAGTCCTGTAAAGGGATGTCAAGTCCTTAGTTATTTTCTATGACAAAGAAATATTATCTCAAGTAGCTCCTATCTACTTGCCTTCTGCCGTTGCTATGCCCAGAAAGGTAAGCACCGTTTAGCAAAATTGCCTATTCTGGAAAAGGACGTGCAAACAAACAGGTATGAGTAATCAACGGGAAGCCGAGCAGCAGGATCACATTGTCACGATCGCTGTGGTTGGCGATGTTCATGACCAGTGGGATCGGGACGATGAACGTGCTTTGAAGAGGCTCGGTGTCGATCTGGTGTTGCTGGTGGGCGATTTTGGTAACGAAGCGGTTAACCTGGTGCGCTCGATCGCCAATCTCTCAATTCCCAAGGCAGCTATTTTGGGCAATCACGACGCCTGGTACACAGCAACCGATTGGGGCAGAAGCAAGTGCCCCTACGATCGCACCGTTGAAGATCGGGTGCAGCAACAGTTGGATCTGCTGGGCGAAGCGCATGTGGGCTATGGAAAACTGGATTTGCCTCACCTGGGGTTAAGCGTTGTAGGGGCGCGTCCCTTTAGCTGGGGTGGCTCAAGCTGGAAACATGATGAGTTTTACCGCGATCGCTACGGTGTAACCAGCTTTCAAGAATCCGTTGAGAAAATTGTGGGTGCCGCTCAACAAACCGCATCCGACACCATCCTTTATCTGGGGCACTGTGGGCCAACGGGGCTAGGCGACCAACCGGAAGATCCCTGTGGTAAGGATTGGCAACCGATTGGCGGTGATCATGGTGATCCTGACTTTGAAGAGGCGATCGCTGAAACCCGCCAACTGGGTAAAGTGGTTCCCCTAGTGGCGTTTGGGCATATGCACCACCAGTTACGACACACCAAACTGCAATTTCGGCGGGCGGTTCATGTGGATTCTAAAGGCACGGTTTACGTCAATGCTGCCTGTGTACCACGCATTATTCCTACTGAAGAAGATTGCCTGCGAAACTTTACGATTGTCACGCTCAAGAATGGGTTGGTGTTTCAAGTGGCACTGGTCTGGCTGAATCAAGACTTTGCTATCAAATCAAAACAGATCTTTCATCAACAACCTTTCCCAGTTGTTGAAGAGACGGAGGAACTGGCATCAACTTAAGATCGGTTGGAGGCAAGTTTCACAAATCGATTAATATCCTCTAAGATAGGAAAGCCTGGAGAGGTGGCAGAGTGGTCGAATGCGCTCGACTTGAAATCGAGTGTACCGAAAGGTACCGAGGGTTCGAATCCCTCCCTCTCCGTTCTCAGAATTCCTTTAACTTCCCTGTGGCAGATCCTTGATCAGATAATGCTCTGCGATCGCCGTTGGGTCTGATCTGGAGTAGGCTTTCGCGTAGGTTCGCGTGTAGTTTTGCCGCAAAAATCGATAGATTCCCCGATGGCTTTTAATCTCTTGAGTGCGGCGGGCTAACACAACCTGTTCCGGGCGATAGGTCTGCAATACCTCCAGCAGATTGTCATAGGTGAAGTTGCCAGCAGCAAGGCGTTTGTTCGATAGCACTGCCACTTCTGGCGGCACAGGTAACGCCGCATAAAACGGAATAATGGGGCGATCGCTAAACACCCATCGGGTCTGATCCCGATGTTGCTCCAAAATTTCCACGATCTCCCATTGCGATGAAGGTCTGCCCCAGGGACTGGCAATCTTGGCGGGGATCGAGGCGATCGCCACCCCCATCAAAATCAGTGCCACCCCTGGAATGACAATCCTTTTGACATTCAAAGATTGCATCCAATCACGCCATTCTGCCTGACGGAAAAATTCCACTGCGATCGCGACTCCATACGCCGCTAACCAGGCAAGCGGAATCGATAGTAGCAGGTAGTGGTGATACCAAATTGGGCGATGGTTAAGCAGGAGCAACAACGCCGTGAGAAACCAGGCAAACGGAAACAAGTCTGCCCAACGGCGTTGCAGAAACAGGGATAACGTGGCGATCGCTGCCAGTCCAACTAAATCCAAATCATTACGAATAATCGATAGTAAATAGGGCACTCCATTTGTTGCATCATATTGATTTTTGATGGAGTCCTCTACGTGTGATTGCCACAATTGATCGTAGTGAATGGAATTGAATAAACCACCGATTGCCAGGTAAGTGATAGCCACACTTCCTAACCATAAAGCCACTTTTTTAATAACGGAAGACAAACTATTTTGCTTATCTTGATCTGCTTTTTTGATCGCTTGCTCCGGGATTAGGATCAGTAAGACCACAAGTGGAATCAGAAAAACAGTGAATAATTTCACCTGTAGAGATAAGGCTAATAAGCCCCCCGACAAAATCAGCAAAATCTTGTGATGATATCGCTGATATAACGTCAGAATGTAGACCGACAGAACTGCCAACGCCAGCGATGGCAAGCCAATCATGACAGACACACTGAGCTTGGCATATGACCATGACAGCATTAGAAATAGACTACCTAACAAAGCCGGAAGTCTACCTAATTTGTCCTTTAGAATTTGATAAAAAGACCCAATTAATAGAATTGAAAACCCCAAGATTAACAGGCGGGTTGCAACGACAGATGACCCAACAATGTTGAACCAAGCTGACAGAATAACTGTTAATAGCGGTGGCTGATCATTCCAGGTTTCTGTATAAAGTGGAATACCTTTCCAATACAGAAATGCTTTCATCAAGTTGATGCCTTCGTCGTTATCGAACTCAAATGTCCTTCCAAACGGAATGTCGAAAACGACCAGGAGAATCAGCAACAGAGGAGCTAATAGATCGAGCGCAATTACCCTGAACCTCTGCCTATCGAATTTAACGTGAGACAACATCTCAGTAGCCTAAGCGGATGGATCTAATTGGTGGCTCATTGTACCTCCACCCACCGACTGAGTTAAAGCAGCCCAATCTAAAGCAACCCAACGAAATGAAGGGGACCATGTCCGCTAATTAGCTCGATGATCAGCGCAATAAAGCCCAACATCGCTAAACGTCCGTTCCAGACTTCAGCAGTCGTAGTCAAGCCCCATTCCCATCGCTCTGGTGGATAGATCTTCACTTGCTTTTGAGGTCGCATCACGGTACTCAACCCCACAGGTGGATTGTTGAGGGCATTTACAACCATATTGGCGAGATCTTCAATAAAAACCGGATGCGTATTCAGTGCCGGAACCCGTTGAAAATGGTGAATTCCAGCTTGTTCCGCAATTTCTCGATACTCGATGTCAATTTCCTGGAGGGTTTCAATGTGCTCGGAGACGAAACTGATGGGCACGACCAAGAGATTCTCAACGCCTTGAGCAGCTAACTCAGCGATCGCATCCTCTGTATAGGGTTGTAGCCACTCCACTGGACCCACACGGCTCTGATACGCCAGAGTGTGCGCATTAGGGCGATTCAGCGTCTGCATGATCAACGCCGTACACGCTTCGATCTCTTGCTGATAGGGGTCACCTGCCTCCTCAACGTAACTCACAGGCACACCATGAGCACTGAAGAAAATATGAACGGCATCGGGGTTAGGAAATTGGTCTAACTCTTGGGCAATCAACTGAGCCATCGCCTGTAAGTAGCCAGGGCTGTCATACCAGGAGGGGATGACCGTATGCTCCACCTTTTGCAGCGCAGGGTCTTCTTTCCAGAGGTCATCTAACAACCGAAAACTAGAACCGCTCGTGCTAATCGAAAACTGAGGATATAGGGGCAAAATCACGAGTTGATCAACGCCATCGCGCTTGATGCGGGCGATCGCCTCCTCCGTGAACGGATACCAATAGCGCATCCCCACATAAACCTGCGCGTCGTGTCCCTTGTGCTTCAGGGCTTCCTGCAACGCCTGGGCTTGCTCTTCCGTGATGCGGCGCAACGGAGAACCGCCCCCAATCTGCTTATAGTTTTCCTGCGACTTGCGGGCGCGAGAGGTCGAAATAAACCATGCCAGGGGCTTTTGCAGCCATGGGAAAGGCAACCGGATGATTTCTGGGTCAGAGAACAGATTAAATAGGAATGGACGAACGTCCTCCAATTGATCTGGTCCCCCCAAGTTGAGCAGTAAAACCCCAAAACGACCCATAGTGATTACACGTTCCCTAGCGTTTTAATATTTTTCAATAATTTTAACAATGGAAACCCTATTGCAAACATCTTGCAACAGCAAAGACTCTATCACACCTATTAGAGTTGTTTATAGCTTAAATTCACCTTAAAACTTAGCCCTATCTAACCTCCATTTTCAACATTTCATGACGGATTTATCTTCCATTGACACCCGGATTTTGCAGATCAATCAACGCCTCAAATCGGCACAGTTAGGCTTGCAGGTCGAACGTCGGGGTGAAAAGTTGAGCCTGCGGGGAACGTTGCCTCCTCGTCCGGGTAGCGATCGCCTGCGTCCCCATCAACAACGGCTCAGCCTCAACCTTCCTGCTACGCCCACTGGGTTGAAACAAGCAGAGCAAGAAGCCAAGATCATTGCTGCACAACTCATTCAGAATACCTTTAGCTGGAAACCTTATCTGATGGTGGGCGGAGGCAAACGGCTCAACCAGATGGATCTGGCAGAACAGGTTCAAGCCTTCCAGCAACACTTTTTGGCACAGTCTCACCGCACCAAAGCCGCTTCGGCTAAAGCGACCTGGACAACCGCCTATGAACCCTATTTACGAAAACTACAGGCGATCGCCCAGTCCCGCTCCAACTTGAGTCTGCCAGAAGCAATCTACGCCACCGTTCAAGCCACCAAGGCTAATTCCCGCAGTCGGCAAATCTGTTGCACTGCTCTGGGAGCCTTCGCCAGCTTTTTAGACATCGAGTTACCCACCGACCTGAAATCGTTTTGGGGGAATTATGGCGTGAGCCAAACCCAAGCCCGCGATCTGCCCTCCGATGAAGAAATTTTGGCTGTCTACGACACCATCCCCAACCCAACCTGGCGATTTGTCTACGGCATCATGGCAACCTATGGTTTGCGAAACCATGAGGTTTTCTTTTGCGATTACACTGCCTTGCAACAGGGTAACCGAGAAGCCTCGATTGAAGTTCTCGACACGACCAAAACAGGACATCATGAAGTGTGGCCCTTTTACCCGGATTGGGTGGAGCGATTCAACCTGCGCCAGGTTGAGTTACCCCCAGTAAACACAGATCTGACCCAAACCACCCTGCAACGCATTGGGCAATTAGTTAGCGTGCAATTTCGGCGGTACAATCTGCCCTTCTCCCCCTATGACCTGCGCCATGCCTGGGCAGTGCGAACAATCCACATTGGCTTACCCGATACAGTCGCCGCCCGGATGATGGGGCACTCGGTTACGGTTCATACCCGCACTTACCACCGCTGGATCACGCGGCGCGACCAACAACAAGCTGTAGAAGCTGCGCTACATCGATCGCAACTAGCATCCTTGTCTACCAAGCATTAACGTCTACCAGGCATTAACAAAGTGGGTCAACCTCAGCATTTTGTGGGATAAAAAACAGATCACAACCCACCAAATCCTCACTAAAACCCTACTTGTTTGGAATTATCAAACTGACAATAATGATTAAAGTAAGCCGACCTCGTAGTAATGGAAAATACAGCCGAGTTTAGTTGTGCCTATTGTGGTGAGCCTAACCTGACCTTTGTGGATGTGAGTGCCGGAGGGCAACAATCCTATGTGGAGGATTGCCAGGTCTGTTGTCGTCCTAATGTTTTGTATGTTGTGATTGATGAGGATACATTAGATATTGAGATTAATAGTGAATACGAAGGATAATCACTGTTGGTCTGAGATCCAGCAAGACAGTTTAGAGAGCTATTCAATCAGCTAATTCTTCCAGAAATTTCGGTTCTGGTATGTAAATAGATCATCAGTAGTTCTGAATATCAGGTTTATACCACTACTCAAACAATCATCAATAATGGAGTTTTTTCTACTCGCTGTAAGCTTATTCCTGACTTTGCTATTTGTGGACTTTATATCCGTAGTTCAACACGTTTTAAGCTGGTTTAGCTTACCGGGATGGGGCAATCTCGCGATTATTTTGGCACTGTTTGCCTGGTTGATTGCAGATGAGTAGGGACACAGTGGTCATCATGCAAGCAAACTTGAATTGATTGCATCTAGTTAACAAGATCTGGATCAAGGATTACGGTTAATCACGAATGATAGATTGGGCGCATCTTCACCAAATTGCTGATGGCAACACTGCCTTTGAGTTAGAGTTACTCCAACTCTTTACGACTGATACTCACACTCAAATTAAACAGTTGAGGCGAGCGATCGCCCTTGAGGACTTCCTGGAAATCAAACAAATTGCCCACCACATTAAAGGAGCGAGTGCCAATATGGGCATTACATCAATTCAAACTACAGCCGACTTACTAGAAGAGCAGGTTTTCTTTAAAGAAATAACAACCATCAACCCATTCGTAGAGAGCTTGGAACAGGCTCTAAAGCAATTAGAGGAGTTGATTGAATCGCTATCTATTAACAATTAGCCTAAAATTTCTTGATGACTAATAAGCAATTTCGTTCATCATCCGTTCGAGTGTAGGTTAATACATCTGCCATCCGTTTCATCAACTTCAGACCTCGTCCTCCTTCGGCTTCATAATTCACCTCTTGCGACAACTTAGCCAGGGTTTTTTCCAAGTCAAATCCTGCTCCAACGTCCCAGATTCGGATTTCTAAACAACCATCTGAAATCGTCACTTCAATGTCGATCGCCGTATCGTTCGGTTGACCTCTATGGGCATGACGAACTGCGTTTGTAAACCCTTCTGCTAGCGCAAGTTGGCACTGCAACCAGACTGGATGTGGAATCATGGAATGGTTAAATTGATCAAACCATGCTAAAACTTGAGCCAGAGCATGAAGATCGGTATTAGCGCGAAGTTGAGCTTTCAAAGGTGATTGCAATTTACAAAATCCTTTCGCTGAGGGATTATTAATTGAACTCTACTGCTTTCCTTTGTAGCTTCAATCCTATCAATTACCCAACAGCAAATTTAGCTTCTCTAAGCATAACTATTTAAAAAATCAGGGTCTAAGACAAATCAATTATGAACTTTTAAATAATGATGCAGTAATCATGGCTCAAATTCTCGTCATTGATGACGACCCAACGATTCGGTTGATTCTCAAGCGATCGCTCAAAACTCACGGCTATGAAGTCATAGAAGCCACTAATGGCGAAGAAGGGATTACTCTAGCACGACAACTTTGTCCAGCGTTGATCATCTGTGATTGGATGATGCCCATTATTGATGGGTTAGAGGTTTGTCGCCTGGTCAAAGCTGAACCAACCCTCTCGGCTACCTTCTTTATTTTGTTGACTGCACGAGGAGCACTGGAGGATCGAGTCAAAGGGTTGGATACAGGTGCAGATGATTTTCTCTCTAAACCCATTGAGATCAGCGAATTGCAAGCCCGGGTCAGAGCAGGGTTACGCCTTCATCAGGTCAACATTGATCTGCAACGACAAAAGCAGATTTTAGAAGCCGAATTTGCAGAGGCAGCAACCTACGTGCAATCTCTTCTACCAACATCCTTTACAGGCAAAGTATCCCTCCATTCGCGCTTTATTCCGTCGCGACAATTGGGAGGTGATTGTTTTGATTGTTACTGGCTCGATCCAGACTATTTAGTCATGTATTTGTTGGACGTGTCGGGGCATGGCTTGGGGGCTGCTTTGCCCTCAATTACAGTGTTGAATTTGTTGCGATCGCAATCCTTACCTGATGCTAATTTCTATCAACCCCATGACGTATTGCGGGTGTTAAATGAAACCTTCCAAATGGACAGCCAAAATGACAAATATTTCACCATCTGGTACGGGGTTTATAACCATGCAAAACGTCAGTTAACCTACGCCAGTGCAGGGCATCCTCCAGCAGTTTTAGTATCACCTACCGCTGACACAACCCCACAGGTTAAACAGTTGAGAACCTTTGGGTTGCCTATTGGTATGGTTGCCGATACGACCTACAGTAGTGAGCGTCAGGATGTTCCGGTAAACAGCACACTGTATGTGTTTAGTGATGGTATTTATGACTTTAATCAAACAGATATGGATGCCTGGGGGTTAAACCACTTCATTCATTTACTCACAACGGTAAACGATACTTCTGACTTAGATGAAATTCTTAGAAAAGTAAGAGAGTTAAATCAAATTGATACGTTTGATGATGATCTCTCGCTGTTAAGACTAAATTTTAATTAACCAGTTTTCCACACATTTAATACAGAGTAAGTCTCTTGATTAGGAGAGGTTTAACTCATTCCGATGGTTCAATTATTAGTTCTAAATCTATTTTTCTCTTGACGTGTTCTTATTGGGAGTGTCTCGGCTAAACTAAGGTTAGTTTTTGCTGACCAAGGATTACGATAAACCCGTTCGACACTTCCATCCAAACCCATATGCTGCGTCGGTTATTTCCCCTCTTGCTCACCCTCTCTCTGGTTTCAGTTCCTACTGTTGTTGCTGCTCAAAGTATTAATGATTTATATCAGCAAGGTATCGCAGCAGGCGAGTCAGGCAATTATCAAGAAGCTGAACGGATTTTTCGCAGGGTTATCCAACTCGATCCCACCGATTCTAGTGCTCACAGTAATCTGGGAAATGCCCTCTACGAACAGGGCAACCTGATTGAGGCGATCGCCAATTACCGCCGTGCCATTCAACTTGACCCAACCAATTCATTTGCTTATGGTGGCTTAGGGAATGCTCTGTATAACCAGGGAAATCTGGTTGAGGCAATTGCAAACTTCCGTCGTGCCATTGAGCTTAACCCAGATGATGCCTATGCTTATGCCGGGTTGGGGTGGGCATTGGGTGACGAGGGCAATCTTCGTGAAGCCATCACGACCCTTAGACGTGCTATTCAACTTGATCCAGGCTATGCCTACGCTTACAGCGGACTAGGAAGCACGTTGCATATGCAGGGGAATTTGACTGAGGCGATCGCTAATTACCGCCGTGCCATTCAACTCGACCCTAACTATGCCTATGCTTATGCTGCTTTGGGGGATGCCTTGTATGACCAGAGGAATTTGACTGAGGCGATCGCTAATTACCGCCGTGCCATTCAACTCGACCCCAACTATGACTATGCTTTTTTTGCTTTAGGGTTGGGGTTGGCTGAAGAGGGCAACCTGAGCGAAGCAGCCATCAACTATCGCCGTGCTACCGAAATTGACCCGGACTATGCCAATGCTCATTATGGCTTGGGACTGGTTCTGCACAACCAGGGGAATTTAAGTGAGGCGATCGCCAGCTATCGTCGGGTGATCGAACTTGACCCAGACTATGCTCCTGTTTACATTGACCTGGGAAATGCGTTAGCGGAACAGGGTAACTTGAGCGAAGCCATTGACAATTATCGTCGGGGGATTCAACTGAATCCAGGCAATGCGTTTGCCTACAACAATTTAGGATTAGCGTTAGAGGACCAGGGCAACCTGAGCGAAGCCATTGACAATTATCGTCGTGCCTTAAGTTTGCCTGATCAATCAGGTGTCCCTACCAGTGCTCACACTCTAGCTCATAGTAATTTAGGGTATGCCCTTCAGCAGCAAGGTAATCTAGAGGCAGCGATCGCCGAGTATGAGCGGGCACTGGCAATTGACCCAAACTATTCGTTTGCTAAAGACAACTTAACCGAAGCACGACAGCTATTGCGATCGCGTTGATTTTGTCCTGACAACGCCAGGGATTCTCAACCTTTTAACCATTCCTCAATGCCATCTGCCAGCGTGTCTGCCAACCGACGTTGAGCGGTGGGGTCAACAATCCACTCAAACTCGTTGGGGTTGATCATAAATCCCAATTCGAGCAACACGCATGGGGCGATGGTGGGGCGCGTCAGGGCGAGATTATTCCAAAACACCCCATAGGAGGGGCGATCGCCCTTTTCCACCAGATAATTGTGCAGAAACACGGCAAGGCTGTGTGCCTGGGTGTTGTACCAAAAGGTGCCAATTCCAGCGGTGTTTTCTGCGTCGCCACTGTCGGGTAAGGCGTTGTAGTGGACACTGAGGGCGATCGTCGGCTCTAGCTGCTCAATGGCACTCACTCGATCTTGTAGAGGTAAATCAACATCAGTTGTGCGGGTTATGGCAACTGTTGCTCCCCGTTCGATTAGCTCATCGCGCAACAGCAGTGAGACTGCCAGAGCTACATCCTTTTCGGGGTATCCCGTGGGTCCACGTGCTCCTAAATCTTCAGGGCCACCATGCCCCGGATCGAGCAGAATAGTAGCTCCTGTAAGCGATCGCCCCGATAGCACGGGAGGATGCCGCAATTTCAAAATTAGGCTGGTGCCCTCATAGCGCAGGCTGTAACCCCACTGCTGATTTGACTTCAGGTTGAAAGTATATTGCGCCTTACCGGGAGCGGGTTGTTGCCAATCGAGTCGTTCGATCAGGGGGTCATCGTTCAAAAAAATGGTGTCGGTTTGAGCGGTGATGTTGTGCAGGGTCAGTGTGAAGGTGCGATCGCCCTGTTGTACGGTCACGGGGACGGGCACCTGCAACGGGAAAACAATCTCCGTCGCGCCTTCAACCTGGCGAGACGTGACTCCGCGAATCAGCGTCTGAGGCAAAGCGGCGTTGGGCACCACTTGCACATCAGTGCCCCGAATCCAGGCTCCATAGTCGAGTCGAAACCAGTTTCCCTCTCGCCCGGTCACAGCGGCTCTTGTCCCTATAGGCAGGGGGGTTAAACGAGAATAGTCGGTGCTGGGTCCTGTACGCGCCGTCCCGGCTGAAATCACTTCAATCACCGTTGGGTTCGTTGGTGAAAGGATCGTCACTCGACCGGGAGCCATTTGCTGAATGGTCTGACCACCCGACACCAGTTGAAACTGGGGTTGCCCTAGATCACCAACCTGGTTGAACGGAGCACAACCCCGATAAGGTTGGGCAGTGTTCGTTGCAATCGGTTGGCTCTGATCCGTGAGCACTGCTGAGTTGGGAGGTAGATCCGTTGCGTTGCTTTGCGGCAACACGGGAATCGTTTGCGTGCCTACAGTCACCGTGACTGTGGCATTGGCTGGGGCGATCGCCTCAAAACAAATGGGTTCTCCTGGCAAACGGGCGATATCAACGACTGGAGTCAGCGACCCCTCTGCAAAGGCAGTTCCCGTTGGAGTGACGGGTGCAGTCGATTGGCGGTTGACCCGAATCGTCAACTCCTGGTCACTGTGACGCAGAGTAAATAAATTGTCGCCCATCTCCAGCGGAAAACTGGGAGCAAAATGTCCCGCAGGACTGCGGCGAATCGGTTGCCCGTTGACCGTTACCTCACCGTCGGGGGGAGCCGTTCCAATCAGGAAAATTTTGGCAGCCGTTGTCTCATGCCCATCAGGCGGATATGCCACAAACAACGGTTGATCAGCCAGAGCGATCGCCCCGCTCAACACCGTGACCAGAGCAGCGATCGCCCCCATCACCCAGAATCTGAGTGGCTTTCCCAACCAACGACGGAAGTTAAACACCGATTACACCTGAAAGAGAAGAAACTAAGAGGGAAAAAGGATGAACGATAAAGGCTTATGAGCAAGGATGAACGATAAAGGCTAAAGGATAAGAGGAAAGAAGAAAAGAGATGGTTTTTACAAAAAAATTTTGGGCTTAGAAGTGATCTGCAAATGAAGTTTTTAATCCCTTTTGTATCTTAAAAGGAGATTGGTAAATCAATTCCCCCAGATTGAAAAACCGATGCAATGAGTTCAAGAACCAGGCATTGGGGGACACCACTGCCCATTGGTGTCAAGTTAAGGTTTCAGCCCAGATGTCAAGGGACTGAGCAGCAATGTATCGATGTCGCTTGCGTTGAGCTTTGAGCAAGCCAAAAGACTGGTGGTATTTCACCAGGAACGGGATGAGGGTCTCTGCTCGGTTTTGTTGTCGGGCTCGACTGAAATGATAAAAGGAGCGGAAGACCATTTCGACGGAAATGCGTTCTAAGGGTTGGTTGAGGGCAACTGCCAGTTGGGCACAAGTGTCCATCAACAGGGCATAAAACATCCAAGTGGCATACAGTTGAATTTTGATGCCGTTGGCACCGCCGACCCACAGATAGGCTAAGCCGAGCAACCGCTTGGTGAGTAGGAAGGCTTCCTCAATGCGCCAACGGCGGGCATAGAGGTCACACACCTGTTGGGCAGAGAGCATTTGGGGGTCCAATACGTTGGTGAGATACTGATGCCAAGTCGTTCCCCACAGCACAGAGACGCGGCGTAACGGGTAACGGCACGGATTGGAACGGTAGAGACCCAACTGCACAATCTCATCGCGATAGCGAGGACCTTGAGCGAGGACCTGAACGACGCGACCTGCGGTTTTCTGTCTCCACCGCGTGACAAAATACTTGCCTGCCTCACTAAAGGCATCAAACCAGACAAAATTGAAGAAGCCTAAGTCGAAGATGAGCAAGCCGCCATTGGGCAATCGCTTGATTAACTCATCGTTCCAGCGTTGGTCGTGGGTGTTGGCATCCTCTGTGTACCAAGCGGCAACAGGGCGACAAGAAAAAGCTTCCACCACCATCATCATCTTGCCCCCTAGCTCACGGACATTCTCCTGGAGCGAGTGGAGTTTGTGGGCAATCGCTTCCAGCGTTGAGCCATCGGCTAGCCAAATCACACCAAACTGCTGCACGACCGCTTGCCATTGAGCTGGAACCACTCCAGGATTCGCCTGCACTGACATCCGTTGCACAACCTGCTCAAACAATTGAGCAAACAACAGGGCAGGTAGGGTCCGCAGTCGCTCTTATAACGCTTGCCGTGTCACGCGCTGGGCATCCACCCACATCAATCCCTCTTGCTCCAAAACCCGCAGCACCTCGCTCAGTCCGCTCATCTGCCGATACACTAAGCTCAATACAATCGCTACCATCACAGGTAACGTCAAAACTCGGTCGCGTAAGCTCCGCTCTTTGTCCTGCACCCTTTTGAGAGTGGCAAACGTACCAGGCGTTAAATACTCCCGCAAGCGAACTTCCAGCTCCTCATTACTCGGACCAGGAGCACTGACAGAGCGCCGTAAATCAGGATTGCCGTTCCGTGGGTTGCCCATTGATACTAAACCCAACATCGTCATTTTTACCTTATTCCTGATTTACTTACCCCTTGACAATTGCTGCCGTTTCTTAACTTGACACCAATGACCACTGCCTCCCCCAAACCCCTTAGCAGAAGGTGTTTCAGTGAACCCAAAGACGCGCTTCGCATCGATTCCAAGTACGGGTGCTTTTGGTGGGGTCAAGCCTTTAACAAAGGCTCAAAGTCCCCCGAAATGGGGGATGCAGGGGCTATGAAGATTCCTAAGTACAACTCGTCGTAAATAAGGGTGGGAATTTGGGGTGCAGGGGTGGAACCCCTGGCTGGGGGCGCAGCCCCCACACCCCCCTGGTTTTATTTCCAAACCCTATCTATGAATAGCAGTACTAAGAAACAAATTTTGTAAAAGAGGCTTAAATCTCCTCCAGGCAAGGCTTCTGTTTCTTCCCTGCTTCCCGCAGTTCACTCCGTTGAAGACTTGTGTGTACAGGGTAGCCTCAAAAAAAGGGGGAATCCAAACCTTTAGAGTTTGGCTCCCCCCTTGATAAATTACCGTGTAAACAGATCTCAAATGAGAGTCCAAAATGCGCTCGATCTTCCTCAATTCCCCTTCAAGAGGAATCTCCAGAGCTTGTCAGAGGTTCTCTGAGAGGATGACCTACCTTTATGCTCTCTATTTTTGAGAGACGGTTTCTGACGTTTGATAGGATGCCTCTAAAGTTTGGCGTTGCTGTTCAGAAGCCTCTGGTGTTGCAGCATCGAGCCATCCTGCAATCAGCGCATCCAATGAGAATAATCCACCGCCATTGACCGTGTAGAACAGGAAGCACGCCGCATAGAGCGCGGAAAGTTCCAAATAGGGGATGCTGAAGCCTGCCACTTTAATGTGGTGATACATGGCAACGAGCATGGTTGAAAACAACCCCAGTGCGGCTGGTCGGGTAAACAGACCAAGCACTAATAGGGGAGAAGCGATTAACTCTGTGTAGCCAGCAAGATAGCTGAAGAAGATTGGGAAGGGAAGCCCAATGACTTTGACATAAGCTTCAGCAAAGCTCTCAATGTTAGACAGCTTGTCTAATCCGTTATGGATCATGACGATGCCAGCAACAACTCGTAAAACAGTCCAGGCAATCTGAGAAGGATAGTTGGGTGCCAGATTGGGTCGAAACGTAGCCACCGTTAGGGCTTTCAAGCGTTGGATGATAGTCATGATGGCTAAAGAAGAATGAAACGATGGGAAGGCTTTGTTAAGCAATATAACAACTATTAATTATTGTAACTGTTTTTTCTAGTACTATTTGCTAATTCAAGTCCTTGCCCTTTCACCTTCTGCCGTAAATCTGCAACCTGTACGGGCAGGTTTAGCAGACCAATCTGTACCCTGTAATCGAGTTGGAGGCAAAACCCACCCTTACCAACGATCGCCCCGTCGTTAACGTCAATTCGGATTAAACACCTGGCGAATGAATTCGCGGCTATGAGAGCTAAGTCCGCCTGCCCGGACTACAGGAAATCAAGGGTTGCTGAACCGACGCAGGTCAGTTTTGCTCTTGTAGCGGCGGTTTTAACCGCCAAGATCCTTATCCCGAACTCAGGTTATTTAATTGGCGTTGCTGAGCTTGAAGATGAATGAGTTGCGAGCAGGATGCTCGCACTGGCTTAAACGATTTGATTGAAAGCGGTATCCTACCTTCTACCCCTTCACTCCACACCCTGCTCCCTGCTTCCTACTCCCTATTCCCGACTCCCCTCTTGCTTCTCTTGAATCCAGGCACGGAGCAGTTGCAAAGCCTGTACCAGACCGATCGCATCGCTTTGTTGAATGAACTGGATGATCTGGATAGCGGGTAAGCCTGGAAAGATAGCACTTTTGCCATGTTCAATGTAACGATCTCCCTGAAGCTGATAAATCAGCAGATTGCCGTTGAGCACATCGTCTCCTGCCTGAGTGAGATAACGCCACACTTCAGGGATGCCAAGCTCTGCATAGAGCGACAATTTATCAAAGGTGCTCTTGGTGATGACGATTTCGACTGCCAGGTCGGGAGGATCGTCGTGAGGTAAGTCGGCAAGATGTCCATCATCGGGTACGGGGTACTGGATGTAGTAGCCCCCATCCACGTCAACCGCGCACCCTTGTTCACTACCTTTGATCAGCAGAGGCAAACATGACTCAACCGAAATGCCTAACTCGTTGGCAAGCAGTAGGATCAGGGACTCAATCAACTTGTTGCAGCGATCGCGCTCTGGTAGCGGCGTGAGCATCTCTAACTTGTTGCGATCGTAGGTAAGACGAACGGTGCGGTCTTGCCCTAGCTCTGCCAGCAGCATCTCAAATTTTTGCCAAGTGACATTCGGCAACAACACAGGTTGTTCGGTTTGAGTTGTTTTTTTCATAACCAGTTCTCTTGCACCTTGAGTTCTTTAAGCATTATTTCTGGTGTACGGGCAGAGCATTCAGTAGAGGAGCCGTGATGAAGTTACGTGGCTGATCGAGCGACTGCTCTACCCCTACAGGTTCTCTTGCATGACTAGAGGAATGGAGCACTGAATGCAAGTCACGCCGATTTCCTGGGTGGAACCTGTAACTGGAATAGACACTAGTTCTAAATGACCGCCCATTAGCTCTAACAGCGTTTGGTTGATCAGCAGCATAAACTCTGGAGAAAACTTCACTGGGCCAGGGTGATTGTTAGCCGCAACGATCGCCTCTTTCAGTTCAGTCAGAGGCAGGGATGGCGATCGCTGGGATTGCAGCAGATGGATGGGTTCGCTCCAATGATGGGGTGGGCGTTCATCCTCAATTTGAATCAGGGCGCGATCGCCCTTTGAGGAAATCTGAGTGGTGACACGCACCGTTCCCTCCTGCATGAGGGACAATGGCGTGTCGATCAGACTCAGCAAAATTTGATGGAGCCACCGTGGGTCAGAAGAGACATACACATTGGGGTTCGGTAATTCAACCTCCAGTCGCAAACTCCGATTTTGTGCCTGCAAGTGAGTTAGTCGTTCTACCTCTTCGAGCATCATTGCCAGTTGCAAGGGCTGCAATTGAAACTGCTCGGTGCCGTACTCCGTTTTAGAGACGCGAATTAATTCATCCAATAGTTTCAGCATCTTCTGAGCAGCGGTGTGAGCCTGATTAATGAAGTCTCGTTCTTCTTCAGGGCTGTCTGCCAAATCTGCCAGGATCAGTTGATGCAAGCTGATGACGCTATTGAGGGGCGATCGCAACTCATGTGACGTGCGTGCCAAAAACCCTGCCTTAAACTGGCTCATCTCGGATGCCATGACGTATGCCAGTTGGGTCTGGTGCAGTTCACGAGCCGTATCAGACTCTACAGGCGTCGAGGGGTAGTCATCGACAAATTGCCATGCCAGTTTGGCAGCACCGACGATTCCAGCATGGTTGCCCAACTCGGCTCTCAGTAACTGCAAACCATCGCGAGAACTGAGTAAAACCCGCCGTTCGATCTCCGCTTGCATCGACGGAAAAAAGAACTCGGCACTGGCACTGACACCCCCGCCAATTAATACAGCTTCGGGAGTAAGAATGTAAATCAAACTGGCAATTCCTGCGCCCAACTCACAGCCGTAGGTTTCCCAGAAGGCGATCGCTTCTGCATCTCCGGCTTTGGCTTTTGCCCCCAAGACCTCTGGCTCTAGCCCGGTACGACGACGAATGGCTTGCACTGAGACATGTTGTTCCAGGGAACCGTCGTTGCCACTGTTGCAACTGGGTCCGGCATAGTCCAGGGTGATCAAGCCCAACTCTCCGGCAGTGCCGTCGCGTCCTGTAAAGAGCTTGCCATCTAAAATAACGGCTCCTCCGACTCCAGTGCCTAACGTTAGCAGAATCAGGTTCTGAAATCGTCGCCCTGCTCCCAGCCAATATTCGCCTAATCCAGCACAGTTGGCATCGTTAGCTAATAGCGTGGGTTTGCCAATCTCTGCCTCCAACCAATCCGCAAGAGGAACATCCTGCCAACCCAGGTTAATGGCGACTCTGGCAATGCGCCCAGTCACGTCAGCGGGGCCAGGTGTGCCAACCCCAATCGCTAAACTTTCACCGTTGGGGTCAAGTTGGGCGATCGCCTTGACCATGGCAGCCAACACTACTTTGGGATCAGAGGGTTGTGGTGTGGGCACACTGAGGGACTGCAAACATTGTCCGGTGCGATCGAACCGCCCCAACTTAATGGCAGTTCCACCTAGATCAATGCCAATTACAAATTGACCCCTCGCTCCCTCAGCGTGCATACGTATCCTCATGGCTGTGCCAGTTCATTATAGGAGTGGGAGTCCCCTACGTCTCTACGTAGATCAGCCTCTTGCCATTAATTTTTAATTCGGCGGGCAAATGCAAAGCACTGCCTCATAAAGGGCTTATATCAGCAGTGCTGTTTTTTATTCGATGCAACGGCGGATTAGAAAGACGATCCTGGTTGTTTGAGAAACTCAATCTCTTCAGGCGTGGAGGGTCGATTGAGAATGGCGTTGCGATGGGGAAACCGCCCAAACCGTTGGATCACATCTCGATGACGGATAGCGTACTCCAGCCCATCCTGTAACTCAGGAAAGTCAACGACTAAAGCTTGATATAAGGCGATGGATTGGTGCTGATCTGCGAGGTCTTCGCTGTGCTCCAAGGGCAAATAGAAAAAGAATCGCTGTATCGGTTCTAGCTGCTGGTCAAACCCTCTGGCGATCGCCCCTTTGGCAATAATCCGAGCCTGGGGGTCGGTGGCAAAGGCGCGTGGTTCTCCGCGAAATATGTTGCGGGGAAACTGGTCAAGGACGATGATCAACGCCAAACAACTTGATGGCTGCGATTGCCAGTTATCCAGTTCCCCCGCAGCGGCTTGTTCGTAAGTTGAAAGGAAGCGATCGCGTAATGTCTGATCCACACTGAGATCTTTAACAAACCACAACTTTTTGCGTTGGCTGTAAGACTCAATTGGGTTACCAAACCAGAAGTCTAAAATTTCGTCAACGGATGCCATACATCCCTAATTTTGCCGGAAGGGACTGGGGTTATTAGACGATTCGGATGAATTTTCTTCGCGCAATAACTCCAGTTGACGATTACGAAAGGCTTCTGCTTCAGAGTTGATAGTCTCACGCTGGTCTTCTTGCACCTCTGACATGGTGCGACCTCCCGTCTGACTGGCGCGGTGAATCAGGTCAAAGACACTGTTCATCTGCCCGTTCCCATTGTTTGAGAAGGGGTCGCCATTGTATTCCCCAGATTGTGGATTGGGTTGTAAGGTATCCGCTGCCGTGACTTGAGCCGAAGCAGGCTGCATCACAAAACCTGCCGTGATTGCGGTCGAAGCGAGTACGCTCAGGGTTGTCCAACTGAATGACTGGCAATACTTGGCGAGTGTGTGGGTGGCTGCTTTCATAGACTTTCAGCTTAAAGGATGAATTAGTGCTGGTTCACAAGACGATACCAGGGGAAAATTGCTCCCTATGTTGACTAGTTTACCGGAACTAAGCGAGACTGCGGCTTAACAGAGAGCGGACGCTGAATAGGGCGATCGCATCAAACCCGATGAGCACCAGCAACGCCGTTCCCAGAGTGACATCTCCAAAGGGAGCTTGCAACACCACGCTATTAAATGCCCAATCACTGTGCAAGTAGAGATAGCGAATCGGCTCGATCGCATAGCTGAGCGGGTTCAAACTGGCGACCCACTGCAACCAGGTGGGCATAAAGCTGAGGGGAGCCAGAGCCGTGCTGGCAAACAACAGCGGCAGGTTCGTCACAAAAATGACAGCAATGAGTTCAATGTGTCCGGGTAAGGCAAAGGCGAGTCCCAGGCTGAGAGCAGTTACACCCAACACCAACAGGAGAACGATCGTCACAACTAACGCCAATCCCAGGGGGTCAGGCAACCCCGCACCTAAAAAGGCACTGGCTGCCACGATACCTGCCGTTTGAATCATGCTCAACGTTGCGATAAAAATGGCGGACGCCAGCACGATGGAGAAGCGAGACACCAGGGGAGCCACCAGCAGCCGATTGAGAAAGCCAAACTCGCGATCGAACATGACGGGCAACCCGGCATTGAGCGCACCCCCAAAAGCGGTAAACACAATCACCCCAGCACCCAAAAACTGCCCATAGTTGGCACTCTCACCAAATAAACCCTGGGGCACGTTTTGAAACAGCGCACCAAACAGGACTAACCACATGATCGGCTGAATCAACCCGGCAATTAGCGTACTGGGACGACGCTGAAGCTGAATGAACAAACGACGAGTTAGCGCAGTGGTTTCTTGAATAAACTCGTTAACCCCAGAAGCTTGAGGGGCGATCGCCGCTGACTTAAATTGTGCTTCAGAGGTTGTGGTGGGGGGTGGGGTAATCGTTTGGCTCATATCTGCAAGTCCTTTTAAGCCAGTTTGTTAAGCTGCAAGATACATTTATCGCGTTTGTCTTTAGACTAGCGCATATTGCTCTCTCGCTGGGAAGCAGGTGGCTATGTTGATTACCGATACTGCCGTAATCGCCTCTCCCTCTGTTACTGGCTAAGTAGCTCGATTAACTCTGGTTTCTTCAACTTTGCCGTTCCGGTTAGACCACGTTTTTTGGCGATCGCCTTCAGTTCAGTAGTTGTCAATGTTTTGAGAATTTCTGCATCCTTAATAATGTCAGGCAGGGGTTGTGGAGTCAGTACAAAAACCTGTTTGAGGGCATCTAGTTTTTTGCCTTTGGTAATACCGCACTTCAAGTCAATGACCGGATCAAAATTCTTCCAATATTGGCGAGGAGCCTCTTCAATGCGGTTAACGGCAACTGGAAGTTTAATGCCTTTCAACACGCTTCCCGGTTGATCAATTAAGTATTGCAATGCAGCTTCAATTTCATCTCTTGAAGCCGTAGAAAGGTTAATTTTAGGAGTCACCTCACCCGACAATACTTGAGAGATTTCAGCGGCTTCCTGACTAGCGTCGGCAATAATGCACCAAACCCGCTCTAATCTTGCTTCTTTAGCAACAGCATAAATAAAAGCGTTGCCAATCACTTCATACTGGTCTTCTCCAGTTTCTTTAACAATCACTGGAACCCAATTGTGTCCGCCTTTTACTTTTAGAAAATCAGCGGATGCCTTAACTAAAAACCTTGGTGTATTTGTACTTTTACCTGGGTAAATTTCATCCAGGTATAGGTACATCAAATTTCCAATATCTGTTAAGCTACTCATTGCAAAAAGTACTCCTTTGCTAAGTTCACATAATATTCATAAATAGTTTTATTGCGGTAAACAGCGGGAATTCGGGCAAACGCTGCATTTGCAATGTGGGCAAAACCTGGGAGTTCAAAAATTTTAGAGCGTTCTTGAGGAAAAGAAGTGGGTAAGAAGTAGGGAGATAAATCAAACCCATCTTCTTTCGCCGTTTCAACAATTCTGTTAATTTCTTTTTGCACAAAAGTGAGTGAGGTTTCTGTTGTCTTTTCTCCGTTGAAAAAGATTGGCAATGCAATTGGGCCCCCATCATCTCGGACTTCCTGAATCTCAGGGATAAACTGTTTAATAACACCGACAGCATTTTCTATCGAATAAATGTTGTTATGTTTCGTTGGAATTAAGACTACATCAGAGGCATAAACTGCACTCTGGCTAAAAATTCGCCAGTTAGGCGGAGAATCAATCAAAATGTAGTCGTAATGTGACTTCAAAGGTTTAAGGACTTGAGATAATCGCTGAAATTTGAACATTCTACGGAGTTCAATCTCAGCAATCTCATAAGCTAACTTGCGATCGGCTGGGATCACATCAAACTTAATTTCTGTGTTACTATTTCTCCCGTTTACCCGAATTGAGAAAGGTTTGATCGCTGTCCTAATGTCTGATTTCTTATTATTGAGAATTTCGTAAAAATTACAGTCGCTTAATGGTATGCCTAACGAGTTGGTAAGGTCTTGTTGATTTGGGTCAAAGTCAACAATGAGTACTCTTTTTCCTTTTAGGGTTAAAGTGGCGGCTAGATTGACGACGGTTGTAGTCTTACCAACTCCACCTTTGTTGTTGTAGACTGCCACTGTTAATGCTCTAGGTGGATGGTGAATTTTATCTCGAAGAAAATTCGCAATTTCATCCACATTATCAAGATTCAATTTCAGGCAAGTAGTCGCAGGATAAATCACTCTTCCGTGTTTACGAAATAGCTGTACATAAATTGAATTGGTAATTAAACCCCATTGTGATGATTTAGTGTTTTCAGATAGCAAATATCCTTCAATCTGTTTGTATGTATCTCTGTAAGCAGATGAATTAGGACTAAGATTAATTTGCCTTCCTTTCAACTCAACCATCACATAGGGATTGGTTTTAGTATTGATGAAGATATCATTCTCTAAATTTTTGCGGAGTGCATAGTCGGCAATCCCTCTATCTTTTGTGTTGTAGCCAGGACAACATTCATTGCTGGCAAAGCCCAAAGCTTCTAGAAAATGACCTGCAAACTGACTGGTAACAATTGGTTCTTGTGCTCCCTCTGGAAGACTTTGCAGAGCAGTTTGAAGAGTAGTGAGTGGCATAGGGTGTGAGGATAAATTTTAGTTCTGTCGAGCCGTAGAAACGATCGCTCACAGACTATTCCTCCCTTCCCAGAAAAATCTTTCAGTCCGGATATTTCAAGAATTCTAGTTGTATTGATTACTACGTTTGAGATGCGGTTAACAAGTGAGTGTCCCATTTTTAGGAGGCTTTACTATCGATCAAGCGGTTACAATTCAAATCAGTAATTTATTTCACTCCAGGTCAATAACCTTGGGAATGTCAGAGGCGATCGCCCTTTTCTTCTCCTACTCTCACAAAGATGAGGCACTGCGCGACAAACTCGCAGAACACCTGAAGATCCTGGAACGCCAGGGCGTGATTTCCTCATGGCACGATCGCCAGATTGGAGCAGGTAGCGAGTGGGCAACGGAGATCGAGACGAATCTGAATCAGGCAGATATTATTCTGTTACTGATCAGCGCATCGTTTCTCAGTTCTGACTATTGCTGGGGCATTGAACTGCAACGAGCGATGGAGCGGCATGAAAGCGGTTCAGCCTGCGTCATTCCGGTGATCCTGCGTCCGGTAGATTGGAGCGGTGCTCCTTTTGGTAAACTCCAGGCATTTCCCAAGGATGCCAAACCCATTACCAGATGGGATGACCAGGACGAAGCCATGATGAATGTGGCTCAGGGCATTCGAGCCGCAGCAGAACAGTTGAGGGCACTACGTCAACAACAGCGAGTCACGGGCGATACTGTTGCTCCTTCACCTGAAGACCCTACAACTCAAGAAATCCGACAGTCAGGGCAGGGAGAATCGCACTATCGAGACGAAGTACGGCACTGCATCTGCGAAGACGGAGGAATGATCTCGCCTGTGAGCAGGGTCTATTTGGATGGATTGCGAGATAGCTTAAAGCTCTCAGCAGAACAGGCAGGGGTGATCGAGCAAGATACGCTCAAGCCCTATCAGACCTATGCCCAAACCTTGAGTGCGATGCTGCAACAGGAATATCCGTTGAGCAAAGCGGCTCAGAGTCGATTGGAGCGATTGCAAAAGACGTTGAACCTGAACGACGAAGAGGTTAAGACACTGAGCGATCGCGTGATTGCCGAGGTCGCACCAAACCCCATCACGACAAAACCACCTTCTGCCGTAAAGATCCCCCCGCCTGCGGCACCTCCCTTGATAAGGGGGGTTAGGGGGATTCTATCCAGTGATAACATCCCTTTGGAATCTAAGAAAGGGGTTGACTATGCTTACTTGCGCGATTTGCTGCAAGCAGGGGATTGGAAAGAAGCAGATCAGGAAACCACCAAGCGAATGCTGCAAGCCATCGGTAAGAAAGGATGGTGGCAGGTTAAAAGCCGAGACTTGTTGAACTTCCCCTGTGTTGACCTAAAGACAATCGATTGCCTCTGGGTTAAATACAGTAACGGTAAGTTTGGCTTTAGTGTGCAAAAGCAAATTTACGTCGAGTGCGGTGCTGAATTAGATGGCGAATATCCTGGTAACGAAATCTGGGAGAAGTTTTGCGATCGTGTCGGATGGCGCATAGAGGGAAATTATGTAAGCTACCGTGACCTCAAGAAGAACCTTTCATTTTCCCCTTCTGGAGAATTACCTGTGATAGAGGATTGGGTTTCGTTGCTGGATTTGGGTTCGTGGGGCTGGGATCTCTTCTCTCGCGTTGAGACTTGTAAGCTGTAGCAAACCCTAGATCTCCAACTTCTGGCAGAAGTTGGAGATCTGAAAAGCCTCACTCATCTAACATGAGCGATCGCACCACCGCCATTGATGACAATTGTTGTTGCGTTAAAAACGATTGATACGCCAACTCTGAGCCGAATAACTCTCGAATCATTTGTGTTTGCGGCAAGGTGCCATTCCGTAGTCCTGCATAGTCACGATAACTGGAAAACTCCCATTCCTCTGGAGTCCTCACCATCTCAGCTTTTACCGGATTGAAATGAATGTATTGCACCAAATGATGAAGGTACACCTCTCGATCAACCCAGGTAGCTTGATATTGTCTTTGAAAGATGGTTCCAACTCGGTTGTAACGACAATTGATCGCCTTGGTATACGCCAGTGAGAGCGATCGCATTCCTTCGGTGACACGCTCCGTTTTGCAATACACCAACAGATGATAGTGGTTTGGCATCAAACAATAAGCCAAAATCTCAATAATTTGCTCGACCAAATAACGACGCAGCAATCGCAAAAAATAGAGATAATTCTCACGCTCAAAAAAGATATTTTGTCGGTTACTCCCTCGATTGTAGAGGTGGTAGTAATAACCGGGCTGAAAGCTAAGAGTGCAACGTGGCATGAGAGGCTTTAGCGAGAGGAAATTACGCTTAGCGTTCCCGCCATCACCCTTTAGATCCCTAATTTTTTCGAGAAGCCGGAGAGCTTAAAGAACAGTTTTCAGGAATGCGGTCACAATCGGATGCGGTAACTCAACCGTCGATCGCGCTTGTGGAACAAACAACGTGCCAATGAAAAAGGGATGACCAGGAAGCTCAATCACTCTCACCTCGCCTTCACTGTCTGAACCTGTGATCTGCAAAGACTGGCTCTTTAACTGCGGCACATAATCTGGATTCACACCAAAGTTGCAGTAATAGCGTTCAACAGCGGTTAACGAACCATAAATCGTGGCAATTTGCGAGCCTTTGGTAAAGGTCAATTGCATCTCGCGCCCTGCTAGTGAGCAATCAAGTTTTGAGATAAACAGATGCGAGGCATAGGGATCATTCTCCTGGCTTTGAGCCTCCTGAAACCCAAGTACATTGCGGGCATATTCCAGGATCATGTGCTGAAATCCACCACAGGTTCCCAAGCAGGGGATCTGGTTTTCACGGGCATAACGAATGACATCCAGCAACTTCTCCATCGCTCTGTAAGGGCTACCGGGTGCAACCCAGATACCCGCATAGGTCGCCAACTTGGAGCGATCGCAATCTGGCGTTGAGATCCACTCTGCTTCGACTTCACAGCCCAATTGAGCACTGGAATGGGCGATCGCGCGATCGGTTGCGATATGCGGCTCAAAGGTGGGATCATACTCTCCCAAAATGGCAATGCGGCTCATCGTGTAATCCTCCAATATGGGTTTGATGGCAGTTCTAGAAATTGTTTCTACGGGTCACACCCTATCGCCAGAATGAGGTTGAGAACCAGGCATTGGGGGATTCTCCCCCAAACCCCCATTGGGGGACGCCACTGCCTCCCCCAAACCCCCTAGCAGAAGGTTTTTGAGTTAACCCAAAGGCGCGCTTCGCATCGGTTCCAAGTACGGGTGCTTCTAGTCGTGACAAGGGTTGAGGACTTGCAAACTTGTCAAGGGAAGGTTAGTAGGGGTCAGATGGGTAGTCTTGAACGATCGAATTGGTATTAGCTTAAATAGCCGTATAATCATGAGTCAAATTGATTTGATGCATTTGATGCATGAAACGAATTCATATCACCCTGGCGCAGATTCAAGCCTTTGCTACCGTTGCAGAGATGCGAAGTTTCACCATCGCCAGTGAACAGTTGGGCATGACCCAATCTGCCGTAAGCCATGCCGTCGCTGCGTTAGAGAAAGAATTGCAAGTGTCTTTATTGGAGCGCGATCGCACTGGTGTTTTTCTCACGGATATTGGTCAACGAGTGCTGCTGCAAGCGCAAGAAATGCTGGCTTGTGTTGAACATATTCATCAGGAAACATCTGCCGCAGTCGGACTGGAAGCCGGAAAAGTTCGTTTGGGAAGCTTTCCCAGTGTCTCGGCTCAATTTCTTCCAAAAGTGTTGCGCCAATTTCGGCAGCGATATCCCGGTATTGAGGTGGTACTGTTTGAGGGAACCGATGATGAAGTGCGGGAGTGGATTCATACCCGCGCGGTGGATGTTGGTGTGGTCGTTTTACCGATTGATGAGCTAGAAACTATTCCCATCACAAAGGATGAGTTTTTAGTGGTGACTTCACTCCAGCACCCTCTGGCACAACACTCGCAGATCTCCATTCGCCAACTGGCACAGGAACCGTTCATCATGTCGAAAGCAGGCTGCAAACCGTTGATTACAGCGATGTTTCGCAAAGCCAAAATCACCCCAAAAATCCAGTGTGAGGTGATTGATTTGCGGACGATTTTTGTGATGGTGCAAGAAGGAATGGGAGCCACGATTGTGCCGGAGATGGCATTACCGAGCGATCGCTCCCAGTTACACATGATGTCACTTGAGCCACGACAGTTCAGACAGCTTGCCTTTGCCGTTCCCTCGCTACCCAGTGTGACCCCTGCCGTTGCTAAGTTTCTGCATGAGGCAACCCTTTGTTGAGTTGGGATAGTAAAGGAAACCAGTGAGATCCCTGGATTTTTGAAAAAGCTAGAGATCTGAGGGTTAACGCATGTTTTGTTTGCGTTCTTTTTTCAAGTCACGAGTTTCTGCCGCTGCGAGATCGGCATCCAACAGCGTTCTACCTGTTGCCGCGAGGTAGACATCATCCAGACTGGGACGCGATTGCGACACGCCAAAGGTGGGCAAACCTGCTTCCTTTAAAGCTTGTTGAATGGTTAGCAAGGCATCACTTTGAGGGTCAACGACTAGATTTAACGAGTTACCCTGTGCTTCGTTAACGATCGCCTCCTGCACAAAGGGAAAGTTTGCCAGCAGAGTCTTAGCGGTTTCGGCTTCCTCACGGGGGGTAAACTCCCGGATTCGTAGCGTAATGCGATCGCCCCCAATCCGGTCTTTCAACTCTGAGGGAGTGCCCGATGCAATCACCACCCCGCGATCGATAATGGCGACTCGATCCGCCAGGGCATCCACTTCTTCCAGGTAATGGCTGGTAATGAGAACCGTGGTTCCCTCGCTTCGCAGTTGCCGCAAAAAGTTCCATACGGCAGAACGGCTCTCAATATCCAGCCCAACCGTCGGCTCATCCAGCACCAGCACATCCGGTTGATGCAGCAATCCGGCAGCGAGGTCAAGACGTTTCCGCAATCCGCCAGAATAGGTGCCCGTTTTCTTGTCTGCCCATTCACCCAAGCCCAGGAGGAACAACATTTTGTCGATGCGTTCTGTGGCGATCGCTTTTGGCAAGTGATAGAGTGCCGCTTGCAGTTGCAATAGTTCCCGTCCAGTTAGCACCTTATCTAACGCGACTTCTTGCGCCACGTATCCTAACCGTTGCCGTGCCAGTTTCGGTTCATCCAAAACAGAGACGCCAGAGACTTCAATGCGTCCTGCATCGGGAGTCGTTAGAGTGCAAAGACAGCGAATCGTTGTGGTTTTGCCCGCCCCATTGGGACCCAACAAACCAAAGATTTCACCCGGTTCGATTTGCAGCGAGACGTCTTTGACAGCTTCGACCTGTCCGTAGCGTTTCTGTAATTTTTCAATGACAACTGCTGGAGCCATTGGTTTACACCATTTTGGATTTTAGATTTTGGATTTTAGAGGTCGGCTTGCAAGATGCTCTCTAACCAGGGCTTGTACTCCTGGTCAAAGGTATAGCCCGTCCTGACGGTTTTTGTTGATCAACCACAATCCCTTGATAGGCAATGGTTGTAAGGGGTGTAAGTCTGCCATTCCTTCATATTTTATAGTCTTACGCACATCCCTTAAAAAAGGGGATGTGAAGGCTTGCGGCGATCAGGGATTCCACCCCTGCACCCTATCTCGATCGCCTCCCTATTCCCGGCATCCTAAACTGTCACGAGTCGCGACACCCGTTACTGGATTAACGCCTTCTGCTCGTTTGCACAGTTGGGCAATCTCGTAGCGATCGAGGATGGCATCGGTAAAATCTGCTCCGGTAATCGTGACATTATCGAAGCTGGTACGGGTTGCGGTAGCTCCTTCCAAAATGGCGTTGGTTAGATCGGAGCCAACCAGAAATACGCGATCGACCAGAGCACCTGTGAGGTTTGCGCCTACTAAATTGGCATCCAACATAACCGCTTTCGTCAAAATGGCATTTGTTAGATCGGCTCCTTCCAGGTTTATTTCCCGCATCTCAGCCGAGACAAAGGCTTTACCTGTTAAATCAGCGTGGGAGAAATCGTGTTGGATCAGGTTAGCGTTGTTGTAGTTCACCGTGTCGATCGCCGCTTGCACAGGAGTAGCACTCAGCAACAACCAGAGGCAGGCCAGAGCCAACACAAGAAGAAACCCAAAACCACGGAGTAGAAGCTTTTTCACAGGTCTATCAGCGATGTGAATGCACGCTAAATTAGCCATCGCCCCTACCTATTAGCCTATAACCCTTCTGTATGTCCTGCCCAATCAGATCCCACTCGAATCGTTAAATCAGACTCCAGATCACCCGTCGAGGCAGCAATGACATCACCGACTCCCAAGACCATCTCAACAGTTTCTGCACCCTGCAAGTCACCCTGTTGCACGATAATTTGAGTTTGGGCTTGACGGTCAGGCCAATCTTGAATCACGTAGACATTGCCAAAACCCTGTTCTTGCAGGTAGTTTGCCACTTCGCGACCCAACCCCGGATTGCCAGAGGCATTTTGTACGGCAATTCGCAAGCTATTGAGGTCACGGGGTTCAGCCGCAATATCCAGAGAATCCACCTGAAAGTATTGCTGCATGATCTGGTCGCGCTTCTCCTCGTCCATGATCCAATAGCTAGCAACATACTCACTGGGAGTGCTAAAGCGACCTGGCAGCATCACCATCCTAAAGTTGTCTTGTTCTAAGCCCAAGCCAAAGCTAATAAGAGCCAGCATTTCATCGAGCGAAAGATTGGTGTCGATGCTCTGTTGCACCAGCCTCAGTGCCTCTGGGAGTTTAGGAAGCACAGTCGGGTCCATCAGGCGATCGCGCAAGGCTCGAATCAACTGCTGCTGCCGCTGCACCCGTCCCACATCTCCAGTGGCATCGCGTCGAAATCGAGCAAATCCCTCTGCCTGCTCCCCGTTCAACACTTGCCATCCCGGTTGCAGGTCAATGAACAAACCCTGCGTATTATCGACGTAATACATCTCTTGGGGAACAAAGATTCTCACCCCACCCACCAGATCGACCAGTTCTCGAAACGCTCCAGTGCTGACGCGCACATAGCGATCGATCGTGACCCCATCAAAGTTGGCACTAACGGTACGAGCTGCTAACTCAGCACCCCCCACCGTATTTGCATGGTTGATCTTGTTGGTTCCTTCTTCTGGAATGCTAACTCGTGTATCTCTAGGAATTGAGAGCACATTGACCGATTCTGTAACGGGGTCAATCCGCACGAGCAACATCGTGTCACTGCGGCCAGAAAAGACCTCTGGCGAACCATCGGGCACATTGGGAACGCGGTCGATTCCCATCACCAGCACATTAATAGGACGGCTGATGCGGTAGCCAAAGCCTCGTTGCCACACGTCTCCTAACGAAACTTGCTCTTCTCCTTGAGGGGCGATCGACGGGGGCAGAGGAGTCATCATTGTTAGCATTGCTCCTATGCTTGCAGACACCCCTGCCGCCAGCAAAAACGTTACACTCCAAAGCAGACGTTTTGACCAGGTAGGTTGGGTTACAGATAGAGAAACAGGAGTAGGTTGGGCAGCATCTTCTCCAGAGGAAAGACGGCTTGGCATCGCCTGATCTGAAGCACTCCCTGGAGCAACCTCAGGCTGCTGTAGAGGAACTGTTAATTCAGATGGTTGTAACTCAGATTGACGTATTGACCTTCCCACTCCGTTTCACACCTCAAGGTTGTAATGTTTAGCTATATTAACGTTTTCTCTAGAACTATTTAGCTGTGTAAACCTTCGAGATTATAGACCAAACCTGGTGCTCCTCATGACAGTCCAGCTAGAGCATAACAGCTCAAAAGGGTGTTTTGAGTCGCGGATCGTCTACAAAATCCCGGCGTTTTTTATCTTCTCTTTACTATTTAGCCAAGATTTTTGCCCATTGACAGTCTCTTAGGTGACAGATGTACCTCTGACTACAGGATGAGATTTGGGCATTCAGGATGTAATTGGCATCAGAGCAGTATTTCGATTGCCAGGGAATAATGGCTAAAACAACCCTCTAAAGCTAGAAAAATCACCAACAGGCTGTGAAATGATCGTAAAGGCGATATGAAGTGATGGATAAGTTCCGTTCAAAATCAACAGAAAATTTGGTAGACCCTAGTAGGATGGGCACAGCCAAGTGAGTTAGATTGAGGCGTTCAATGATACCTGTAATTTTGGCAGGCGGTAAAGGTGAGCGTTTTTGGCCCCTGAGTCGCAAAGCCCGACCCAAACAGTTTTTAAGTCTAGATGGCAGTGGTAAGAGTTTGCTACAAGCCACCGCCGATCGCCTGCTTGCCCTCTCTGGGGGTTGGGAGGGGTTATGGGTCATTACTGCCAGCCATCTCGCAGATGGTGTGCGAGAACAGCTTCCTAATCTGCCCGAAGCGAACTTATTGGTCGAGCCAGAGGGGCGAGACACGGCTCCTGCTGTTGCCTGGGCCACGCTCGAAATCGCTCAACGCTATAACGAAGATGCCATTGTTGGGTTCTTCCCAGCGGATCACTGGATTGGCGACGAGGCTCTGTTTCATCAAACACTGAGAGCCGCTGCTGAATTAGCAGACAAAGAAGGCGCGATCGCCACCCTCGGCATTCATCCCACCTATCCCTCCACAGGTTACGGCTACATTGAGCAAGGCGAAACCGCAGGCGACTTTGGCGGATTTCCGGTTTACAAAGTCAGTCGTTTTACCGAAAAGCCCGATCGCCCCACCGCTGAGGAATTTTTAGCCAGCGGACGCTTTAGCTGGAATGGCGGTATGTTCATCTTTAAGGCAGGGGTAGCCCTGGCAGAACTGCACACCCACGCGCCGCAAATTATTGAGCCACTGGAAAAAGAAGGGGTAGCGGTCTATCCCAACTTGCCTAAGCTCAGCGTGGACTATGCCTTGATGGAAAAAACCCAGAAGGCGTATGTCGTGCCTGTGACCTTTCCCTGGGATGACCTGGGCGATTGGAACGCGATCGAACGTCTGCTCAAGGGTGAAAACCCCAATGTGGAACTGGCACGCCACGTCGGTCTGGACACTAAAGGGGCACTGTTCTACGCCACCGATGAAGATGACTTGATTGTCACCATTGGCTTAGATGACACCGTGATCGTCCGGGATGGCAAAGTTACACTGATTGTCAAAAAAGACCGTACACAGGAGATTAAGCAAGTTTTGAAGGCACTCCATGCCGACCCCCGTTATCAAGATCTGCTGTAAACTCTCTCTACAGGAAATTCCCCGAAATGAGACACAGGTTATAGGCTAGAGGTGATAGGCAAACTGATTTTTGCTTCTACCTCTTTTTTGACTCACCCATGTTTAGTCGCCTTGTTCAAACCAGTTCTCGTCAAGGGGAAATCCTTGAGATCCTGCTTCGCAATGGGTGGGACTATATGCGGCGGTTGTTGTCGGGCTTAAAAGCCGATGAGCCGCGCTTGCCGCCGCCTGCCGTGTTGCGAAACATTTTGGTGGAGTTGGGTCCGGTTTACGTGAAATTGGGGCAACTCTTGAGCACTCGCCCAGACCTGTTGCCTCCCGACTATATTTTGGCGTTGGGCACCCTGCAAGCCGATGTGCCTCCCGTTAATTGGGATGAGGTCGAGATCGTGTTGCGGCAGCAATTGCCTCAACCGCTAGAGGAAACCTTTACGTCGGTGCAGTTTGAGCCTGTGGCAGCAGGCTCGATCGCCCAAACCCATCGCGCCACCCTGAAAGACGGTCGAGATGTCGCGTTGAAGGTGCAGCGTCCCGGGATTGAACAGGTGGTAGAACAGGATATTGCCCTGATTCGCCTGGTAGCAAGCCTGGTCGCTCAAACGGACTTTGGGCAGTATTACGATGTCACGGCATTGGCAGAAGAATTTACTCAGGCATTGCGATCGGAGTTGGACTTTACCCGTGAGGCACAACACACCAAGCAACTTAAAGAGAACTTAGCGACGAGCCGTTGGTTCGATACCGAGAAATTAGTGATTCCGGCGATCGCCTGGGAATTGACCACTGAAAAGCTGTTGGTGATGGAGTGGTTGGATGGAGAACCGCTGCTCTCTGCTACGTTTCAAAGTGCGGATCACAATGGCGATGTCGCTGCTGAGCGCAAAGAAATTGCCAACATGCTATTGCGAGCCTTCTTTCAACAGATCTGTCTGGATGGCGTGTTTCATGCTGACCCGCATCCCGGCAACTTGTTCTATCTCAAAACGGGACAGGTGGCTCTGCTCGACTTTGGCATGATTGGACGACTTGACCCGCGTACGCAGGAGATCTTGCTGGAGATTATTCTGGCGATCGTCAGTCTGGATGCGCGTCGCTGTGCTCAACTGACGCTGGAACTGGCTCCCTCCGATAACCGAATCAGCTTTGTGCGCCTGGAAAACGACTTCGATCGCCTGCTCAGGCAGTATTACAGCATGACGATCTCAGAGGTAAACTTTAGCAAGCTGGTGTATGAGGTGTTGCAGGTAGCTCGTAACAACAAAGTGCGAATTCCCGGCAACCTGGGGCTGTGTGCCAAGGCGATCGCGAACCTCGAAGGCATTGCCCGTGCTCTTGACCCCGAATTCAATATTCCTGATCAGTTGCGTCCGTTGATGACGGAGTTGTTTCAACGGCAACTGGTGGGGCAATCGCCACTGTCTACTTTTTTGAGAACGGCACTGGATCTCAAAAGCCTTTCGTTGCAATCGCCACGACAGATTGAGCTATTGCTCGATCGCGTCACGTCAGAAACGTTGCATTGGAACTTTAACATTAAGGAACTCGATTCGCTGCGTCGTACGGTGGATTCCTCTGCGAATCGCCTGTCGTTTAGCGTAGTGGTCGGTTCTCTGATTATGGGAGCCGCGATCATCTCGTCGAATTCGGCGGTGAGCCAGGTGTCGTGGTTGAGTGATGCGCTATTTGCCGCAGCAAGTCTGATGGGATTGTGGTTGATTGTCAGTATCTTGCGATCGGGACGGTTGCGATAGGGGCGATCGCCTTTATCGCAGCTCTTGGTCACTCATACCCTTTACAAAAATCGGGATAAATCAAACTCTTCTATATCTGTTTTGCCTTTGTTTCTTTCTGTATTGAGTAGTAATAAAATCTGCTCTGAATAATCTACGATTCCTTGTAACTCGGCTTGTAAGATTTCCAATCCTCCGTTTACATATTCCTGAAAGATTTGAATCCGCATTGCATCACATTCTTCATTCGGGAGTAAAATTCTCAGTTCCTCAGTTGAAACTGCTGCAACTAAGCTAATGACTGCCAAATTACTTCTAAATTGATCTTGTGGAACTGCATCAGGATCTTTTCTTGAGAATTTTCCTAACGGCACTCTTTTAGCTCTGCTAACTCCTAGCATTCCTGCAAATGCTAAAACGTCAGCATATGTTTGAAAAGGTCCAGTCCCGCCTTCTGCATCCCTCAGAGCTTTGACCAATTCTGCTTTATCTTCTGAAATTTGAACCCTAGCTAAAGCCATTTTTTACTTCCACAATCTCTGTATATTCAAACTCATTTGGGCTTTGCCTAACCAGAGAATAAACCTGTCCATATCGCTTAATTGATGCTTCCTCACAATCTGACTTCGGTGAATTAAACGTCAACACATACTCCTTGCCAATCCGAGATTGCATTTCCTGCTCCACTTCTCCTCGCCACTGCGTCTGAGAAACCATTACTACCAACTGATTCGCTAACAGTGGAATTAATCTTGCCACTTGTCTCCGGTAAAGCTCATCCAAGTTACCAAAGGGTGAGTCCATCACAACAGGAAAGGTGCTGCTATCGGGTCCCATGACTAGCCCTGCCTTACTCCACTGGCGCACCCGCTCAATAACACTGCCAATAAATGACAGACTAAGGATTTGATTTTCCCCAGTCGAGGCACCAACCAGTACATCCTGTCTACCTGCTACTTCAACCAGGCTCAGTTCATAGCGATCGCTCAATCTGGGTAAGTATGTCTTGAACGATATTTGTCCGTACAGATCTGCAATTTGTTGTTCCAACTGCTGCCGAAAGACCTCATCCCGGTTTTCCTTCACCTGTTTCAGGCGATCGATCGCCTCTTGAGCCACCTCGATCCGCTTTACAGCTAGCTTTTGTCGCTTCTCGTTGGAGCGGCTTTCCTTCAACTGCTTGCCTAATCGTCCAGCTTGCAGTTCCAGGTTGGCAATCTTTTCCTGGTTAACTCCTTTTTCTGTGGTC
This sequence comes from Oscillatoria sp. FACHB-1407, assembly GCF_014697545.1. Lineage (GTDB taxonomy): Bacteria > Cyanobacteriota > Cyanobacteriia > Elainellales > Elainellaceae > FACHB-1407. The sequence continues at coordinate 241,645 of NZ_JACJSA010000007.1, read as the reverse complement.
AGACGGTCGATCGCTGTATCCACCTCATCGAGTCGTTTCTGAAGTTCCCGGATATCTTCTCTGGGGCTATGGCGCAGTTGATCTCGCAGGTCTTCTAAGTCGTCTTGAATTCGCTCTAAAGTCCCTTTGCTGTGGTTGATACTTGCCTGCTCCCGATCCACTTCCTGCCAAAAATCGTCAATTTGGTTCTCTAGTTCGTTGACTCGTGCTTCAACCCGGTAGGTGGCTGCCTCTACCTCTGAAAGCCCCGATCGCTCCAACCAGGATTTGACCAGATTGCAGGCGGTCGTTCCCTCATGTAATTCTGTTCCACAAATGCACTTTTGGCGATCGAGCAAATCCTGAACAAACTTCTGCTTAATATCCGCAGGCAATTCACCGCGCTGCTCCCGTTCCCGGATCAATGACCGAAATTCTGCGGCGACCTTTGGCAGAAAAACACTATAACCTCGATTCGAAATTGCCCGTTTAAGGGTCTTCTTGCTCTGCTGAATTTTCTCCCGAATTTCCCGCTCTTGCTCCTCCAGAGTATTGAGTTGCGTTTGCAACCCCTCTACCTCCGTCAACTCCAGTTGCTTTTGCCGAAGCTGTTGTCGCCGGGTAGTCTGGTGTTCCAACTCCTGATCGATCTCTAGCTGGCGAGTCTGTAACTGCTCAGCCTCCTGTTCTAGCTTGCGCTTTTGGGCTAACAGGCTCTGTGTCTCTGCATCTCCAATTCCTTCCAACTCCTCCTCTAGCGTTTTACGAGCCGTTGTCAAATGCTTGATCGCTCGATCCAACACTTCAACGCCAAGTAATTTCTTCGTGGCTTCTGCAATTTCTGAGCGATTGTCGGTGCGGGTAATATTCTCAATCCGCTCTCCATCAAAGAAGAAGTACTGGTGCAGACTCCTTGGCAAGATACGAGTAATCACATCCTCTGGCATCTGAGAAGACGGCAGGAAAGTCCAACGACCATCATCCCCCACGAATTGCATCATCAGTTCGCTCTTCGTCTGCTCGACGGAGCCATCCTTCTTCCGGTAAGCCCGACACTCTCGTTTCACTCGATACTGCTTACCATCATGTTCAAAAGACACCTCAACCCAACAGGGAACAGGCTTGTCAACTTTCGCTTCGCTCAGTGCCCTCCGATTCACCAATTGCTCCGGAGACGCGAGGGCTGCTGTAAATTTCTCGTAGAGTGCCCAGGTAAACGCATTCAGCACAGCCGTCTTCCCCGAACCATTGTTGCCATGAATCACCGTAATGTTGCGCTCATCCGACTTGGCAAAGGTGAGACTCTGTTCGCCGTAAAACGATCGAAAATTGCAAAATTTGAGTGCAAGAAGTTTCATTGCACAACTTCCTTGATGATTTTCAAGATTTCATCATTGACCGGGCTGCGCTCATTCTTATCCAACCGCTCCTTCTCAATTTCTAGCACTCGTTGAATAATCTGCTGTACCTCCCTGGAGGCAGTAGAAATCGGCTTATGAACATCATTGGTGGAAGTAGAGGGTTTGGGCATTGGAGAGAGAGCGTCAGGGTGTGGGGGATTCAGGGGATGAGGGTGATTTTGTTGGTAATCCTTGCATTGTGTAGTCAGCAGTCAGGAACCTGCTAACCTCTTCTAGTTGAGCAATTAACTTTGTACTATCACTATTCTTTCGCCAGAATCAAGTAATATCGACATTCTTTCAGAGAACCCTGAGCAATATTGATAAATCTTGCTCGGTCTGCCCGCGCCTTTTATCTAAAACCTTCTGCAATATTAGCGACAACAGAAACGGCTGCTCTTCTAAATTGAGAAGTTAGTCCATAAACTTCAGTTTTTGGAAAATCATGACTGAATCGGTAAGCACCTAAAACAAACTGATGCGCCTTTTGCCAAACTAGCAAATCCTGAAAACTCTTTGCAGCAACTCCTCTCATTTCCTTCCCACCCCGTGATTCCCTTGATGTCCTTAATTGTTTCTATTTCCCTAAGTTCCCCAACCATTCACATATCTAACAAGTCATACTGCTGCTGAAGCCCCAAAAGTTTGGCTCTGGCTTCACCGGAGTTGTCTGCCAAATCAGCAAATTCGATCACTCGTCGCAATTCTCGACGCAACAGATTTCGCTCAACGGTTAGCGTTTTTCGATCCAGGGCAGGGGGCAACACGATCATGTCAAACAGGGTGGCGCGTTGCTTATTGGGATAGCGACGTAAAATCCGTCCTCGTCGTTGAATAAACTGTCGTGGATTGCTGCTGCTCGCCAGAATGACAGCCGTTTCTACATTAGGAATATCGACGCCTTCATCGAGACAACGAATCGCAACCAACCCTTGGAGTTCTCCCGATTCAAATTGTTGACGTAACGCCTCCCGTTCATCTAGAGAAGTATCGGCGGTGTAGATGTTGACACGATAGCCTAACTCCTTGCCGAGAATGCGAGCAACGACTTCAACTTGGGTCTGACTTTCTTGGCTGACCTCGTTTTCGACAGACCCGTCTCCGCAGTAGAACAGAGTATGGCTGGTTTGCAGGCGAGATTTCATCAACTCTCGTAAAACGGTGAGTTTATTGGTAGCCGTACTGAGCAAACGGGCGCGTTGCATTGACAGGGTTGCCACGGCTGAATCGTCCTCATCATTATCTGCGATCGCCAGTGCTCGCCCAATTTTGGTACTGAGTTCCGAGTAAGCGTTCGCTTCCTCCTCTGTCAATTCCACGAACAGGGGATAGTACAGGTAACGAACTAATGCACCTTGCTCAATCGCATCCCTGAGCGTAAATTCTGGTTCCAATACGGGACCAAAGTAGTCAAAGAGGGACTGTGTACCGCGATCGTCAAAATACCGTTCGGGAGTAGCAGACAGGGCTAAGCGTAACCCTACATTCCGTGGCAAACTTGCCTCTAGCCGTCTCGCTCCCAGGTTATGCGCCTCATCCCCGACAATCAGGGTCTTTTCTGGTAGATAGGGTAACTGCGACTGTAAGCCCTGACTCATCAAGGTTGCATTAGTTGTGATAATCGTCAAAAAAGGCTGACTGCCAGAGCGAACGTTATAAAGCTGAGTGGAAAGCTTACTCTGCCAGGTACGAACATTCTCAAATGCTAAAATTGGCTCCAGTCCAAACTTCTGGCACTCCCTTGCCCATTGACTCACCAGATGCCGATAGGGACAAATCACCAGTAGAACTTGAAGACCAATCTTGTTGTAGAGTTCTGTGGTTAAGGATAGAGCCGTAATCGTTTTGCCACTACCTGTCGCCATTTTCAGGGTGCCTCTGCCCTTATTGGCAAACCAGTTGGCGATCGCCTGCCTCTGATAAGGACGAATCGTGAGCCAGGATGGAAGGGTAGGGACTTTAGAGGGATTCGAGGGAATCAAGGGAATCAGGGAATCAAGGGGATCAAGGGAATATTTTTTGTTCGATTCTTTTGCTCCTGGCTCCCTCGACTCCTTGACTTCTTGACTCCCTACTTCTTCCATTGGGGCTTCACTCGGACAACGCTTCAACAATGACCTCCGCGCTGCCTCCGGAAACTCCATCACCTCCAAATTAGGAGTCTGGTTATCCCAGAGTCGCTGAAAATCTTTTAACTTCTCACCGATCCGCTCATCGTCTCCAGACCGCCAGGATCGAAATACATCAATGCATTCAAAGTTATTCCTCAATGCGCTAGCACTCTCATTGGCAGAGCCAGAGAAAACAACCTGATTTGCTTCTGAATCGGTGAAGACTCCCAGTTTTTCGTGATAGATACCTTGATGATGGAGGTCACGATAGACTGCCAACTTAATCTCTAAGAAACCGTTGCTCAGTAACCAAGCCAGGCAAGCAAGGTGGTCTCCCACAATCTGCTCAAACTCTTGCTCCAACTCATGGATGATACTTTCTGCGATCGCCTCATCCCGCTGTTTCAGCCCCTTCTCGATTGCTGCAATGTCCTCCGTAGAGAGGTGAGGTGAAGCAACCAACCTCATCCGTCCGTTTGACTGGATGAAATAGGACAATCCCTGAGCGGCCAAGGCTAAAGAGGTGCTTGAAAAGAAACCAACAGCGCGATCGTAGGTTACTGCCCGACTCAAGCAAGGAATATAAAAATCCTGGAGCAGATTATGGCGATCGCTCCGATACTGATTCCGCAGAGCAAGATCTCTAAGACTCACACAGCAGGCTCCGCACAAATGGTGGTATTCCAGACATAGGGATGAGGATCAGAATGCATAGAACAACCTGAATCTGTTCACTCCTTCCTTGCAGTGCTGGTACTCGAACCCATACATTGTCCAACATGCAACAGCACGAATATCGTCAAACATAGTAAGACGACTGAGGACAAACAGCGATATCTAATGTCGCAATACTGAATGTACCCGTCACAGCTTTAATCGGTGTGAGTTTGGACGGGTTGTTTCACCCCATCGATCCCTATATCTAGACCACTATTCAAGAAAAGATTGACCCTTACTTGGGACAGGTCTTGCCAAAGTGTCCGGTGTAAACCGATAGTTCTGTTGCTAAACCTGTCCTTGCAGGTATTTTATTTTCTAACAATCTCCCAAGAGTGTGAGTCCCTCATCCTTGTTATAGCTCTCGTTGATACTCCTCCAGCACATCCATCAAATGAACCTGAGATTGCATCGGCAGGAGGTCAGCGAGGGGGATATCACGCTTGCCGCCACCCACTTTGACAGAGATGTTTTGCAACACTTCAGCCACTTTGCTTTCTTGTAGTTGACCCGATTGCAGAATCGGCAGAAAGCGTTCGGCTAAGAGGGTATGGAGGTGAGCATCACGCAGATAGAGATGCCACTTGGCGATATCGATGTAAACGTTTTCACCGATTTCAGCTGCCAACTTTTCAATGCTTTCTGTAGTACCGAATGCCATAGGACGTTTCCCTGTGAAACAACAATTCACTAAACACATTCATCACAAGGCAGGTCTGTTGCCTGGATCAGGATTTAGTGGGATTGGATGGGTTAGTAGAACCGGAATAGTCGGCGATCGCAAAGATATAGACCCCGTGCAGCAACAAAGCGATCGCCCACGCTCCTGTGAACCACGTTGCCCAACTCCAACCATAGAGTTGTAGCGTCTTGACAAACCACAACCCCGAATTAGACGCCGCAAAAATGGCGACATGGGTTGCAAAGGTCATGCGATCGTCCAAACGACGATAGTCAGGGTCTTTGCGATCGGGCTTACGGGACCATCTTGGAGGCATAACACAACCTGAGAAACACCACTTTACAGAAAAGCTCTGTATTCCAATTGTAGAACCGCAACTTCCGAGTACAGCATTTTCACTCAGGATTGCTTAACCCATCCGTCGATCTGCCATGAGGTTAACCAGATTGATGCGAACAACCCACACTAACCTTGTACTTGAAGTGACAGACATTTAACCATCATCTAAGGGAAGAACGTTAGCTATAAGGGCGTTCTGCCTTCCACCCCTATTAGGTTCAGGAAATTGTCCCTCTGCCCTCCACCCTGCATTTTTCGGCGTTGCTGAAATGACAAATGATACGTAAATTGCCAACGTGAGCGAGACGCTCACCCTATCGGGATCATTACAAGCAGGGTGGCTTCATATACACAAAGAAAAGTGAATTGGAGGTTAATTCCCTTAATCTGCCCCCTAAATCCCCAACTTTGGGGGCTAGGGGGGCGAAGCAAAATTCTTCACCTGTATGAAACCACCCTGCTATCGGGATTATCGCAAGGGAGTGCGAGCATCTTGCTCGCGATCTCATATCCTTATTCAGCATTCAGCAACGCCCATTTTCCTTCTTCTCTCTTATCCTTCATCCTTCATCCTTCATCCTTCATCCCTCTGATAATCCCCCGACTTGCCCCCCGTTTTGCTCACCAGATGAATGTTTTCAATCTGAATGGATTTCTCCAGGGCTTTTGCCATGTCGTAGAGCGTGAGAGCGGCGATCGCTACGGCGGTGAGTGCCTCCATCTCAACCCCTGTTTCGGCTTTGGTTTTGACCTCTGCTCGAATCTGATAGCCCGGTAGTTGGGGGTCGGGGTCAATGTGAACTTTGATTTTTTGCAGGGGCAGGGGGTGACACAGGGGAATCAGTTGCGAGGTTTGTTTGGCTGCCATGATGCCTGCCAATCGGGCTGTTGCCAATACGTCTCCCTTAGGGGCGTTGCCTGCCTGAATAGTCGCCAACGTTTCAGGCAACATACGAACTCGACCAGCGGCAACGGCATGACGTACGGTGGGCGTTTTGGGGGATACGTCTACCATGTTTGCCTCGCCAGCGGCATTGAGGTGAGTCAGGGTAGTTTCGTTGGATTCGTCGGAATTGGAAATTGAGTTAGAAAAGTTTTGCGTCATGCGTTTGGGTATGCTAAGATGGAAATCTTGTCAGGGGCTTGTAGCTCAGTGGACTAGAGCACGTGGCTACGGACCACGGTGTCGGGGGTTCGAATCCCTCCTAGCCCGTACAAGAAAGGGGATGCAATGCTGCATCCCTTTTTTAATTTTTTCACGCGAGGGTAAAGCATTCACGGCAGAGTGTGAATGTCAGCCAACAAAAGTAGGGTCAAATGCTTCGCTCGTGCAGGATAGAGGTTTTAGGAGTTGAACCCTAACCTCTCAACGGCATAGATGTCACGCCCCCGACCCAAAGCAAATCGTAGCGAGTGGGGCAGGTCTTTGCTCGACAGGGTGAGAAACACTAACAACCCCAGAAAGGCGAGTCCGGCGCAGAGCCCAAAGGTGGTTCGATAGCCTGTCTGAATGGCGATCGCCCCAAAAATGGGGCCAGCAATGGCAATCCCCAGGTCAAACCCTGCCATGCAGAGGCTAAAGTTGCGCCCGCGTTCGTTGGGGTGCGATCGGTCTGCCATCAGGGCTGCCATCATGGGAATTAAAATGCCTGCACCTGCCCCCTCAAAAATAGCGGCTAGCAAAAAGGCAGGGGCACTGGTCGCTATCCATAGCACTGCCATTGACAGGGTATAGAGAATCAAACTCACTGTAATAAATAGACCCCGTCCTCGCTGGTCAGAGGCACGCCCAACCAATAGCCGAATCGCAAAACTGGCGATCGCTGCTGCCGTGTAAAACAAGCCCACGTTTAACGCCACCCCTGCCTCTTGAACAAATAGCGGCACAAAAGTGCTGAGGGTGCCAAATGCCAGCCCAATTAGGAGCAACACCGTTGCTGGAATACGAATGGGGGATGTAACTAATAATCGCCAAAAGTGAGGTCGAGGTTTTGCAACTGCTGTCACGGTCATCTGGTCGGGCAGACGCGGCTCTTGCACTCGCAGGGTAAAGACTAAACCCAGGAACCCTAATCCTGAAGCAACCAAAAACGCCGGAAGATACCCTGCCCATTCATGCAAAAAACCGCCGACAGCAGGACCAAGAGCCATGCCCACAGGGTTGACCAAACTCATGTACCCAATCAACTCACCTCGCTGCTGTGGCGGTGACAGATCTATGACGAGGGCACTGTAGGCCAGCGCAAATGCGGCAATGCTCAACCCATGAAAAGCACGAATACCAATCAAAAGGGGAACGGACTCTGTGAGCAGATAGAGCACAGGGGCGATCGCCACTGCCACCATACCAATCACCATCACCAGCTTGCGTCCGCGATAGTCCGCCAGATAGGCTAACCACGATCGCGACGACAATAGCCCGATCGCAAATGACCCCATAACAATTCCAATAGTGATGCTATTTGCCCCTGTTTCTTCCACATACAGAGGCAGCGTGGGCAACATGGCAGCGAGAGCTGACCAAAACAGTAGCCCTGCACTAAAAAGCACCAATAAATTAAGCCGCACAGGCGAGCTGAGAGTGGCAAAAATCCTCAACGTTTTACCTACCTAAACGAGAGATTGCTGAAGGAGGGATTTATCTTACCTGAGGCGATTGCCCCACAGGGGAGAACAGCTCTGCATTACCCAGATATCAACACCCTGATGGGCAAGCTTTCCATCAAGATGAGCAATTTTCCTTAATCAATCTCAGCATGACGCATTTTGTAAAACTCTGCATACCTCCAATTGGAGGATGGGGAGGGGTTAGAGGAGTAAAGGAATAGAGGAGTGAAGAGGTTATTCACTCCCCATTCCCTACTCACCATTCCCTTACTTACAGACCCGTCTCTGGATCGTGCTCTACGGCATTGGGATCAACACCCATCGGCGCAACGATATTGCGGAAGAAGGTGATTTGTTCACCGAAATCTAACCCTTTAATCTGACCAAACAAGTTATTTGCCTCTTCAGTCATCTGGTAGTCAGAGGGAAAGGGCACAATCACGTTTTGATCCATTCCCTGCGCCAGGTAATACCAGAACAGCAGCTTGGTGGTGTCGCTGAGTGCGCCGTATTCACGAGTGATGAAGGTATTTTTGTTGCTCGCCAGATCGCGTTGCAATTGCAGTTGCTCATCGTGTGAGAGTTCAGCCACTTGATTGAATAGTCCTTGGGCAATTTCAGGTGAGACGGTGCTGGCGTTGGGAGCCGCCGGAGTTACTGACTTACCCATTTCCTTATAAACAAACCAGAACAGAGCTAACTGCTGGTCAACGTCTAGCTTACGAAAAGCCTGGACCATTTCACTAGCCGAATTTGAAGTTGTATATGTCATAACAATTCATAAAAAACGTCGTTAGAACGCTAACAACGCTGACCCGTCTGATTAAACCTGCTGAAGACAGAACCCTATAACTCGACTGTGGACAGAGGTACGATCGCCCTTTCTCGACAACCCTTTGAGATGGAACGTGATGGAACCACACAGAATTGCAATTCTAGAAGAGGCTGACAATGACCAGACGATTGGAAGACAAAGTGGCGATCGTCACGGGCGCAGGCACGGGCATTGGTGAAGCGATCGCCCATAAGTTTGCCAAAGAAGGCGCAAAAGTCGTCGTGAATGGCTTACCAGATGACCCAATTGAGGATGTCGCTCACTCGATTCGAGAGTATGGTGGTGTGGCGATCGCCTATGCCGGAGATGTGTCTGAGGAAGTGTATGCCAAAGGCTGTGTGCAGCAAGCGATCGATACTTACGGGCAACTCGACATTCTGGTCAACAATGCTGGCGTATTTCTCACTAATGCGCTGGTGGAGGATTACCCCATTGAAGATTTCGATCGCACCCTCCGCATGAATCTGCGATCGGCATTTCTGATGACCAAGTTTGCCCTGCCTTACTTGCAAGAGGTCAACGGCAATATCGTCAATGCCGGATCGGAAGCCGGATTTAACGGATTGGCTCAAAACGCGCCCTACGGTGGCACGAAAGGCTGGATGCACTCCTTCACGATGGGTGTGGCGGTGGAACAGGCGAAGTATGGCGTGCGGGCAAATTGCGTCTGTCCGGGGGCGATCGATACAGCCTGGACTCACAAAGAGACAGGTCCGATGGATCAGCAAATGGAACAGATGTTGATTCAGGCAACACCGATGGCACGACGCGGCACCCCTGAAGAAATTGCTAACGTTTACGCTTTTCTTGCTTCCGATGAAGCCAGCTATGTGACGGGGGCATTGTGGCTAGCCGATGGTGGTGTCACACCAGCAAAGGGTCCCGTTGGCAAACAGACTCCTTTCTGGAAGCGATCGGAACCCCAGGGCGAATTGCGCCTGGAGCACGCCAGAGAAGGTTTAGAAAACAAAGAAACTCACCGAGTGAAGTAAGTCTGTCCAGTTCAACAACAGCAGGGAAAGTCATCATGCAACTGACAGGAAAGGTCGCGGTGGTTACGGGTGCGGGTTCAGGGATTGGTCGAGCAGCAGCCCTGCTGTTAGCTCAACAGGGAGCAAAGATAGGGGCGATCGATCGCACCCCGGATGATAGCCAGGAAACCATCAGCAAAATCCAGCAGATGGGTGGAGAGGCAATCTCGGCGATCGCGGACATCTCGCAACCGGATCAAATGCAGCAAGCGATGCAAACCATTGGCGAAAAATGGGGACGCCTTGACATTGTGTTTGCGAATGCAGGCATTAACGGGGTCTGGGCACCAATCGAAGAACTGGCTCCGGAGGAATGGGACAAGACGATCAATACCAACCTGCGGGGTACATTCCTTACAGTGAAGTATGCGGTGCCCTATCTCAAGCGACAGGGTGGCTCGGTGATTATTACCTCCTCGGTAAATGGCACGCGCATCTTTAGCAATACCGGAGCAACGGCTTATTCCTGCACCAAAGCGGCACAGGTTGCCTTCACTAAAATGGTGGCGTTGGAGCTAGCTTCACAACGTATCCGAGTAAATGTGATTTGCCCTGGGGCGATCGAGACAAACATCAACGAGAGCACACAGCAACGTAACTTAGAGGAGGTCAAGGAGCCAGTGGAGTTTCCCGAAGGACGCATTCCCCTGACGGATGGCGAGTCAGGTACTTCGGAGCAGGTCGCTCAGCTAGTCTTATTTTTAGCCTCCGATGCCTCCAATCACATTACTGGTACTGAGATCTGGATTGATGGCGGTGAATCGTTGTTGCAAGGGTAGATGGTGGATGTGTGGGAGAGACGGATTAATCGCGTCTCTCCCACACATCCCTCTCTTACTCCCCACTCCCCATTTCCTACTCCCCCCTTAACCCCCTATGCCTCAATTCTTTGGATCACTGCATTCCCTCGAAGCTCCCTGGCACGAAATTTCGGCTGTCACCTCAGTTGAGCCACGCGATCGCGGCGTTGAGCTAATTTGCGGAGAGACTCGGTTGAGAGTCAGCATCCTCGCGGCTAACCTCGTTCGGGTGCGATTTGTCCCCAATGGGGACTTTTTGCCCCGGCGATCGTGGGCGGTGACGCGAGATGACAGCGAGTGGGAGACGGCCTCCTTTGAGACGCAAGAGGGTGAAGGGGCGATCGCCCTGCAAACAGACAAAATGCGGGTAGTGATTCACCGCAATCCCTGTCGCATTGCCTGTTATGACGCGCAGATGCAACCCTTTGCTAGCGATGCCGAACTGGGCTTGGGGTGGCGATCGGGTTCGGTGGCGGGCTGGAAGCGGATCGAGGACGACGAGCACTTTTACGGCTTTGGCGAACGCACCGGACTACTCGACAAGCGATCGGAGCGCAAGACCAATTGGACGGTGGATGCGCTGGACTACGGCTCCCTCACCGACGAGATGTATCAAGCCATTCCCTTTTTTATCGGGTTGCGTCCGGGCTTGGGTTATGGGCTATTTCTCAACAGCACTCACTGGAGTCAGTTCGATATGGGTGCTGAGCAACCGGGAGTCTGGCGCATGGAAGCCCGGAGCAGCGAGTTAGATTACTACATCATCTACGGTCCAGAGCCAGCCCAAATTCTAGACACCTACACGCAACTCACCGGACGAATGCCACTACCGCCCAAGTGGTCGCTGGGCTATCACCAGTGCCGCTGGAGTTACGACTCAGAGGATGTAGTACGGGAGTTGGCGCGAGAGTTTCGCGATCGCCACATTCCCTGTGATGTGATTCACCTCGACATCGACTACATGCGGGGCTATCGGGTCTTTACCTGGAGTCCGAAGCGGTTTCCTGACCCAGCGAAACTGTTGGGCGATCTGGCAGAGCAGGGATTCAAAACCGTTACGATTGTCGATCCGGGGGTGAAGTACGAACCGGAAGCGGATTATCCAGTCTTTGATCAGGGGTTTGAGCGCGATTACTTTGTTCGCAAAGCCGATGGTAAGTTGTTTCACGGCTATGTCTGGCCTGAAAAAGCGGTTTTTCCCGATTTTCTCAGACCTGAGGTGCGCGAGTGGTGGGGCAACTGGCAAAAGAGCTTAACCGAAGCAGGCGTGGCAGGCATCTGGAATGACATGAACGAGCCTGCGCTGGACGATCGCCCCTTTGGCGATAAGGGCAACAAAATTGCGTTTCCGCTGGATGCACCACAAGGACCGGAAGGCGAACGCACCACCCACGCTGAAGCTCACAACTTGTATGGCTTGGGGATGGCGCAAGCCTGTGCCGAGGGATTGGAACGACTGCGTAATGAGCGATCGTTTGTCTTGACGCGATCGGGCTTTGCGGGAATTCAACGCTGGTCGTCCGTGTGGATGGGTGACAACCACTCGCTGTGGGATCACCTGGAGATGTCGCTGCCGATGCTCTGCAACATGGGGTTGTCGGGGGTTGCCTTTGTCGGCTGTGACATCGGCGGATTCGCCAGCAATGCAACGGCTGAATTATTTGCCCGTTGGATGCAAGTGGGTATGCTCTATCCCTTGATGCGAGGACACTCCGCTCTGAGTACTGCACGGCATGAACCCTGGGTGTTTGGCGATCGCGTCGAAACGATTTGCCGCGAGTACATCGAGTTGCGCTATCGCTTGATGCCCTACCTCTACACGCTGTTTTGGCAGGCATCCAACACAGGCGCACCGATCCTGCGTCCGCTGGTCTACGAGTTTCCCAATGACCCCAAAACCTACAACCTGCACGATCAGGTAATGCTCGGACCCTTGTTGATGGCGGCTCCCGTCTATCGTCCGGGAGTGGAATGTCGAGCGGTCTATCTGCCAGAAGGAGCCTGGTATGACTGGTGGACGGGAGAACGCTTTGAAGGTGGCAACTACATCATGGCTCACGCGCCTCTAGAACGGATGCCGATGTACGTTCGCGCAGGAGCTATCATTCCCATGCGGACAGTGACGCAATATGTAGATGAGCGACCGCTAACGGAGTTGACGCTGTGGGTATATCCCGGTGATGGCGAATGGTTGCTCTATGAGGATGATGGTCGCAGCTTTGACTATCGCTCTGGCGCGTACTCCACCACGCAATATCGTGTCACTCAGGAAGAACAACAACTCCACGTCGATGTAGAACCTCGGCAGGGAGGTTGGACTCCGCCCGATCGCGAGGTTATTGTCGCCATGGTTGGTGTGGGAGAGCAACGCTTCCAGGATGATGGCAGCACCCATCGACTCACGTTTTCAGCCAATGCTTAATTCAAATTAGGTGCGATCGCGTTCCAAATCGTAGATCACCTTCTCATAGACCCAAATCAGGGTTTGATCGGGGTTACTCATTCGGGTTCGTTCGACCAGGCGATTAGCCAATTCCTCGTTTCCATTGACGAGTTCTAGCAGCCTGCGATGAAGCGGCCTCACCTGCCAATTTGTTGAAGCAGAGTTGGTCTGGTTGTTTTGGGCAACAACCTGTTCGCCCTTATCGATTAACTCTTCTACAGTTCGTTGGGTTTGGCGATGCAATTCAGCCAGGCTTTCATCCAAATGCTCAATCTTCTCAAATGCATAAGCGGCTAACCCAACGCCCAAATACATGGTTTTTTGCAGAAAATCGGTGAGGTCATCCATATGCTCTTGTTGATGTTGGGTGAACTGCCTATTTCATTCTTCCCTGGCTTTTGTTTAGCTCCGCTCTAAAATCAAAGCACCCAAGTCTATTTAAACAGATTTTCTCTGATTAGCTCAAAAATTAATCTTCGGTTGTAGCTTGAAGCTGTTTTAACATCTCTTGTGTCATCGGGTCATCCGAGAGTTCATGCGTGCGCCGATCTTGAATCACCTTTTGCAAGAACAATCGAAATATTTGTGAGCCGGACTGCGTCGAGGGATGATTGTGTCCCAGCTTCATCGAAAAAATTGGCAGTGCTTGAAGGTAAAGGGATTCTGCCTCGCTGTAGCGTCCTTGCAAATCGTATATGCGTGCTAGATTATACAGAACTGCTGCTACTCTGGGATGTTCGGCGGAAAGCTGCTTTCGCAGAATAGAGAGCGATTGTAGAACAAGCGGTTCCGCCTCGCTGTAGCGCCCTTGCCAGCGATAAAGCTTTGCTAGATTGCTCAAGCTAATTCCCACATAAGGATGGCTGTGGCCCAATTGTAGTTGATAAATCTCCCGCGATCTCAGATAAAGCGGCTCTGCCTCCTCATACCGTCCTTGAGATCGATACAAGTTTGCCAAAGTGTTCAGACCCGTTGCCACATCGGGATGTTGGTCGCCCAATTGCCGTCGATAGATTTCCAGTGATCGCACATGTAGTGGTTCTGCTTCTCCATACCGTCCTTGTGCCTCATATAACTGTGCCAAAGTGTTCAAGCTTGATGCCACATCGGGATGGTTATCACCCAAATGCTGTTGCCTGATTTCCAATGCTCGCACATGTAGTGGTTCTGCTTCTCCATACCGTCCTTGGAAACTGTACAACTGTGCTAAACCACTCAGGCTTAATGCCACATCGGGATGGTCGTCGCCCAAATGCTGTTGCCTAATTTTTAATGCTCGCACATGTAGTGGTTCTGCCTCCCCAAAATACCCTTGTGAGTAATACAACCATCCCAAAACGCTTAAGCTCTGAGCCACATCGGGATGTTCTTGTCCCAACCGCTGTTCTCGAAGTTCGAGCGATCGCACTAACAGCGGTTCCGCTTCTCTATACCGTCCTTGCGCGTAGTAAAGTTCTGCTATCCACTTGAGACAAGTGGCTACATCCAGCGCTTGCTCTGGTTGGACTAAACGTTCCATTGCGGCTTGCAGATGAGCGATCGCCACGGTTGATTCTTTGATTTGCGATCGCTCTGGTTTTTCCTTGACTCGCTCGGCTGCCGTGATCACCACCTGATAAAACTGCTGCTGCAAGGTTAGATCGTCTGCTCGTTGCGATCGCTTCGATGCAAAAAACTCTCGCAAGAGTTGATGGAGTCGATACATCCCCTTGTCTACCCGCTTCAGCAGATGCGCTCCTAAAAGCTGCTCGTCGCGGATCTCTTCTAACTCCTCCTCGTCCATGTCTGGCAGGCATTGCTCCACCAGTGTCCAGGGAATTTCCACCAATGCAAATAAGCTCAACACGGTAGCGACGTGCTGTGCTGGTTCTTCTAATGCCTGCCAACTCAACTCAAATGCCGCTGCCACACCCAACGATGCGGTCATTCCCGGTTGCGCTTCTTTAAAGGCGATCGCGTCTAGGCGTTTATCCTGCAACCGCTGCCACAGGTCTGCAAGGGAGAGATCCGGCTTGCGGGCTAAATATCGCCCGATTAACTCGACTCCCAATGGCAAATAGCCTAACCATTCACAAAGCGGCTTTTCCAGTGCCCCGGTCGCTTGGAGCGACCGGGGCACTAACGCCCGCAACAACTCGATCGCCTCGTTCTCCGACAATACATCCAATTGCAATTCCTGCACAGCGGCTCCCAGGTCTAATCGGGTCGTTAGCAACACCTTAAAGCGTGAGTCTTGCGGCGGCAAAAAGGGGACAATATCGTCGTATTGCTGCACATCATCAAAGATTAGCAACGCGGCTCCCTCGTGCCACCGTTGCCAACACCAGCGCACCTTTTCCAGCAACTCCAGGTCTTCGGGTGGTATTAGTTCAAAGTGCGATCGCACAAAGCTAATAATCTGAGCACCCACATCCTCTCGTGCCCGTAGCCAACACACCCCACCGGGATATGCCCCCTCACGGCATTGCTGACGAGCATATTGCAACGCCAATTCTGTTTTGCCTGTGCCACCCATTCCTGAAATGGCTAGAACGACTGTCGTGGGTTGCTGGTGCAACTGCTCATGGATCTGCTCCAGTTCGGCATCGCGTCCCACAAAGGTTTGGCTGGCATAGGGCAGATTTTGAACAATGTGTGGTGGATAGATTGGCTTCGATCGCGCTATCGTTGGCTCTGAATATCCTGGAAAGCTTGGCTTTTGCGCTGGCTTGGTGCGTCTCTCTTGCACCGCTTGCAACACCAGAGCCTGGGCTGCTGTCTCCTCAACCCCGACCACATCCACATACACGATCGTCGATAGCATTCCCGTTAGCACACACTCACCCACCCGAATTGGAATGAGCGATCGCTTCTTGCCAGTTGGGTCTTGGGCAAATGCCGTTGCCCACTCTGGTTGCACAAACTGTGAATCGAGATAGTTTTGGGATAATACGGCGATCGTGCGTTCTGCTTGCGATGTGGCTCGTTGCATATCCAGGACAAAGTTACCGCCCGGACGAAAATCCCACGCCTGAATCACAACGCTGTAGCCTGCCTCCTCCAAAGTCCAGGCAATCCACTCTGCCCAGGTTTTGTCATGGCGATTGTAGCTGACAAAAAAATCCTTCTTCGTGTCAGTATCCATTGGGAGCAACTCAGATCCGGTGTTGCCTCTGTTCTACCGCAGAATTTTGGGCTTCTCCGCAAAATATTAGAATTTATCCCTCCTGAATGTACGGGATCACTGGATTGAACATCATACACGCGATGTGCAACTTAGAGGCTTAGATCCCCGGTTGCTCGTTCAGCATCCTCAAAGTAGTCTGATTTGCATCACAGCAACCGGGGATCTGGGGAAAGTCGCACACGGGGTCATACGGCATTGGGCAACCGAATTGCCCCCACAGGACTCCCCAATTTCCGCGCCAGCGAACTGTGAGGTAGAACCCGTTGCACCTCCTCGATAGTAGTAATGCCACTCGTCACTTTGGCGATCGCCCCCACGCGAAAAGAGTCAAATTGAATTTCGTGGAGGTAGCGATGCAACTGGGTCATTGTGCCCTCATAGATGATGTGACGCACGGTGTCATCGACATTGAGCAGTTCGATGATGGCTTCTCGTCCCAAATACCCAGACTGAAAACATTGTGGACAACCTTTGCCTTTGCGCCATGCTGTTGGATTTGCCTCATCGAGCTTGATACCCAACAGTTTGAGATCGCTAGAGGTGGGGGAATAGGGTTCCGTACAGTGAGGACACACTTTTCGCACGAGACGTTGAGCCACGATGCCCAATAATGCATCGCTGATTAATCCCGGATCGGGACCAATATCTTTCAAACGCGGAATTGCCCCGATCGCATCGTTGGTATGCAATGTGGTGAGCACCAAATGTCCGGTGAGTGCCGCTCGCACAGCGGTTTCTGCGGTTTCGTTATCGCGAATTTCCCCCACCATGATGATGTCGGGATCTTGCCGCAAAATGGCTCGCAATCCAGCCGCAAAGGTCATGCCTGCGACTTCATGTACCTGCGTTTGAGTAATCCCCGGTAACACATATTCCACCGGATCTTCTACGGTGACAATGTTGACGGATTCCGTGGCGATCGCCTGCAAACTGGTGTAGAGCGTGCTGGTTTTGCCCGATCCGGTGGGACCTGTGAAGATCACCATTCCCTGCGGCTCTCGCAACCATCCTTCATAGATCTGGCGTGTGCGTTCTGAGAAACCGAGGTCAGCGATCGTTGTGAATGAGTTTTGTTGCCGCAACAGTCGCAGCACTGCTTTTTCGGCGGGTTCTCCCTTTCGACCCCCGACACAAGGCAACGTACTGACCCGCAAATCTAACCCCTGTTCTTGCTCCTGTTCCGCAAAGTAACGTTCGCCAATCCTGCCATCTTGCGGACGACGACTCTCTGCGATATCCATGTCGCTCATCACTTTAAGAGAGACAATCACCTTACGGCTAATGTCGGGTGGCAGTGTGGTAACGTGGCGCAAAATACCGTCGATGCGATAGCGTACCTGCAACCCATTGGGGGATGGAGCGAGGTGAATATCACTAGCACGGTTTCGCAATGCACTGGCGATTAGCGTTTTGATCCGCTCAATCTGGTTGTCAGTCTGAGATAGATGCAGTTCTGCAATTTCCGTGATGTCTTCCTGCTCAATTTCTCCCGTCAGTGGATCGATGAGTGCCGCTGCATTGATTTGATTGGCATCCAGTTGTTGAATTCGGCACCAGTGACGATAACTCTTGTCACTAATGGGAATGATTTCGATTGCCGTTGAGAGGCGATCGCCCAACTGCTGAATCTGCTCCGGCAACAGTGTTACAGGGCTACCCAGGTAATAGCAGTTTTGCCACAAGATGAGCGGAACAACAGGTGGCAACACACTTTTATCGGGAAATCGTTTGAGAAATCGACAACTCACCTCCCGATCGAGTAAATCCAGATTCACTCGTCCTTGGGAATTTACCAGTAGAGCGATCGCCTGTTCACAACTAATCTGTTGTCGTTTTAATTGTTGCCATGCAGAAAGCGAAACCGTATTAGCCTGCATATCACTAGTCACCATCTATAAAATGAATAACGTAACTTCGTGGCTTACTGCGCTGTACTGGCACAGGGGCGACCTTGAGAATCAAAAATGAAGCAGGCTAAATCGTTTCCGGTTCCTGCGTCTGCGGTGTTAGGAATCGGACTGGCGTTAGGTGCGTTTAGATTTAAATCTGTAGAGCTACCCGGTACAGGGATTGCCGGAATCGGAGCGGAAATTAACCGACTCGCCTGTGGAGTCGTGGGAACAGTGGGAGTTGATCTGCCACAAATGCGCCCCAAATCAAGCGTTCGCCCATCAGCCGTTTGCATATAGCAAAACAGCCTACTGTCATCCAATGTTGTGTTGGGATACGCAAATGTCGGCACCGGATCGGCAACACTAACAGTTGAAATCGAACCAATTAAAACAAAAGAAACCGTTGTTAGACCAAGTATTTTCAGCATAAGAAAAGAGAGAAGGGAGAAAGAAGGATAAACGATGAAGGGTAAAGGATGACGAGGAAAAAAACACGATTTATCGTTTCTGCGTGGAGAAAAGAGAAGAAGGATAAACGATAAAAGCTGAAGGATAAAAGAAGAGGTAAGTCAAACAAGAACGAAACTTGAAAGTTAGCAATCGACAATTAACAGATAACCATTAACTATTGACCATTGACTATTGACCACTAACTATTGACCATTGACCATTGACCACTAACCATTGACCACTAACCATTGACCATTGACCACTAACCATTGACCACTAACCACTAACTATTGACCATTGACCACTAACCATTGACCATTGACCACTAACCATTGACCATTGACCACTAACCATTGACCACTAACCACTAACTATTGACCATTGACCACTAACCATTGACCATTGACCATTAACCACCAACCATTGACCACTAACCATCAACCATTGACCACTACCCTAAACCTGCATCTGCAAGATTGCTTTTGCTGAAATGCCCAAACCAATTAACGTAATGCACATCGCACTAAAGGCAGGAAGAAGCCGCACAAATCGCAGGTGGGCAGGCACTCGCTTAAACAGGTGTTTGGCATAGACCAACAACAAGCCCAAACTAGTCAACACACACGCCAAACCCAAGCTAAAAGACAGCACCAGAATCAATCCGATGCTCACATTGCCCAGGGCGATCGCACTCAGCAGCAACACCAGGGCCGCAGGGCAGGGAACCAATCCGCCTGAAATACCCAGTGCTAGTAGGCTCTTCCACGTAATTGGACTATCGGTTCCAGGGGGCAAGTGGGAGTGAGCGTGCCCGTGCGTGTGACCTTGAATAGGGTCATGACGGTAAATGTGGTCGTGATGATGAGTGTGGTTATGACGGTGGTTACGAGGATGATTGGAGTGGCGATCGCCAGTCTGCTGTTGAGGGTGCGTCTGATGGGAATGTGACTCGTGGGAATGCTCGTGAGCGTGTCCGTGAGCGTGTGGTTTTTGGGAGTGCGGCTCGTGGAGATATTGTTCATGAGCATGATGTGAGTGTGTGTGCGTCTTGTCAGAATGATAGTTCTGATTTTGTGATTTGCGAGCGTGATCTTCGTGAGATAGCTGTTCGTGAGTATGTAACTCGTGAGAATGCGGTTCGTGAGTGTGCAACCTGTGAGAGTGAGTGTGTGGTTTGTGAGAATGATGTTCGTGGGAATAATGTTCGTGGGAATGATGTTCGTGAGAATGGCTGTGGTGACTATGACGGTTGAAGCGATCGCGCAACAAATTCACTCCAATGGTGACCACCATTAGCCCAGATGCCAGACTCAGCCAGGGATACAACTGCTCTGGCAAAATATAACGTGCTGCAAATAGAGTCACCAAGCCCAACGCAAATACCCCAATTGTGTGAGTAATCGTCGTTGTCATCGCCAGAAAAATAGCATGTCGTGGGGTTGCTCTTTCTCCCACCAGATAAGCTCCTACAACCGTCTTGCCATGCCCCGGTGACATGGAATGAACTGCCCCCCAAACAAAGGCTCCAGCGATCGCCAACATCATTTCTCCAGTTGCAACCCAGGGTAAACCAGGAGTCAGAGCCAGTTCGGTTCGGGTTGGGGTAAACACATGGGTTTTAAGGTGTCCGTCTTGCAAAATGGTGGTGACGCAACTGGCAGTCGGGACTCCCGGCAAAAACAATCCATACTGAATTCGCAATCCCTGCACTGGACTGTCCCACGCATACGTGAGTTGCAACGTGCTGTGGGTATTGGGCGCAACCAACGCACTGGGAGACAGTGTTGCTCCTTCAGAAGGTTCAACGCTGAGTGTGGCAGAACGGTTGTTACTGTCAGTCAGGCGGATCTGTTTCGCCAGCGTGGTTTGTAACTGTTGTCGATGCGTTGTCACCTCTGTAGCAGACAACTGTCCATCCTGGTTATCGTCGGCAAACGCCAGTAACCCTGTAGGAAACGTCAGTGTCATCTGCACCTGAGCCTCCTGCACCACCACTTCTGCTGCTGCCAGATCTGCCCAATGCGCCTGACTGGGTGTAGCGGTTAGCAGACACAATGCGATCGCCACCAACCCAGCAAGCACACTCAAAATTCCATATCGACCCACTTTAGATTTCATCATTTATCTCCTTCTAGCTGCCTAATCCTGTTCCCAGTCCTGCTGCCCGTTGAGCACCGTCATCAAACAGCGGGTCGATCGCCTTTGCCTCCTGCCCATAAGCCTGCGCCTGAGTTGCATCACCCAATGCTTGAGCGATCGCACTGGCTCGATAAAACAGATCGGGGTCGCGGGTTCCCTGAGCGATCGCCTCCTCAATCACGGCGTTTGCCTGTTGCCGTTGCCCTGCCTCTGACAATGCCCAGGCGTAGAGGCTCAGCGTGTCGGTGTCCCGTCGCAGTTGCACTTCAGCCTCCATCAGGGTGACTGCTTCGGCAATGTCCTGCGATCGCCCCCGTTCCAACAACAGTCGGGCTAAGTCGCGGCGATGTCCAAAGGAACCCGCATCAACCCCAACCAGGCTTTGGCGCAGTTGGACTTCAGCCTGACTCCAGAGAGCTTCTGCGCCAGCGCGATCGCCCTGTAACAGGTTGATTCTGGCTTGCCCCCGCCATATCACTGAGTCATACACGGTCGGCGCACCATTTGCCCCAGCAACAAGCTGGTCATATCGCCGTTTTGCCGCACCATAGCGTCCCTGCCGGATATCCAGTTGCGCCAGATTCAGCAGTGCCGGGGGGTACTGCGGCACGATGCGGAGTGCCTCTTCGTACAAGTCCTCCGCCAGACCCAATTGTCCCCGTTCGTAGTAATAGCGTCCCAACAGGGTGCGAACTCGTGCCGAGAGGGTGAGTTCCCCCTGTTCTTCTACCTCCAGAGCATATTGAAAACTCTGGAGGGCTGCCTCATCCTTGCCCTGAGCGGTTTTGACCATGGCTTGCAGCGTAAAGGCATGGGTGCTCAACGTCAGATCCACCAGTTCTTCCGCTGCCTGACTGGCTTCCTCCAGGTTGCCCAATGCCAGATTAGCCGTCACTTGCAGAGCGATCGCCTCTCGTCTGGGCATTTGCTCCGTTAACTGCAATGCCCCTGCAAAGTCGTGACGCGCCTCAGCGATGCGTGCCAAAACAGCGATCGCCTCTACATTACCGTGGGGCAACTGCACCAGGGACTGACGCGCCGACTCCTCCGCCAAAACATACCAGTTGTTTTGCCCGGTTGCCCGTGCCATTCGCAGATATGCCAGAGCCAGCGCAGCCCGATCCAGAGCATTTTGAGGGTCTTGCCGCAGTTGCTCCTGATAGAAGCCAATCTCCTCAGTAATGCGCCCTGTCGGGTTCACACGAGCCACCCCATTCTGAAACGGATACTGGTAAGGGGCATCTAATGGACTGAAGACCTGACCAAGCCACTGCTCCGTGCGATCGCGCCAGTCCGATTGCGTGACTAACAACGCGGCTGTCGTTAACGGCAATCCAACAAGAACCAGCCATAAAAGGGGCGATCGGCGTTTGTCTCCGGGCTGAGGGAAACTAATGTACTTCATAAGAACGAAGATAGAAAAAGGAAAAACGCAGAAGTACTACCAATTCAAGAAACAGTAGTTAGAGATGAACGGAGGGGCGTTTCGCGAAACGCCCTTACAGGAGCATTCGTGTGTAACCCAAATTGGTAGAAAGGGTATAAAGAGGGGGCAGAGAGGGGAGAGAGATGAAGGAGAGTTATACCGACTGAAATTGAAGATTGGGCAGATCGAAGACTAGAAGCACCTTCTTGTGGACATTTCACAATCCAAAATGCAAATCCAAAATGGTATTACATGGAACCTAGCCAACCTATTCCCCACTCCCCGCTCCCTGGAGTACTAGTGTTGCGAACACAAAGTTCTGCAATGTAGGGGGTTTGGGGGCTTCGCCCCCAAGAAGGGGTTCCACCCCTTCACCCCTTTCAAAACTTATTTTTTGCTGTACTAGTTAGGTAACGCCAGATACGGGAACGACGCTTCGAGTTGCTTGTGTCCCTGGGCTGGATTATTTGCCTCCCCAGCATAGGAAACGTTGTCCGTGGTGACGGCTCCATTCGTTAACACGGTAAAGGCAATGTCCACCACGTCATCCAACAGCATCCGCCCGCGAATTGGGGAACCTGCATTGTTGAGCGCATTGGCAAAACCACTGGGACCCGTCGTATCAATCCGCATGACATCGGGCACGAAGGCTCCAAGCAGCGCATTAGCACGAGCATCGCTGTTGCCTAACGCCAGCAGGGTGCGCTTTGCCTCACGGGCGATCGGGGCAAGTTCACGGGCGTTGCGAGTTGGCATCACCCGGTTGTATTGGGCATAGGTGCTCTGGTTGATCACCAACACCTCATTCACCGCCGGGCGTGCCAGTTGCTCCGTTTGCACAAACCGCCCGTTGCGGGGGTCAGGCGTTAACAGAGAGAGCCACACATCAAAGGTGGTGTTGCGGGTTCCGCCCTGCAACAAACGACGGGGCACGCGGAGAGCGATCGTGTTGACGTTGTATCCTGCGGCAAAGTCACGCGCTGTGCTGGGTGGTCGAAAGCCAACGGAGGGCCCTGTTCCCAGCAGTCCAGCCCGCACTCGGAAATACTGCTCCACATCAAAGAAGAAGGGATCTTCCCGTAGTCCCGCAAATACGGTCACAGGCAATCCGGCAATACGAGTTTGGTTAATGATTGGGGTGCTGGCTTCATTCAGTGCCGTGGTAAATAGAGGTCTGCCGTTGTTGCCCCGGTTAATCACCGTTTCACGACCGTTGCGATCGACTAGTGTGAGCGTCATGCGCTGACGATTGGCGCGATCGGGTCCGCTAAACGTTACCCGCAGTCGGACATCGGGCACCCCAGTTGGAACGGCGTTATTGTTGCCAACCCGTGAAACACGAAACTCATACTGAGCATTGCTGCTGAAGTAATACTGCACTCGTGCCAGCGATCGCGGGTTGGTGTTCATGATCAAAATCAGATCATCTGTTGCTACGGAGGGGTTTTGATCCCGCTCCCGAAACACATAGAGATCTGTCAGGCTGAGGGCACGACTGCGGGTGTCAATATCCCCGTCATCATGGTCAGAGGCTTGAATCGTTGGCGGATTGAGGGCGATCGAAACCCCCATCGCGGTTATTGCTAAACTAAGTGCAACAGCACCTACCTTGAGCGTTTTACCGAAACGGGGCGTTTTAATCGATGAGGGTAGAGTTGCAGCCAAACGCCTGAGTAAGCCCTTTGGCTGATTTTGCGGCTGAGATGCCATTCTTTATCTCCTTGAGGCAACAAATTGAGCTTGATATCTTCACGAGGCGGTGAAGACCTCATTTGTTGGAATCTACGGAGATACCCCCCTGCCGGATTGGCAATGGAAAAAATTAATTTGAAAAACAAAGGATGAAAACCGAGACGTTGCTGAATTCGGATGTGATTCTCAAAAATTGACTCCCGCCGTAAGGGCGTTTTGCGAAACGACCCTACGAAATTCATAATTGGAAGATGAAACGTCAAGAGAAGGAGTAATGAAGGGCAGTTTACACTCTTATCCTTCATCCCCCATCTTTTATCCTTCATCCTTTATCCTTTATCCTTCATCTCTCATCCTTTATCCTTCATCCTTTATCCCTCATCCTTTATCCTTCATCCCCCATCTTTTATCCTTTATCCTTCATCCTTCATCCTTCATTCTTCCCTACTGCTTCGATCGCCGCTTCCAGTGCGATCGCCACATGAGTCCAGTGAGTCCCACCCTGACAAAACACCACATACGGCTCCCTCAAAGGGCCATCGGCTGAAAACTCCGAGGTACTGCCATCAATGAAGGTGCCACCTGCCATCACTAACTCACTTTCGTATCCCGGCATCTGAGCGGGGACAGGATTGAGATAGGAACCGATCGGGGAATACTGTTGAATCGCTTTGCAGAAGGCAATGATTTTTTCCGGGGAACCCAGCTTAATCGCCTGAATCACATCCCGGCGAGGCGCACCCGGCAGCGGATTCACCGGATATCCCAGTTCCTGAAACACCATCGCCGTTAAATGATTGCCTTTGATCGCTTCGCCCACCATCTGGGGAGCAAGAAATAAGCCCTGAAACAATAACCGATTTTGGTCAAAGGTCGCTCCCCCTTCACTGCCCACACCCGGAGCCGTGAGACGACAGCACGCCTGCTCCACCAGATCAGCCCGACCCGCGACATAGCCCCCTGCTATCACGATCGTTCCTCCGGGGTTCTTAATCAATGATCCCGCCATTAAATCGGCTCCAACCGCAGGGGGTTCCCGGTCTTCTACAAATTCGCCATAACAGTTATCCACAAAACAAACGGTTTCTGGATTCTGCTGTTTGACAAGCTTAATAATCTTT
Source organism: Oscillatoria sp. FACHB-1407 (assembly GCF_014697545.1). GTDB lineage: Bacteria > Cyanobacteriota > Cyanobacteriia > Elainellales > Elainellaceae > FACHB-1407. The sequence continues at coordinate 216,815 of NZ_JACJSA010000007.1, read as the reverse complement.
TCAATATCGGCGATCGCCAAACTCTGTCGCCAGGTATACCCACACGACCGCTGGATTAGTACCATTCGAGTGTGGGGGAGTATGGCATTTGCAAGTGCCTCCCAATTGATTTCACCGGCTGCGGTTAAATTTAGCTGGCGGTAGTGAATTCCAAACTCCCGTAGGGAACCCTGGTTTTGTCCCCGTAAGCCAATGACTTCTTCTAATGTGTCGTAGGGTGCTCCTGCCACCGCTAGAAGCTCGTCACCCGGACGCAGGACACCAAACAGGGCACAGGCGATCGCGTGAGTACCGGACACAAACTGCACTCGCACTGCCGCTGCCTCCGCCCCCATAACCTCAGCAAACACTCGGTCGAGGGTTTGTCGTCCTAAATCGCCGTGGCCATACCCGGATACACTGGAAAAATGGTGCACCCCAACTTGATGACGACGCATGGCTATGAGCACTCGTCTCAAATTTTCCTTGACCTGAGCATCAATTCCAGAAAAAATCTGAAATAGTGCTTTTTCTGCTTGCTGAAGGTATTGATCAGGGGTCATCACTCAATCTCTGCAATTTAGTTGAAATTACGAGCCAATCGAAGTTCAACACCAACAATTGTCGGGCTTGAATACCCTTGTTCATCTGTTCCCGAACTCTCGTGGTTCTCTCGATGCAGCACTGGACAACAAATGTCGTCTAGGTCGCTTTGCATGTGTTGAATTGGCAGAGTCTTATTTTCGCGCAGATCGGGCTGCACTGTTCACATTGAGATTAATGAATGACTATCGCAACCTCAACTAAACTCCCTTGGACCTGGCACACCATCTTTTTTATGGTGGCACTGCACATTGGCGCACTATTTGTTTTCTTACCCAGTAATTTCAGTTGGTCAGCAGTTGGCTTATGTTTGTTGCTCCATTGGGTGACTGGCGGTTTGGGTATCACACTCGGTTGGCATCGCTTAGTCACCCATCGTAGTTTTCAAACCCCTAAATGGCTGGAATATCTGCTGGTATTCTGTGGCAGCTTATCAATGCAGGGGAGCGTGATCGAATGGGTTGGGTTGCATCGCCACCATCATATCCATTCCGATCAGGACCTGGATCATCATGATTCAAGCAAAGGGTTTTGGTGGAGCCATATGGAATGGATGTTACGCGATGTTCCGGCTAAACAATTCAGGGATCGTTACACAAAAGATATCGCCAACGACCCGTTTTACAGGTTTTTAGATAAAAACTTTTTACTCCTGCAAGTTGTCCTGGCGGTTGGTCTGTATCTGCTGGGTGGATGGTCGTTTGTCGTTTGGGGGGTGTTTTTCCGTCTGGTGCTGGTCTATCACTGCACCTGGTTTGTCAACAGCGCAACGCACAAATTTGGCTATCGCACCTATGAATCAGGTGACAATTCCACCAACTGTTGGTGGGTCGCTCTGCTGACCTATGGTGAAGGCTGGCACAATAACCATCACGCTTTTCAATACTCCGCTCGCCATGGATTGCAATGGTGGGAGATTGATATGACCTGGATGACCATTCAGTTTCTTCAGGCGATCGGGTTAGCCTCAAAGATTAAATTGGTTGAACCCAACGCTTAAGTCAAAAAAATGTAGGGACGTTAAATCATACGTCCCTACTCAATTTGCTATGACAACCGAGAACAACACGCTTGAATTGAACTGAAAGCTACCCATTATGGTCTGAGAACTACAACTCCCTGCTTCTTAAAGTCAGGAGAGATACGGAGTTCTCAGGGAAAACCACCTCGCAGCACTGCTTAACCAATCTGGCGAGAGACAAACTTCTCAAAGTTTGCCTGCGTCTGATGAAGCAGTTGCTCACGACTGTCAACAGTTTTAGTTAGGGTAGGCACAAGATTACGAGCTTGTAATGCCATATGGAGTTGAAGATGGGCGACATACTCGCTAAAGTCTTCGCGGAGTAATGGATCTGAGGGTTTGTCAAACTGTGCAACCAAAACTTTTGCCTCTCTCAATTCATCACTTTCAACAACGATATCGAACGTATCACGGGACATTTCGCTCCTTTGAATTTTGCAATGAAGTGTAACTCTAGAAGGGGTTGATATTAAGAAAGTGTAACGAAAGTAGGAGACAAAAAATGAAAGCGACGAGAGAAAAAGCCGTCTAAGGTAAATGGCGAGACTGTAAACCTGCGGCCATGTGTAGCAGAATTTAAAGAAACGCTCTCACTACGGCATTACTCTCTATCGTTCCCTGATTCACATCCATAATTTAAGATTCAATTCTTAACTCTCTCGAAAGTTAAAAGGTGATACCCACTGCAACCTCGATATTCTGTTAGAAGGGGAGCCAGGAGTTAACACTGTGTTACACAACAAGCAAGTCATCACACTCGACACGAACCCGTCCCGATATGAGGCAGCTTATTTGGAGCAGGGGACTGGAGCACCGCTCTTGTTTTTGCATGGGTTTATGGGAGAAGGAAGCTGTTGGCGATCGCTCCTGGACGCCTTAGCCACTGATCATCGCTGCATTGCGCTGGATATGTTGGGGTTTGGTCAGTCCTCAAAGCCTATGATTCGGTATGACATTGCCAAGCTGGTAGCATTTGTCCGCCAGTTTGTAGTGACCCTGGGGCTAGAGCGAGTGACGTTGGTCGGGCATTCCCTGGGGGGATGGGTTGCTGCTGCCTATGCGCTGGCGTATGACGATGTCGAGGCGTTGATTTTAGTTGCCCCTGCTGGAATTCGGGATGACAGTTTTTGTGGGCGATATGACCACTTACGACCCTTGTTGTGGCAAACTTCGGTGGTGGATTTAGGGTTGTGGTTGGCGCAACCGTTGGCAAGTGTGATTGGGCAACGGGAGAACTTAGATCGTTTGCGGTGGTTTCGCCGAGAGATTAACGCCCAACCGGCAGGTCGCTCTTTTTTGGTCGATCGCCTCCGTCCTGAGGATGCGATCGATACGGTGGAAAAAGAAATCCATCAGCTACAAGTGCCGACGTTGGTGGTGATTGGCGATCGCGACGAGACAATTCCCCTCTGGCACGCCCAAACCTACGCCAATGAGATTGCGGGTGCTCAATTTGTGGTGTTGCCCAACACCGACCACTCCTTAACACAAATTTATGCGGCGGGCATTGTCAATGAGATGCGTTCTTTTTTGACCCAAACGCCATCTCATCCGATCGAGAGCAAGTAATTTGTGGATAAGTGTCAACACCAAGGGCAGGGGCACCTCTGCTTTGGACAGGTTTTTGATGTCAGCAATCAATGCAATAAACCGTAATGGTCAGTTAAATTGAGAGAGGCAAGGTTTACTTTTCGTTACGGTTCCGCAAGTTGCCTCTATGAACTGTACCGTGGTCTGGTTTCGCCGAGATTTACGCATCGCGGATCACGCGCCGCTGTATCGGGCTGCGCTGCGGGGAGCCGTCGTTCCTGTGTTCGTGCTCGATCGCGCCTTGTTACACCACCCCGAAACGGCTTCAGCACGAGTGGCATTTATGCTGGAGTGCCTGCATAGTCTCGATCGCGATTTGCGACAACATGGGGGTCGGCTCATCATTCGCTATGGCGATCCGGCAGAGGTTTTGCCCCAACTAGTGCAGGAGACACAAGCCGATGGAATTTACGCCTATGTTGACTTTGAGCGAATTTATGGTCGGGTGCGCGATGCTCGACTCAACCAGGCTTTGCAAGAGCGGCAGATGAAGATCCGTTGGTTTGAGCCTGCGGGCACAACCCCGGATTTAATTCCCTATCCTCGCTATCGCGATCTGTGGTATCTGCACATGCAGGAAAATCCAATTCCTCCGCCCAGTCGTGTTTGCGTTCCTGAGTCAGTGCAAAGCGAACCATTACCCACCTTAGCGGAGTTAGGTTTATTCGCAGACGATAAGCCAATTCCCCCCGGAGGGATTGAGCCAGCAAGACAACTGCTGCGGGAATTTTTGGACGAGAAGACCGATCGCTATTACTGGCAATTGTCCTATCCGGGTGCAGACGCAACATCAGGGTTGAGTCCTTACATCAAATTTGGGGCAATCTCAGTGCGGGAGTGTTTTCACACGGCTCAGCAATTAGAGGATGCAGAAGACCCGCGGATACAACGGAGCCGTCAACAATTCATCTCACGTTTGCGATGGGGTAGTGGGTTTGCTCAACGATTCCGCTACTTGCCTCAGTTAGAAGTGCGATCGCTCTACAACGTATTTGACGAAGAAGGCTGGGACTTTGACGAAGACCTCTATCAGGCGTGGCAGGAAGGGCAAACCGGGTTTCCCATCATCGATGCGGCGGCTCGTTGTTTGGAGGCGACTGGCGGATGGAAGCAGCTGAATTTTCGCGTCAGAGCCATTTACTCTAGCTTCTTAAGCAATTTGTTAGGGATGGATTGGCGGTATGGGGCGTTGCATTTCATGCGGCACTTGATTGATGGCGATTGCCCCATTGATCACTACCAGTGGGCAATGCAAGCCGGAGTGACCCACTGCGTCGATAAAACCTGGACTCGCATTTACAACCCCGGACAAGTGGCTGTCGATCGCTGCGATCCACAGGGTGACTTCATTCGGCAATGGGTGCCCGAAGTCGCTCACCTGCCCCCCGAACAGTTAGGCTTGCCGCCACGATTGCGCGACTATCCACCCCCGATTTTGAAATACAAGGATGCCCGTCAGCGTCGTGTTCAACAACTGGAACACCAACGCCAGATTTTCCTGCACCACGATAACGTGATTCCTTTTTTGGGACGGTTGCCAGAATCAGTCGTACCCTTTGGGAGCGATCGCTTTGTTAGCGAAATCGGTTGGGCAACTCAACTGAATCCTGAATTGTTTCCCGCCGCTCTTGATTTAGAGAATCTGGATTTAGAACAGGCAAAGGCACTGCGAACCTGGTTTGTCGCCCATGTTGAGATTAAACCGCATCCTGTGAAACCTCGCCGACGATCTGCCAAAGCCCGCGACACAGCCGAAAACTATGGAGTACAACTCAGCTTGTTGAATTAATGCCAGATGGGGCGATCGCTCCTCAAGCACAATTCACCATCGACCACTAACCATCAACGATTGACGATTGACTATTGACTATTGACCATTGACCATTGACCATTGACCATTGACCATTAACCATCCCTACTTTTTCTTCTTTTTCTTATTGCCTTTTGTCACTCCTCCTTGCCCAAACCCTTGTACTGGCTTTGGGACAGATTGTTTAGGTATTTCTAAAAAACCTTCTCCAAAACCAGAAGGTGTCACCGGATACTCATACCAATCGTCAGGAGGGGGAGCACCCAAGCCATCTAAATCATCATTCAACTTAAGATTGCGAAGCAATCGAGACGCTGCCATATTTTTGAAAAACTGGGGTTGAAGCTCGTCTTTCGTAAAATCAGATCGTTGCTTCAGCCCAAACTTGATTTGAATATAAGCCCATGTCCCTGGAATCATGTCATCAATTTGTTTGGCAGCATACACCTGCTCAATCAAATCAACCGTTTCTACAGCCTTGAATTCAACCAGTGCTGACACTAACATGCCATTGAAGACCAAACCGTTGTCGTTGTAGGCTTCAAGCTGCCGTCTCAAAATCTCAACACAGGCATCACGCTGTTCTGGCTCAGCTTTACCGATCTTCAAAATCCCCTCAGAGGCAGAAGAGCGTGCCCATTCTTTCAATGATGTATTGGCTAACGCTTCGCTCAAGACAGGCAGTGCTTGACTTCCAATTAACTCAAAAACGGTTGGGGCTTCACTACTGAGCCAATCATCATCTTCATAGTCATCCCAAAGTGATAAGAGCGGCCTAATGGCTTCGATCGCCTTGAGTTGCCCCAGTGCTCGCCACGCATGAACCGCGCTGTAAGCCTCTGCTATATCCTCGCTATTCCAGAGTTGATCATCGGTCATCATGCGAATCAACTCAGGAATATCTGCCTCAGTTAACCCATACTTCTGGCGATAGTTCTTCCAGCGTTCTTTTTTGCTGTGTTTAACTTCACCCGCAGACAAAAGTTTAGCAACTGGAGGTTGATAGGTTGAGTGGGTAGATTGTCCAGACATGATGCAAACCAGATGATTAACGCTCGATAGTTAATAGTTAATCATCAATGTTAATGATTAAGCTTCTACCAAAACCTCTCAAAATTGACAGAATAGAGTTGCAGACATGGTTCAGGTCTTGTGCTGAGGATTGACAGCGATTGGCAAGGTCGTCACTAGTGCTTGCAAGAATCGCCTTAACCAGCACTTTGGAGTCAACTTAGGGTTCGATCGCTTGCTCCCGATGTCACAACTATCATGCTGGCTTTATTGCAAATGCCTTAAAGAAGGTATAGCAAAAAACACCATCGCTTTCTGCGGTTCTATACAAATCCTGGATGCCAGCATCAAACATCGTTTCGTCAATCAAACCCGCTTCAATAGCAGGTTGGCGAACGCCTTCAATCATGGCTGTAAACGTGTTTTTAGTAAAACCTTCGACTAATTTAGGTTTACTGGCATCAACATAAACCATACGCGGAGAAACGTGAATAGAATCAAACCCTGCTGCATCTAAGAGAGGATACAATGCTCTCCCGATGTTGGCATTACCACCTGCCTGTTTTTGTAGATCAACCTGACACTGAATTGCGTTGTGAGCCGCTTTGCTATCAGGATAAAAATACGTTGAGCCATGATCGCCTTCAATCACCGTCATTGTGCCACCCACTTTTAGCAAGCGTTTAAGACTCGTGAGGGCCGCGATCGGTTGTGGTAGATGTTCAAGCACAAAACAAACAAAGATATGGTCAAAGGATTCTGGTTCAAACGGTAGGTTGAAGATATCGCCTTGCTGAAACGACACATTATTGAACCCTAATGCCTCAATTTTTTTTCTCGCTTCTGCGATCGAACTGTTTGAGATATCAACTGAGACAATCTGTGCGGAAGGGCTATTTTGAGCCAACGTGACAGTCTGCGCTCCGACGCCACATCCTGCTTCAAGGACTCGACTTCCGGCGGGGTAAGTTGTATCCGAGTGCAATAACTCAACTAATGTGGATGCTTGATCTTGTAAGCGAATGCTTTCTCGTTGGTTATATCCATGCACATAGTATTGAACCATTGATCTCAAGCCTCACAAAAGAAGTCAATGATATCGAATGGCTTTCTATCTCTGCTCCACCCGACTGGTTTACCCAGTTGGGCGAAGCAAATTGACGTCGATCAGGCTCCACCACTAATGTCACTAAAGGGTTGATTATTGAGTGTTACCAGTTTATCGACGGTTCCAACTCCTGTGGTTGTATTGATGATAATTTGGCGTTGTTGTAGTGCAAAAACGCTGTCGTAGCCATACAAAATTCCGTTGTCAAAGAGTAGTGCTCCAACCCCGTCAAAACCAATGTTACCAACCAGTTGAGCATCGCCAATCAACCCGATGGAATAAAGGAGACTACCGCCTGCGGCGGCTGAGTTGGCAGTGGCAAAGAAACGTCCTGATGTGGCGTCATAGGCGATATCGCCAACATCAACAATGCCTGGAAGGTTAGCCACCAACGTCACCTGTCCGCCTGCGGCTACATTAACTGTATATAGACCCGATTGGCGTGTTGTGCGATTGGTTCCAATTGTATAGAGCGTTCCAGAGGGTCCAAACCCCAGGGAGCCAAAGGCAATGCCTGAAAGAAAGCCTCCCAAATCACCGATACGTGTAGAATTACCTGTGTTGACATCTACTCTGTATAAGCCAGACAAAAGGTCAACGGCGAGGGTATCACTGCCCGAAGACGCGATATCAAGCAAGGTTAATTGACCGAATGCATTGCCCAACGGTAATTGAGAAATGCTGCCTGTACTGAGATCAACGAATCCATATCGAGGCAGCGGATCGCTGGCTTGTCGATATAAAGACACCAATTTAGGTCTAGGGTTTGGCGCAGGAAGTGATGCTGCATTGAGTGTCAGTGTGTATCGGCTATCACCGCTTCTTTGACTCACTTGAATCGTGTAGGTGCCAGACTCCAGATTAGTATTGATCGCTTCTGCCAGTTTTCCTCGTTTGGTTGAGCGGGCCAGCACTCTGCGACCTTGCAGCAAGAAGACATCGACATTGTTTTGCAATCGGTTGAGTGCCAGGTTGAAACTGCTGCGTCCAGTGACCTTAAAGGAGTAGAAATCGACGCGATCGCTCACTCCCACCAAGCCTCGAAATACCTTGCGTCCGCTCAGGGTGCCGATGTTGCGAGCACTACTGGGACGATTATCCGAGAGTTGAGAAGAGGCGTTAACCTGACTATTAAACATTAAAAATCCTCAAAACTACAGTGTGATCCAGTGCAGATGACCCAAGCCGTTGATCTGTAATCGCTCTGCCTTGCAGCAACTGGTGCAATATCAAGCGGTTACATTGAATACCAAAGTTGAGTTGGGCGTCGTGATTCTAGCCAACCTTGACACGCGATCGCAAGAAAAGCCTTGTGTCTGAACTCAGGTCGTAATAGTCACCGTGTATGCCCCATCTCCTGCGCTCAAACGGACGTAGTACGTTCCAGCTTGCAACGTTCTAACACCTGAAATGAAAACTGCTTCGCTGTCCTCAAGAATATTATTGTTGTTTCTATCTTGGAATACGTTGAGGTTAGAACCTCCCACAACATCGACCTTATTCAGAGTTACGCTCGTTGTTTCGTTCAGACTAAAGCGATAGAGATCAGTAAAGTCTACACTTCCAACATAATCTTTGAGTTCAAACCGCCCACCTCGGTTCAACGTGCCCAAATCGTAAGCGGTGGTTGGTTCGCTTCCGGGGTCAGTAGGAATATTGCCCGGAGCAGGATTGGTGGTCACAGTGAGGTTATACCGCATTGTGTTGAAGAGTGTATTTCGAGACACGCTTAAAAAGTAAGTTGTGTTGGCAGGCAATGGCTTAGAAACAATGGGGTCATTGTTCGATTCAGTTCCGCCTCCTGCCTCAAGCAGTGCATCGTTGACATCGGACAGTCCGTTGCGGTTACTGTCGTACTCAAGGAACATCGTACCTCCCCCAGATATTTGGCTGAGGGCGATACTCACATCGCTAATCTGCCCTACCTGAAATTTGTAGTACGTTGCATCATTAAGACCAGCACCTGTTGCTACGTCTTGAATTCGGGTGACAGGTCCACCCGTTAAAATTCCTAAATCGATTGGGTTTGCACGAGTTCCAGCAGGGGTCGTGCTCCCTCCACTGGCTGTTGCAGACCCTAGAAGCCGATATCGCGTTCCGCTGCTCCGATTGAGCACCTGCACATAATAGGTTCCTGTTGCCAGTTGGCGATTGACCTGTTCTGTCTGGGTGCCACCCTTGCGCGATCGCCCCAAAACTCGCCCCGCCCCATTTAGCAACAACAAATCTGCATTGGCTTGTAAGCCAGACAATTGAAATTGAACATTACTACTGCGGTTGAGTGTGAATTTGTAGAAATCTGTGCGATCGCGTAAATTTACCACATCTCGTCGGGCGATCGCTCGATTGCTCAGCGTTCCCAAGCTTCGAGCTTGTCTGAGAGAATTATCTGTCATGTGAATTGAAACACCGTTGAGAGTATCTCAACCGTATATTCTCTATTCTCAAAATCACTTGACTTTGTGTGCCAATCCCTTGACCGATCGCGCCATCGTCCTGATAAGAGGAAAGGCTGGGAGAGATCAGATGCTTATCCCCAACTGGGTGATGTTTCACAGTTGGGGTGATGCTACGAAGGTGATAATTTTGCAACTTAAACTCATTCCCTGCTGCTAACAAATAACAATTCATGCAAGAAACAACCGTTTCTGGTTACACAGCTCGTAGTATTCTGCAATTTGCAGCAGAACAAGGAGCCGATATTGAAACTGTTTGTGCTACTACAGGGATTGATCCTGAACTCTTGCAAACACCCGACCAGCGTATTCCCTGGTCACTCCATTTGGTGCTGTGGCGAGAGGCTGTTAAGCAAACAGGTGACGATCACTTTGGCTTACATTTAGGAGAGTCTTTTAATATTGCTAACTTTGGCATTCCAGGATATGTCTTACTCAATTGCAAAACAGTAGGAGATGTGTTTGAAAAACTCGTTCGTTACACACGTTTATTCTGCCAAATCACTCAAATTCGCTTCTCAAAATCAAGTGGGACAGTCTTTTGTGAGTGTGAATGTGACTGCAATATGGCAGACAATTGGATGTCGAGTCGCAACAAAACAGGAGGTTGGATGACAGGTGATTTGACAACCTGCCAGTTAGAAGAAAGACGTTATTTGGTTGAATGTACCTTTGCATCATTACTGGCACTTGTTAAAAATCTCACGGGCAAGCGACTTCGCCTTTCAGCCGCCTGGTTTCAATATGCACCACCCGCTCACCTAACCGATTATGAGCGTCTGTTTCAGACTGAGCTACATTTTGCACAACCAACCAATCGTCTTGTGTTTGATGCAGGCTGTCTTGATTGGTCAATCTTATCGAGTAATGCAGCATTATTGCCTATTTTTGAATCGTATGCCGACGCGATGTTGGCGGCTTTAACTCCAACGCAGGGATATCGACAAAAGGTCAGGCAGGCGATCGCTCAACACCTGATTGGGGAACTGCCCACCATTCAGGCGATCGCTTATGAATTAGCCATTAGTGTTCGTCACTTGCAACGCGAACTCAAAGTGGAAGGCACTTCCTTTCAACAGTTGCTGGATGAAACTCGAAAAGAACTCGCCCTACAACACCTCAAAAACCCAGCAACACCGATTCACGATATCGCTTTTTTGTTAGGGTTTTCAGAGCCGAGTGCGTTTAATCGAGCTTTCAAACGGTGGACTGGAAAAACGCCGGGGAGTTATCGCGGCTCAGACGAAACATCATTAAAGCGTGCATTCTCATCCGTTTAAGACTTGCATCTGAAATTCATCCGTTGACGATTACAGACATTGCAACTCTTATTAGGCGATCGCCAAAATGTGCGTGCCCCCATTGTCCGAAAACGATACTCCAAACGCAAAAGTAAGCCCAAACCTCTGCCTAACGGTTTAGTACCTGGTTTCTCACCTTTTGCTCGGTATCACCATAGAGATTGGGATTGTTTCCACTGAGTCTAAACTCCAGTTGGTAAAGTACAGGGGGTGCAGGGAGCAGGGCCCTTGCGTGGAGGCTCCACCCCTACACCCGATACTCTACCTAAGCGGGTAACGCTATAAAAAATTTCGCCTTCGTAGATGCTTGTCTATCGGGCTTGACGGGCTTTGACGGCTGTATCGGGGAAGTCAGTAAACACCCCATCCACACCCATGTCATAAAACTGCTTGTACTCTGCCACAGGGTCGCCGCTATAGTCAGTTGTCAAAAACGACTCCTCATCCCTAAACGTGTAAGGATGTACGACTAAGCCTGCCGCATGAGCATCAGGAATGACTGGTAGCACCTCTCCAGTCAAGCGTTCCTTGGTTTCAGCGACTCCATCGCCGTTTGTGTCAACGGGTGGGTCAACCGGAGCCGTCATGACAAAACTCCGCTTCCAGGGACCAATGCCCTCCGCATAAGTTGCTACAAAGCTTCTCAAACTGTCCCGGCTAATTAATTCCCCGTAGGTGCGCGAGTCACCACTAACCACAAAGTCATAGGGCTTAAGGTGAAACTCATCAAACAGTTGCACCAGGGGCAAATCGATGTTGTTGGCCGCCATTAACGGGGTTAACTGATCCTTCAGGTTTGACACTTCAAAGGACTGAATGAAGACCCGGGTTGGATCGGTGAACTGATTGCGAACCAGGGTTTCAATCAAGGGTTCCTCCAGTGACAGCCCCAAGTTGTCAAAGTAGGTGGGATGCTTGGTTTCAGGATAAATGCCAACTTTGCGCCCGGTCTGTGCCTCGACTCGCTTCACCAGGTCAATAATTTCTTGCAGTGTTGGCACTTCGTAGCGGTCGTTGTGGGATTGATCGCGATAGGCTCTTGGTTGTCTTGCCCGCAGTTGCTTGATTTCTGCCAGGGTAAAGTCTTCTGAAAAGAAGCCCTCCTCCTGCACACCATCGACTGTTTTGGTGCGGCGGCGATCGCGAAATTGGGGCAACTCCGCCACATTCGTTGTCGCAATCATGTTGGGTTCGTGACGCGCAATCAGAACACCATCTTTAGTTGAGACGAGGTCCGGTTCAATAAAATCTGCCCCTTGCTCGATCGCCAATTCATAAGCAGCTAACGTATGCTCTGGCAGATATCCACTCGCGCCCCGATGCCCAATCACCAAGGGTGGCTCACCGGATAAAGTGGATGCTGTCTTGACTGCTGTTCCTTGCAGGGGCACCATCATCAGGGCGATCGCCGCTACCCAACCAAACTTTGCAATCTTTGCCATATTCTCCTCACAAGCAGGTGTTTGAATCTAAGGAGGCAGTGTAAAGAGATAGCTTTAAGTCTGGAAAAAGCTTTTATTAAGAGTAAATTAGGTTGCGGTCAAGATCTGTTTTAGCCGACTAATCCCCGCACTAACCCCACATATACGCCTTGCACATCCACATCATCTGCATTAACGTGTGTCGCAGGATAGGCAGCGTTTGCAGGTTGCAGTGTAATCGTACTACCTTCGCGATAAAAATACTTCAATGTAGTTTTGCCTTCGACTCGCGCTGCCACAATGGTTTTGTCTCGGATAGTTCGGGCATCTTGAGGTGGTTGCATCACCACTACATCACCGTGATCGATCAGGGCACCGAGCATACTATCTCCCCGAACGCGCAGGGCAAAATAGTCGTTGCGGCGATTGCTATTTTTGAGGATCTCGGACAAGCCGGGAACTTCAATCCATTCCACGTCGGTGTCAGAAAACGTTTCTACTAAACTATGAGCGGCGATCGCCCCTAAGATAGGAACTCTAAACTGTTTGGGCTGCACGATGCGATACGTGCGAGAATGCCCTTCATCCCAATCGATGTATCCTTTCTGTTGCAGTTGTTTCAAGTGCAGTTGAATCGGCGATAGGGATTTGTAATTTAGCGCGGCTGCCATCTGCCGCATACTGGGGGAGTGATGACACCGAGAAATGTAATCTTCCATCCAGTCAAAGAGCCGCTGTTGGGAAAAAGTGAGGGACTTCATAAGTGACGATTTTATAGCAACGGAAGAACAGATGTACTACTATAGTCGCAATTTTAACCCTCCCTGTTCCGCGTCGCCTCCCTAAAAGTACAGAGAAATAGGAGAGGGAGTGGGGAGTAGGGAGTGGGGAGCAGGGAGTGGGGAGTAGGGAATAGGGTTGAGCCACTGACCATTAACCACTGACCATTAACCATTGACCATTGACCATTGACCACCAACCATTGACCATTAACCATTGACCATTAACCATTGACCATTGACCACTGACCACCAACCACTGACCACAAGGAGCAGCATTAAGACAGTGAAATCCATTCCATCCTTCCTGCGTGTTTTCCAAAGCAAAAAAATGGCGGCTCTGGTGTCATTGGGGTTTGCCTCCGGGTTGCCCTACAACCTCACCCGTGAAACCCTGACTGCCTGGATGACCGTCGCAGGGGTGGATCTCGGCACGATTGGCTGGTTTAACCTGGCGAATTTGCCTTCGACGGTCAAGTTTCTCTGGTCGCCGTTGCTCGATCGCTACGTACCTCCCTTTTTAGGACGTCGCCGGGGATGGATGCTGTTGACACAATTGGCGTTGATCGTGGCGATCGCAGCGATGGCTTTCTATCAACCCACGCAGGCATTGCAACTGCTAGCGGTGAATGCGATCGTGATTGCCTTTCTCAGTGCCACTCAAGATATCGCCATCGATGCATATCGAACCGATGTTTTAGAAGAACGAGAGGTTGGAGCAGGAGTCGCCATTTGGGTGCTGGGTTATCGCGTTGCCCTGCTGGTCACAGGAGCCTTAGCCCTGATTTGGGCAAATCGATTGTCATGGCAGGGGGTGTATCTGTTGATGGCAGCATTGATGGGGTTGGGGTTGCTCACCTCAATTCTGTCGCCTGAGCCAGAGTCACGCGATCGCCAGGGAAACATCATTTCTGCCCCACAAACCCTCAGAGACGCGGTTCAGCTACCATTTCAAGACTTCTTTGCTCGCTCTGGTCTGTGGCGGGGTGTGCTCATTCTGATCTTTATCCTGCTCTACAAAGTGGGAGACTACCTGGCAGTTGTGATGACGACTCCATTTCTCATCCAGACGGGGTTTCCCATTGAGGCGATCGGGGCAATTCGGGGCGGGATGGGATTGCTTGCCACCATTGTTGGAGGTCTGTTAGGAGGAGCTGTGCTCAGCCAAATCGGCATCAACCGCTCTCTATGGCTGTTTGGAGGACTTCAGGCTGTGAGCAACCTCGCCTATTTTGCCCTGGCACTGGCTGGGCAAAACTATCCCCTGATGGTGGCGGCAATCAACATCGAAAACTTTTGTGCTGGCTTAGGTACAGCCGCTTTTTTAGGGTTCTTGATGAGTTTGTGTAATCCTCGCTTTTCGGCAACGCAATATGCCCTTTTGTCAAGTTTGGTGGCGGTAAGTCGAGAAGTCATCGCTTCGCCTGCGGGTGAAATTGCTAAAGCCACAGGCTGGGCGTGGTTCTTTTTCATCACCTTCTGTGCTGCCTTACCAGGATTATTGTTGCTGCCAATCTTTGCTCCATGGAATGCCTCATCTCCTTCACTTCCTGGGGATGACCCCTCCGATGAGGTGTAGGATGGAAGGAAGGCGTTACAACTCTTAAGACTTTTGTTCATTTTTCGGTTATATGGCTATTTTTCGTCAATATATTGCCCCGTTGCTGGTCGTTCTGGTGTTTCTACTGGCGTTAGTAGTGGTGAGTGCCCGCATCTTTTTACCTGCTGACATGGCTGCCCCTGCTCCGATTGAAGAAGTGGATCAAGTTAGCTCCGTTGAAGCGACTACCCCAAATGGGGAACTGCTTCGCACCGCTAAATTACCCGTTCCCTTAGAGCTGTTTGTAGAAGGATTACCTCCAGAGCCACTCTCCACTGCCGCGTTTTAATCACTGCCATCCTCACCAGTGGAACTGCTCCCCGGCTATGATCTGCGTTCAGGCTCAGGACTCGATCGCCCCCTGTTGCTGAAGTTTATGCAGCGCACCTACCAGGAATCTCATCCTGGTCAATCCGTCGCTCACCTGGCTCACACCGTTGAACAGTATCTTTCCAAGGACACGCCCCTCTGGTGGGTCGAAACGGTAGACCGTCAAACCGTTGGCTGCCTCTGGATGGGGAGTGCGATCGATCAAATCAGCGGCGATCGCCAGTCCTACATTTTCTTGCTCTACGTCACTCCAGAGCATCGTCGTCGTGGCATCGGCAAAGCCTTGATGCATCACGCTGAAACCTGGGTTAAAAGCAGAGGCGATCGCCAGCTTGGGTTGCAAGTCTTTCCAAATAACCAACCTGCCCTCAATTTGTACCGTCAGCTAGGCTACGAGGTGCAATCGTTGTGGATGGTCAAGCGGTTGGAGCAGGGAGAGGGGTAAAAGGATGAAAGCTGAAGGATAAACGATGAAGGATTAAAAAGGATGAAGGGTAAAAATTGAGCTATTATTTTTCTTCACGCCTGACTTCCGTATTATTTTTCCTTATTTCCTATTTTTTCTTCTCTTCCTCGTTTATCCTTTATCCTTTGTGTTTTATCCTTGCTTCCTATGGCTGACAATTCTGGAAAAGCAACCTCCAAAGATCAACAACACCCCCTCTGGAGCAGCGATCGCCAGCTCGTAAACACCCTCCTTGAAGCCCAACCCACTGATTTTCATGTCGCGGAGTTGGCTCGTCTCTACATTCGATATCAAGATTTTCCTGGAGCAAGAGATATTCAATCCGACTTGAAAAAGGTATTGACTCAGTGGGGATTCACAGAAGAAACACTGTTTGAAAGAAGTCGTCAAATTCATCAAATAGCCCAGGTTTATAAGGGTCGTGGTTCTCAACGGGAGGACTGGAGCTAGGTGATCCGTAAAATCAAGGAAACTTTAGAAAAGCAATATATTGAATCCAATAACTCCTCTGTACTTAAAACCTCGAAGTTTCATTCAGGCTTTAATCCTGGCTATTGAATTCCCTGGGACCTTTTGGGCACATTAGAGAGAGCATTCTGTCTCTGATATATGAAGCTAAAACTATCTGCTCTGTCCCTATTTGCTCTTGCTTTAAGCAGCTGCTCTTTTGTATCGCAATCTGTTGTAGAGCCTTCAGAAAAATCGACGAATTCCGAATCAACTACTGTTTCAAACCTCATTGGTAGTGCTTCTGAATCTCTAGCAGAAACCCTGGCAAAATATGAACGCATCACTAAATCGATGACTGTTTCTGAAGTAGAAGGCATTTTAGGGAAAGCGGATGAAACACGTCGAGTCCAAATTCCTGGAGAGACAGAAACACACATTTATGTGTGGTATAACTCCAACGGATCAACGATCAACTTGCAATTTAAAAACAATAGTTTGATCTCAAAATCACAGCTTGGTTTAATCAGTTTTTCAGCTAATTAAAGAAGTTCATCTTCAGCCCTTAAAATTTCTGCATGAATCATTTTTTGCAGTAAGAATGATTCATATTTCTAAAAATGATTCATGCCAGAGGGTTGTTGTTTAGAAAAGTCTTCTGGCTACTCTGTCAAAGCTTGCTTTTGACAAGGTACATTAGGGAAGGTGTATTGCAAGTGATCCCCTGAAGTCAGAAGGCGAGGCGTATTCGATTGGACGACATTTACCAGGTTTATGTAAATCGGGTGGCGCGGATGACGCTACCAGAGGCTTACAAGTCTCAAGTACAACATATTCAGTCATCTCCAAAATTCCAGCAACAACCGGATGGCACGTTTCAGCCTGCTCCGTTTCCTGGATATTCGGTGATTACGCCACCGTGGGCAGATGAGTCAGACAATCAGGCGTTTTATCAGCAGTTGCAGGCATTTCAGCAACAGATTGCCCAAAAGCTTTCGCCTGAGCTATTTGTGCAACTTCCCCCTGAGAGTTTCCACATGACGATCGCTGACCTGATTTGGGATAGTGCTTATCGTCATGCAGATGAGAACCCCAATTTTCAGTGGCAATTGCGCGATCGCATTGGTCAGATCTTTCAGCAATGTCAACCCCAAAAATCAATCGAGCCGATCTATTGGCAAGTGATGGGTCTTGTCGTCATGCCCAGAGCCTTAGCGGTCTGCTTAACACCCAAAACTGAGGATGGCTATGAGCAGATTGTTAAACTGCGTCGGGCAATTTACCAAAATTCAGCCTTAATCGGTTTAGGAATTGAGCAGCAATATCACCTCACAGCGCACATTACCCTGGGCTATTTTGGCAATGTGCCTAACGAAATCGATCGCGATGCGTTGGGTCATCAAATTGATGACTTAAACCAGCAATGGCTCATGCATGACGCACCTCAGACGCTGTTAATTCAACGGGCTGAGCTTCGCAAGTTTGATAACATGATGCATTACTATCGGGAGCCGGATTGGCCTGTGCTGGACTTTAGCTACTCCACCACCACGTTGAATTGATATAGCCGTAGCTATATTAATTGCATCCTCGATTTTTCTTCCGCTTTTAGCCTTTAGCCCTTATCCTTCTCGTTCCTC
Source organism: Oscillatoria sp. FACHB-1407 (assembly GCF_014697545.1). GTDB lineage: Bacteria > Cyanobacteriota > Cyanobacteriia > Elainellales > Elainellaceae > FACHB-1407. The sequence continues at coordinate 199,253 of NZ_JACJSA010000007.1, read as the reverse complement.
TTCCCTATTCCCCACTCCCCGCTCCCTCACGATCGCCGCTGCCAGATTTTAATCGTCTCATCGGCACTGCCACTGATTAGCATTCGACTGTCGGGGGTAAAGGTCAACACATTAATTCCCCAGGCTTGCTGGAAGGTATGCAGGGGAATGCCTTCTTCTAATTCCCACAGTTTAATCGTGCTGTCTTCACTGGCACTCGCGAGTGTATATCCGTCAGGACTGATGGCGAGGCAGTTGGTGCGATCGCGATGAGCGGCTAAGGTGCGTCTTAGGTCACCTGTGGGGAGATCCCAAATTCGCAGGGTGCGATCCCAACTGCCGCTAACCAGGGTGTACCAATCAGGGGTAACGGCAAGGGTACTGATGCGATCGCCATGTCCCTTAAAGGTATTGATCAGGGTATTTTTTCTCAAATCCCAAACGCGAATGGTTTTGTCATAGCTGCCACTCACCAAGATCCGGTCATCGGGGCTGAGAATAAGCGCACTGACGCGATCGAGGTGTTTGTGCAGACTTTGAACCAGTTCCCGGGTCTTCAGATCCCACACGTAGATCACCCCATCTCCACCACCACTAACCAACGTGGTTCCCGTTTGGCTGGCTGTTAGAGCGGAGATATCCCATCCTCGACTGGGCAGGGTCACGACCAGTCTGCGAGTGGCTACATCCCATATCTTAATCGTGCTGTCGTCACTGCCACTGATCAAGGTTTGCCCATCCAACGCAAACCCTAACGCACTGATGCGATCGCTATGTCCCGTGTTTGACCAGAGCGATCGCCCCGGAATCGTGTATAGCAACTCCCCTTGAGGAATGCTCCACAGCCGAATCGTTTTGTCACTACTGCCACTGGCAAGCAGCGTGCCATTTGGATTCAGGGCGATCGCCGTAACGGCTCCAGTGTGCCCGGTGAGGGTACTTACCGCTTGCCAATCTTGCTGCTGTTGCAAAATTCGCTGGCGTCGTGCCTGGGCTGCACGAGGAGGCAACTCGGCTTCTGAGGTCAAGCGACGTTGAGACTGGGTTTCTGGCGATCGCCGCTCTCCACGGGTAATTCGTGGAGTTTGATTCAAATCGTGTAATACTGCTGCGGCACTGTCATAGCGTTGGCTCGTCGCTTTTTGTAGCATCTTTGTCAGCACGATCGCTAATCGTCGGCTAATCGGATCTGCCAGATATTGTCGCCATACCCAGGCATCTTCACTGACGGAATAGAGGTCAAAGGGGTGCAATCCGGTCAGCAAATGCACACAGGTCACACCCAAACTGTAAATGTCGCTGGCAAACTCCGCCTTGCCCATGGCTTGCTCTGGGGCGACGTATCCCGCACTGCCAATGACGGTGCCTGTGCGAGCTAAGGCTGTGGCTGAGGCAAACTTTGAGGCACCAAAGTCCACCAAAATCAGCGGCACATCCTGAGCAGGCTGCCCTTCGGTGTGGGGATAGATGATATTTTCGGGCTTGATATCGCGGTGAATCACCCGATGATGGTGAATAAATTGCAACACAGGCAACAGGTCGTTCAGCACTTTGCGGACTTGCGCTTCGCTAAATGCTCCCTCGCTGGCTAACACTTCCTCTAAGTTTTGCCCATCGATAAATTCTTGAACCAGGTATTCTTCCCCATCTAACTCAAAATAATCGAGCAGTTGGGGGATTTGGGGATGCTGACCCAGTTGCTTTAGCCGCTCGGCCTCCTGCCGAAATAGCTCGGCGGCTTTTTGTAAATTAGCAACTCCCTGTTGGCGCGGTAAAAATTGCTTGATGACGCAGTAAAAGGGTGTTTCCGAGTTCTCACCAGATACCGCCAAAAAAGTCCTGCCGAAGCCACCCTGCCCAATTAATTTGAGGGCACGGTAGGCACCATTTAGAACCAGCTTTGACCCACAATTCTGACAAAACTGGGCATTGCTAGGATTTTGAGGTTGTCGGCAGAGCGGGTTAAAACAGTAGCTCATGCATCAGGTGGGCACTAGCTCTCCGGGACGCAACTGTGCCCATTTGCCAGTCTCCTGCTTAAAGCTATCGCAGCCGACGACATCGTACTCTTCACCAAAATCGCCTTCCTGGACAATCTGCCCATCATCAGTGACGACCACCTTTGGAAGGGTGTAATTGTAGTTAATAACTGGATTAATAGGTTCAAATGTTGGGTTATCGGTCAGGTGAGGCTGATGGTGTTGCTCTTCGACCGCATGATACGTCGTGCAGCGATCAACGTAGTGACAGTTCACACAAATACACATGATCGTTTCCTCCGTCTGACTAAACCACACGCTAACCTGTGTTTAGACCCATTTCTGCTACTGTAGCTCAAGTTTGGGCAAACAGGCGGTTTGCCTCTAAAAATCATCCGTTAGAGAGCACTCTTGGTAGGTGGCGATCGCCCAGGATGTTGCACAATGAAAAACAGTGATTTTTGTAGCCTGTCTCTCAAATTGCTGTTCTCCCAATCTCTCTCATGCCCTGTGGCAGTATAGGTTTATTCACATTTGAGCCGTCCTAATTTGTACCCCGATCTGCAACCACAGCACGCCTTCACCTGTCATTCAGTCTTGTCACCCAAGACCTGGCCTTTCGACTTGAAATGGCTCCCTCCGGCTACCTACTTAGTAGGAGGAAATGTCCGCGATGCTTTGTTGGGAAGGCAGGCTGAATACCTTGATCTGGATTTTGTGATGCCAGAAGGGGCAGTGCAGACAGCACGAGCGATCGCCAACTATCACAAAGCAGGGTTCGTGTTGCTAGATGCAGAGCGGCAGATTGCCCGTGTGGTGTTTGACCATGCCACGGTTGATTTTGCGCAGCAGGTGGGCCCCACCCTCGAAACTGACTTGGAACGGCGTGACTTTACGGTTAACGCGATCGCCTACAATCCCCACACCCAGCAGTTGCTCGATCCCCTGCGGGGCTACCAGGATTTGCAGCAGCACTTGATTCGCATGGTGGCTCCCGAAAACCTGAAGGAAGATCCGCTGCGGTTGCTGCGGGCTTATCGGCAAGCGGCTCAGTTGGAGTTTACGTTGGAGCCGAGAACCCAAGGCACCATTCAACAGTTGGCAGATTTGTTGCAGTTTATTGCTCCAGAGCGGGTTCAAGCGGAACTGAGTTATTTGTTGAGCACTCCCAAAGGCACGCCCTTATTAGCCGTTGCCTGCGAAGACGGGCTATTGCGGCACTGGTTGCCCCATGCCAACGCGACTCGGTTGGCACAAATTGCCGATGTCGATCGAGCGGCGATCGCTCTCACGACTCGATGGGAGGCCTTCGGCTCTGAGTTGTCGGGTTGGTTGCGGGATCAGCAAAAAGCAGCGGGGACGGGACGCAGTTGGTTCAAAATTGCCAAGCTGGCTTGTCTGATTGCCCCCGATTTGCAAATGGCAGAGCAGGAGTTGTGGCAACTCAAATACAGCCGCGCTGAGGTGCAAGCGGTGCTAACTGTGATGAAATATCTGCCACAGGTGCAAGCCTTTGTGCAGACCGACATGCCTGCTCGTGAGCAATACTTTTTGTTTCAGGGTATGGGGGCAACGTTTCCGGCTGTCGCGGTGCTAACGGTCGCCTTCGGCACACCAATTCAAGCGATCGCCCCACTGCTGCAACGGTTCCTCACCCCCGGAGATGCGATCGCCCATCCCCAACCGCCATTGACCGGACGTGATCTGATGGCAGCGTTGCAACTTCCGGCAGGTCCAAAAATCGGACATTTATTGCAGGCGATTCAACTAGCACGAGCCGAAGGAAAAATTTCTACTCCGGAGGATGCCATTCAATTTGCGAAAACCTTGATCTAAGGCAGTCAGTCATCAATCCCTGATTGATCCCCAGATTCCGGTTTCTAAACCCCATCTTAATGACTCAGGATTGTGCTAGAGTATACCTCTTGCAGGGTTGTTTAAAGCCTTGAAATCCTGTTCAATCATTCTCTGTTCAATCATTAATTGTTTGCAGCAATGATTATGTTTGTTCGTTCAGTCCATCGATTTAAAGAGGTTAAGCATGGCTAAACGCCGCAACCAGAAGAAAGAAAAAGCTCTCCGCAACCAAGCTTACGCTCGCAAGTTTCGTAAACGCCCCAGCACCGGACGTGGAATGGGCGGTAGAAGACGCTTTGGCGGTGACAACAACGCTCAGGACATGGACGACATGGAAGAGAAGGGTGGTAGCGAAGGAGCAGCTGACAACCTGTAACTGAGTCAGTTTGATCTCCTTTGCTGAAAAGCAGCCTGATTGATTAGGCGATCGCCCTTTACGCAAACGTCAGTATCGGTAGCGATCGCTGATCAAGCCGCTGATTCATCTCATGCGCGGTTGCAATGCCCGATTTCAATGCACTTTCGAGGTTGTTGCTACTACACCAGTCCCCACCACAAACCAGTGGTAGGGGATTTGTTGTGGCAAGGCATCCTGTTGATAGGGGCGTGCGAGTTAAGGCATATCGCCAACGGTGAACTTGCAGCACGGTTGGAGCGTCTAACCAGGGAAGCAACGTTTCAGCGGCTCTTGTCAACAATTGTTGACCGATAGGTTGTAAATCAGTCGCTTCTAAATATTTCGTCGCAAATTGAGCACTACTTTGCACGACCACAACAGACTGTTGGGTCGTACGTTGCTTGCTGCTTTCTAGCCCAACCCAACTCAAGTCGGCATCATCCCTGAATAGCACACCGCGCCAGGGCAAATTCTCCAGTTCTGCGACTCGATTGGGTGCATAGGTGGCGATCGCACTGAAGCAGGGGTCAAATTCCACTGAACGTAGGGTGGTGAGCAGTTCCTCAGGTAAGCCCTCTTGAGAGAGGGGTTCCAATAACATCAGAGCTTGGGGGGTAGGAATTGCCACGACTACTGCTCTGACTTGAAGCGGAGGTAACGGATCAACCCCGGATCCCTCAAAGGTGAGACTCCAATGCCCAGCATTCGGAGTGATGGCAATCACGCGCTGTTGTCGTTGAATCGTTAACCCTGCGCCCAACTCCTTGGCGATCGCCGTAATGCCATCCTTTGCCACATAGCAGGGGCGAGGCTCTTGCGGTGATAATTCTCCCTCAGCATATTGGTAAAGCTGCTTCGTCCAGAGATGCACAATGCCGCGATCGCTCAAGCTCTGGATCAATTGCTCCGTCCATTTGCCCTGAGGCTCTAGATAACGGGTGCCATGGTCTGCCCAGGTTCCCTCCAGACGACGGGTCGCCACTCGTCCTCCCAATCCCCGCGATTTTTCCAGAACGACCACCTGATATCCGGCTTGTTGCAGTTGCCGCGCACAAACGAGTCCGGTGATGCCTGCACCAATAACAGCGATATCAATCATTGTTTCTTGCATGGTTTTGATCAGCGTAAAGAAGTTGGCAATAGGGAGCGGGATTATTTCTTTTCATCCTTCATCCTTTATCCTTTATCCTTCATCGTTCATCCTTCGTAATCTCTCTTCCCATCCTTTATCCTTATCCCTCCACCCAGCGACAGCTATAAGTAGAATATGAGACAGCAGCTAGAGCTAATTTTTGGGGATTGAGACAGGAGGTTGACGTGGTAGATGAACTGAGAACGGGGTTGGAACTGGCTACAGATGAGGAATTAGAGACATTAACCGAAATTCTATTTCAGCGCAAGTTCAACCCGTTGGACTACGTGTGTACCCCTGAGATTGTTGAAGTGCAAAGCCGCGATCGCCAAGCGCAATTAGATGCGATTGAAGAACGGTTTCGCTTCCTTGCGGCTGACGGTTTTACGGTGTTGCGCCGCAAAACGGGGCAAATTAGTTATCGTCAGGTGTTGATGCAAGTTTGCCGTTATCTCAAAATCTCCTATTCCCAAACCTTCTCGACTGAAGAACTGGAAGCTGAAATCTTTCTACACATTCTCAATGCTGCCTGGAAGAAACTACCCCCGGCTCAGCAACGAGTTTTGACTGGGCAGTTGCAAGAGGCATTGTCTCACGCTCAATTGGCAAAGCAACTTCCACCCGCTGTTCACAAAGACCCAATCGCGCTCGCCCTGAAAGGGGGAAGTGCGTTTGCAGTGAGCTCAGTGGTTGGTCCCTGGTTGCTCCAACAAATCACTCGTCAGTTTGCGCTTCATGCGGCTACGTATCAAGTCGCCACGGAAGCTTTGGTGCGAGGGGGAGTGACAGCCGCAACTCAACTTCAAAGCAAAATCGCCCTGCAAACGGCTTCACGAGGCATGGCAATGAGTGCAGCGCGGTATGGGGCAGTGCGATCGGTGTTTGCGTTTTTAGGTCCCGCTTTGTGGATGTGGTTCTTTGCAGATCTGGGTTGGCGGTCGATCGCCACTAACTATAGCCGTGTGATTCCCGTCATTTTCACGCTGGCTCAGATTCGCTTGACTCGATCTACTTGTTTTGTTGGCACTTAATCATTCATAAAAAATAGAGTTTTACGCTTTGTAACCGAATTTAACCCAGTTACAATAACTTAAAAGGTTACTGGTTAAGGGGCGTGACCTGTGGAGGGATTGGTATGTCGGACGATTTGACTTCTAACTACTACCAGGTGTTAGGGTTGACTCCTTCGGCATCGGTGCAACAGATCCGGCGCACCTACCGGGAATTGAGCAAGCTCTACCATCCCGACACAACTGAATTGCCAGATGCGATCGCTACAGCCAAGTTTCAGCTCTTAAACGAAGCTTACGCAACGCTGAGTAGCCCCGAAAAGCGAGCCGCCTACGATCTCAAGATCGGCTATTCTCGCTTTTCAGTGATGCAAGTGCCGCTCGATCTCAACCGCCCGGTTTCTGAAAGCCGTTCCTACCGTTCATCGGCTTACCTTGACCCTACTGATCGCCCCCTCTCAGCAGGTGAAATTTTCGCGCTGTTTATCTTGGGGCTGACTTTTGTTGCTTGTCTCATTCTGGTGATTGCCATCGGCATTACCCGTGGCGAACATGCCTTTCAACCTCTGACGGCTACGAACCCTCCCGCATCGGCTGAGATTTTAGAAGTGGCTCCTCTAGACGCGCAAAGCACTCCTATCGACTCGCCTCCTGAGCAATTGCCTGAGTTGGACGATGCCCCTGCTATCGATTCAACCCATTTGTTGCCTGGTGAATCTTTTCCATCTTTACCCTCGCCAAACTCATGACGCTTCCTTCTGCTGATACACCGCTTTACAATCATCCTCTACCTGACATCGAAGCCTGGTTAGTTGAGCATGGTTGTCAACAGGACGATCGCAACTTGCATTACTGGCATGTCAAAAAAGCAGGCTGGGAAGCTGAAATTGTGATGGAAATTGACTCCTTTGCTGTGCGCTATCTCAACGCAGGCGAAGATGGACGCGACATTCAACGGTCGTTTAAGTATTCGCTCAGTCGCCAAGACCTGGAGGCGGCTATTTTCTCAGGACCCTAGTCAGACTGAAAGTTAACTGCTCCTGCAACTGCGCTTCGTTGCGTGCGGGTTCTTGGCAACTCAACCCCTGGCACACTAACCCCACTACATCATTGGGTAGTGGCTCGATCGCCCACACCACCGTTGGTAAGTATTGAGCTGCGAGTCGAGCCAGTTGGTGGCTATTCGTGCGAATCAGTGTCTGGTTGAGATACCAGTCCAGTGCAATAAACAACGTAGGACAGGCTTGTGGTGCCCGATCCATCACATGGCTAAACGCCTGCAACGATCGCTGAGCTTTGTCGAGGAGAGATATCTCCTCAGACCGAAGAAACAACCGCACCAGATTGGCGATCGCCACCCCATTGGCTGAAGGAGTGGCGTTATCCGCATAACTCCGCTCTCGGATTACCAGGTCACTGCGAGCATCGGTGTTGTAATAGCCACCGCTATCCACGCTCCACAAAAACTCATCAAACTCTGCCTGCACTTTCAACGCTTGTTCAAGCCACTGCGCTGAGGGGTGATTGGAGTTCACACTGAACTCCGCCTGATCCAAATCCAATAGGGCTTTGATGAAGCAAGCATAGTCCTCTGACTGGGCTACGACACTGGCTTTGCCGTCATAGTTGAGCCGATGCAGCCGTGCCCCCGTCTCAGTCGGTTGCCACTGATGCTGCAAAATAAATTGAGCCGCCTGAGCTGCCAGAGCCAGATACTCAGGGTTTTGTAGGGCGATCGCAGCGGTTGCCAGTCCAGAAATCATCAGACTGTTCCAGGCGACAATCATCTTGGTATCGGTGACGGCTGGAATGCGCCCCTGCCAGGGTTGCATCTTGGCCTCCTGATTGTTTCGCGCCGGAGGGAAGGTCGGAGTTTCCTCTAGAGCAGTTCCATAACGAAGCACAAACAACCTGGCTAAAGCGGTTTCTACCGTTGCTGACAATTCACCCGGATGACGACGCTGCAATACTATCTTGCCCTCAAAGTTGCCCGTCGGTGTGACAGTAAACTGCTCTCGCAACTCTGCTAATTCGTCGGCTGTTAAGTGCTGCTCTAGCTCAGTGTAGCTCCAGACATAAAAAGCCCCTTCCTCTGGCTCTGCGTCATCGGCTGTGATGAAACTATCTGCATCTTGAGCCGCATAGAAGTAACCTTCAGGAGCCGTCATTTCCCGCTTGAGCCATTCCACTGTCCCGGCGATCGCTCTTGCAAACGCAGGTTCTTGTACCCCTGTGCTCCACAAATGCGCCAGATATTCCACAATCTGCCCGTTGTCATAGAGCATCTTTTCAAAGTGAGGAACTGTCCAGGTGGGGTCAACGGTGTAGCGATGAAATCCTCCAGCCACATGGTCATAAATCCCACCCAACGCGAGATCCAACCCTCGTTGGTGACAAACCTCCGCAACGTTGTAGTTGGAATTGGTACTACTGAAGCGCAATCCATGCAACGCTGCCTCTGCATAGGGAATCATGGGAAAACTCGGACCCATGCCCCGACTCGACAACACTCCGGCACTGTATTCCAGACCCTTATGCAGCAAATCATCGGTTAACTCATCGGCAGCAATCACCGTTGACTGCTGCAACTGCTGCAAAATCTGATCTTTCACGTTCTGAATTTTGCTCTTTTCAGAGTCATAAATATGGCGCAATGACTCCAACACTTGCAGAAATCCGGGTCGCCCATACTTCGGGTCTACCGGAAAGTACGTCCCCCCGTAAAAAGGCACCAGGTCGTCCGGTGACAAAAATACGTTGAGGGGCCATCCTCCTTGCCCCACCATCATTTGCAGGGCTTGCATATAAATGCTGTCAATATCGGGGCGTTCTTCTCGATCGACCTTGATCGCCACAAAATTGTCATTCATGTAGTCCGCGATCGCCCCATCTGAAAACGCTTCCCCTTCCATCACCGTACACCAGTGGCAACTGGAATACCCAATCGAGAGAAAAATTGGCTTGTCTTCTTGACGAGCTTTCTGAATTGCCTCGTCTCCCCAGGGATACCAATCGATCGGGTTGTCGGCGTGTTTACGAAGGTAGAGGCTTTCAGATTGAGCCAGACGATTCGGCATAGGACTCACAGAACTCAACAGGGGTTTACGCTACTGTTTGAGTCTATCGCTTTGTCTCAGGACTGGTGTAGTAGGAGCAAGCTTGTGATCAAGACTAACGGATCAATCCAACTCAGCGGTTATTGGCTCTTTAAGTACATCGTGCTCATGATGCCGGAGGTTGTTGTGCCTCTACAACTTCTTTGAGTTCTTTGATCTTGGCTTCATATTTAGCAAAGATACTTCGGAATGGTCGCAAAAACAGAAGGGTTTCCCGTGTGATGAGATAGAGACGCAGCAACAACAAGAAATAGCCTACAAAAACCCAGGTTGCATTTTGCTCTAAAAAGTAGAAACTCACGAAGAGCATAGAAGGAATGATGTAGATCAATTCCAGCGTTATGTAACGAGAGGAATTGAGCAGGTCGCGATCGCGGTAGGCATTCAGAATGTATTTCTCACGAGGTGTGAATCCAATCCAATCGTCCATATCATCCACTAATTGACACCAGTTCTGTCTTAAATACTCAAAGGCCCTATGAAGAAACCGCTATATCTGGATAATATCAAAAGTACCTTGATTGCCAATTCGGTAAAACAAAAAATCAGAATCAAGGGTAAGAATTTGGCGGTAGCCTGTCTTTTCAGCAATCAAAACTAAGGTTGCATCAGCTGAATCCATTGGGCGATCGCGATATTGCTGCATCAGTTCTAATAGACGAACCCAATCCTCTTGTTGAATCTCATGAATTGTAAGCAATCTCAATAGAAGCAACTCACCTAGCTTCTATTGCATACTCCAGCCTCCACGATGAAAGTCACTTACATTATCAAACAATCTTTTCAATCCTTAAACAAAAACCCTGGGAAGCTTTAACCAATAGCTTCTCCAGGGTGATTCAAGTTAAAATCTGTCGCAAGTTCTACTTCAGAGCGTTAGCACCACCGACAACCTCAAGAATCTCTTGAGTAATCGCGGCTTGACGCGCCTTGTTATAAGACAGGGTCAGCGTGCTAATCAACTCGCTAGCGTTATCGCTGGCGTTGTTCATAGCGGTCATCCGAGCCGCCAGTTCACTCGCGGCTGACTCTTGCAGTGCCCGCAAGAGTTGGTTATTGAGATACAGAGGCAACAATGCATCCAAAATTTGTACCGGATCTTGCTCAAAAATCATGTCCTGAGGCAAGGTGTTTTGAGTGTTTGCCGCAACTCGTTGCCGTTCCACCTGAAAATCACCACCTCGTGACGTGAGTCGGAAGATCTCATCATCTTGAGGTTCCAATCCTTGCGGATCAAGTGGCAACAAGGTTTGAATCACTGGGCGAGAGCTGACCAGCGAGACAAATTTGGTATAAACCAACTCAACACGATCGACCGTTTCCGAGAGGAACAAGGAGAGCAGTTCGTCTGCAATCATGGATGCCTCCGCTGCTGTTGGCACTTGCTCCAACCCAGTGAAGGTTTGGCTGATGGGTTGCTCTCGTCGCTGGAAGTATTGGCTTGCTTTACGCCCAACGATTACATATCGGTAATCTAAACCTTCCGCTTTGATTTCCTTAGCCCGTGTCTCAGCCCGACGAATCACGTTAGCGTTGTAACCACCACACAAACCGCGATCGCCTGAGATAACTAAAATCCCAACCGTTTGGACATCCCGCTTTCTCAGCAGAGGCAAATCAGCATCTTCAAAGCGCAAACGGGTTTGTAAGCCATAGAGTACCTGTGCAAGGCGATCAGCAAAGGGACGAGTGGCAATTACTTGCTCTTGAGCACGACGCACCTTTGCAGCCGCCACCAGGCGCATCGCTTCTGTAATTTTCTTCGTATTCTTGACCGACTGGATGCGATCGCGAATTGCTTTTAAGTTAGCCATAGTGCTGTGGGGAATAGAAGATTAATCAACCCCCATAGGGACACAGCAATACCGTGTCCCTACGGAAAAGCTGCTACACACTCGCCAAGAAAGTCTTCTTGTACTCAGTAATTGCTTCTTTCAGCAAGGTTTCTGCCCGTTCGCTGAGTTGCTTCTCATTGCGAATGATTTCGCCGTACTCAGCTTTGCTGGTTTGCAGATAGTCGCGCAGACCCTTTGTGAAGCTCGTTACCTTATCTACTGGGATGTCATCCAAATAGCCGTTAATACCGGAGTAGATTAACGCTACCTGATCGCCCACCGATAGCGGTGAGTATTGGGGCTGCTTCAAAATTTCCCGCAGACGCTGACCCCGCGCCAACTGGTTCTGAGTAGCTTTGTCCAGATCAGAGGCAAACTGAGCAAAGGCTTGCAGGTCATCGTACTGAGCCAGTTCCAGCTTCACCTTACCCGCGACTTTTTTCATTGCCTTGGTTTGAGCCGCTGAACCCACACGGGATACGGAGATACCCGCGTTCACAGCTGGACGCAAACCGGAGTTAAACAGATCCGCTGATAGGAAGATCTGACCATCCGTAATCGAAATCACGTTGGTAGGAATGTAAGCCGATACGTCACCCGCCTGCGTTTCAATGATAGGGAGAGCCGTCATGCTGCCTTCGCCCAGTGCAGGGCTAAGTTTAGCCGCCCGCTCTAACAAGCGAGAGTGGAGGTAGAACACATCGCCAGGATACGCTTCCCGTCCGGGTGGACGACGCAACAACAACGACATTTGACGGTAAGCTTGCGCTTGCTTAGACAAGTCATCATAAACAACCAGCGTTGCTTTGCCGTTGTACATAAAGTACTCAGCCAGGGTGGCTCCGGTGTAAGGTGCCAGGTATTGCAGCGTAGCTGGGTCGTTAGCGTTTGCTGCAACAACGATCGTGTAGTCGAGTGCACCGCGCTCACGGAAGACCTCAACTACTTGAGCGACTGTTGATGCCTTTTGACCGATCGCCACATAAACGCAAATAACGTCTCCACCTTTCTGGTTCAGAATAGTGTCTACCGCAACCGAAGTTTTTCCGGTTTGACGGTCGCCGATGATCAACTCCCGCTGACCCCGACCGATGGGAATCATGGCATCGATCGCTGTAATCCCGGTTTGCATGGGTTCGTATACCGACTTCCGGGCAACAATACCAGGTGCAGGCGATTCAATCAAACGGCTTTCTGTGGTGTGGATGTCGCCTTTACCATCGATTGGACGTGCCAACGCATCGACAACGCGACCAATCATCGCTTCACCGACAGGAACTTCTGCAATTCTGCCTGTCGAGGTAACTGAGCTACCTTCTTGAATGTCGCGACCATCGCTCATCAACACCGCACCCACGTTGTCTTCTTCAAGGTTGAGGGCGATGCCAATCGAACCGTCTTCAAATTCTAAAAGCTCACCCGCCATGACTCGTTCCAAGCCATAGATACGGGCAATGCCGTCACCAACTTGCAGCACAGTACCAACGTTTGATACTTTGACATCCTGGTCGTACTGCTCAATCTGCTGCCGAATAATACTGCTAATTTCGTCAGGTCTGATAGCTACCATGGTCTTTCTCTCGTGAGGGATGAAGGATAAAAAGAGGGGCTAGGTTTGCACTCGAAATCGATTAATTAGATTCAAGCGGCACTGTTCAGGCGAATACCGATGCGTCGTAACTGACCACGCAGACTTGCATCGACGACTTGAGATCCAACTTTAATGATGACACCGCCAATCAATTCTGGGTCAATGCGAGTGTCTAACTCAACTTGTTGAGCACCCGTCATCGCGACAACCTTTTGGCGAACGGCTTCTTTTTGTTCGTCGTTCAACTCAACTGCTGAAGTGACGTCTGCCAATACAGTTTGTCTCAACTGACGCAACAACGATTGGTATTGCTTACAGACTCCCCGCAAGAAAAGAATGCGACGGCGATCGACCAGCACACGCAGAAAATTCAACACAAAAGGGTGAATGGTTTCTGAGGTCAACTGAGCCAACACGTTTTTCTTAGCATCGGCATTGACAAGCGGATTAGCCAAAAAATCTTCTAACTCAGATGACTCATCTAAGAGACTCAGGATGAAGCTGACATCCTCACCAAAGCGATCGACCAAATCGTTCGACTGGGCGACAGACATCAACGCCTGAGCATAGGGTTCTAAAACCTCAGAGGTGACTAGATTGCTGCTCATTGAGCACCTCCTAACATGGCAATACTCCGATCAATTAACTGCTGTTGAGCTTCAGGGTTTAAGCCCGACTGCAAACGTTGCTCAACCTGCTGCATCGCTAGTGCTACTACTCGCTGGCGCAACTCGCGAATCACCCGCTCCTGCTGAGAGGTTAAATCCTGCGCAGCCGTAGCTCTCATCCGTTCAATATCTTGCTCCGCCTGAGCCAGAATGGATGCTCTAGCAGCCTTAGCACTCTCTTCGGCAGCAGCTCGAATACGATTTGCTTCAGCTTGAGCCTGCGCCAGCTTTTGCTGTTGATCCGCCAGAGCGGCAGCGGCTTCTTTCTTACGCTTTTCAGCGTCTTCAATCGCGGCTTCAATCTTGGCTCGGCGATCGCCCAACGTTTTGCCTAAGAAACCACGACCGAAGTAAATTAAAACACCAATAATAATCAGAAGGTTGATCAGGTTGGTTTCAAGAATGTCAGAGTTAATTCCGAAACCACCCCCTTCGGCGGCTTCTGAGATCTCAGAAGCGGCTTCTACGGCTAGTAATAACACTGTCTGCATGACTTCTTTCTCTAACTGCGCTGGATGGTTGCTAACCTTTGATGGGGTTCATCAGTCTACCCAATCGAGACACCGCCCAACAGCTTGTCAAGAATTTGACGGCTGAGGGATTCTACCTGTTGCTCAAGCGATCGCATCGCCTCTTGCTTTTGTTGCTCTAACTCTTGCTGCGCCTGTTCTCGCTGCGCTTGCGCTTCGCGCTGAGCTTCAGCTACTTTTTCTGCCGCTATTTTCTTCGCGTCTTCCTGTGCTGTCGCAATTACCGCCTGAGACTGCCGACGAGTCTCAGCCAATTCTTGCTCATATTGCTTTGCTAAATTCTCTGCCTTTGACAATCGCTCCCGCGCATCCGTCAAATTAGTGCGAATGTAATTGTCGCGATCGTCCAATGCCTTACCAAGAGGTTTATAGAAAACAATGTTTAAAAGCACAACCAAGATGATGAATTGGAGCGCCATCAAGGGCAACGTCGCATCCAGATCAAACAACCCGCCTCCGCCCTCTTCGGCGACAGTCTCAGCAGCTAGCAAGATCGTCCAATGAATCATAGTGAGTTAACCCCTACTTCCAAACGGGGTGAATGACAAACGGGAGACAAGACATCAAATACGTGAACGGTCAAACAAGAGCAATGACCGATTGCAGAAGTTAGCCCACCTTGGAGCAAGGGGCTTAAGCCCCTTGTCCAACTGGGAATACTTCTAAAACAGAGGGAATTTAAGCGAATGGGTTGGCAAACAAAAGTACCAGTGCAACCACCAGACCGTAAATGGTCAACGCTTCCATAAATGCCAAGCTCAGCAACAAGGTACCGCGAATTTTGCCTTCAGCTTCAGGCTGGCGGGCAATCCCTTCCACAGCTTGACCTGCTGCATTCCCTTGACCAATACCAGGACCGATCGCACCCAAACCCACAGCGAGGGCGGCAGCTAGAACAGAAGCAGCAGCAATTGTTGGATTCATGATGATTTTTCCTACCTTAAATACAAATCAAGTCAGAGTGGACGTTATCAAACAAAGCGTTATGCACGCCTAACCGAGTTTCAGATTTAACCGATGTTCAGAGAGCAACGGCTAGCCCTGAGCCTCTAGAAAATTGGGGGATGGTAACATTCACCCCACTGGGGGACATCAGTGTTCCCCATGCTCTTCGCCATGATGTTCTTCCATCGCTTCACCGATGTAAGCCGCTGCCAGAGTCGCAAAGATCAGTGCCTGGATTGCACTGGTAAATAACCCCAATGCCATTACGGGTAACGGCACAAACAGCGGAACGAGAAGAACAAGTACCCCAACCACTAGTTCGTCAGCCAGAATGTTTCCAAATAGACGGAAACTCAGGGAGAGGGGCTTGGTAAAATCTTCGATGATTTTGAAGGGCAACATGAAAGCAACCGGTTGGACATAGTTGCCAAAGTAGCCCAGTCCTTTTTTGCTAAACCCAGCATAAAAATATGCAAGGGAGGTCAGCAGTGCCAGTGCCACCGTCGTGTTGATGTCACTGGTAGGAGCTGCCAATTCTCCTTCAGGGAGTTTGATCAGCCGCCAGGGCACCAACGCACCAGACCAGTTCGATACGAAAATGAATAGAAACAGTGTCCCAATAAACGGAACCCAGGGTCGATAATCCTTTTCGCCGATATTAGTCTTCGCCAAATCACGAATAAACTCCAGCGCATACTCCATCAAGTTTTGCGCTCCTGAGGGGACTCGCTGAATATTTCGAGTGGCTAAAACGGAAGCGATCAATAGCAAACCAATGGCAAACCAGGCAGTTAGAAAAACCTGCCCGTGCACCTTGAGATTGCCGATCTCCCAATAAAAGTGCTTACCAACCTCTAACTCGGCTAGGGGGAAGGCGTTGACAGCATTTAAAACATTCAACATTTCCATGCGAGAAGGTTTCCCCAGAATCTTGAAAGAGTGCTAGGATAACCTGAACCTAATTGGAATCAGGCAAGAGAGCGGTTCTTAGCATGTAGAAGATGACAGCAGCCTTATAGGTGAGGAATCCTAAAAAAATTGGCATGATTTGCAGCTGATCCCAACGGGATGCAACTAAAATAACTCCAATTAATAGGGCAAGTCGGGTTTTACTCAGACTTTGCTGTTCCCTACCCAGCCGCTCCACATTCCTAGCCAACATTCTCAAGTAAACCACACCTGTGCACGCTCCAATCAGATAATTCAGAGCAATGTTTAAGGAATAAAAAAGCCAGACAGATATAAAGACAACCCCGGTCATAATCAGGGTGGATTTTAATAAATCTTCCTGAAGCTTGTAATATTCCTGCATAGACGGATCTGCCTCTGGCAAAGAATTGCCAGTTTCAGAATTGTCTTCCACAGACGTAACTTCGAGAGGAGATTCTGGTGAGTTCACGGAATTAGAACCTGTCCAGAGTGTTGGCTGTTGTTGATGAACCGTTGGCTGTTCTTGATTAGCCATGATGATCATATCACTGACAGGTAACAATACTTAATGACATTCAAATGTTAGAAAACCAAATTACTTCTTAGCAGGAGTCAGCAGGATCAATTGCTGATTCAAAAGCGATCGCACCCCCTCCAACCCCAGTGGCACGTCAAAGAAAATTTCTTGAACGGTATGCCTTGCCTGATTTTGATCGCAGGCTTTGAGAAATTGCCACTCGGTTTCTGTCAAGTTGACCAGTTGATAGTCGTAATTAAATAAACAGCGACTATCCCACCCATCCATGCAGGGGTGACGCTCTGGAATGGCAGTCAGCAAAACCTCATCGGATGACCAATCGGCTTTAGGTAAAGGTTGTCTTCCTAGAAAAAATTCGTAATGGGTAATGGCAGACGGATCGAGTAACTCAACCAACCGATAGCGTTGGCGATCGCTCAAGCCTTTTGCCTGTTCCATCAACTCTGGGGATTTGCCGATCAACCGCTCTAGCTCCCATACGCGCGGATTGGAGAACCCGATAAACTCCAACCCAGCAGCATCAATCAAGTCAAATAACGTATTGATGTTATAGTCCGTCTCTTGGGGATGGACGTACATATCGGCAAAGCATTCGTCTCGCTGATTTTCCAGCGACCACCGCTCCTGTTCGCGTTTCACCAATCGGTTATCGGGGGGTAGCGACGCAAAGATTTCTCGTCCAATTTTGACCCCTTGGCGATAATCACCCCGCTGATCACCCTGAAGTAGAGCGATCGCCTGTTGCATCAGTTGGATCTCCCAGCGTCCTAGCTCGGCATACACAAAGATATGCATCAAGCCACCGGGGGCTAGCTTGGGAGCCAATGCTTGAATGCCACGAATCGGGTCAGGCAGATGGTGCAACACGCCGACACAGTTGATCAGGTCAAATGTGCCTGGAACTTGCTCAACATCGTAGAGACTGAGGTGATGAAACTGGGCGCGATCGGCTCCGGAGCGACGACATCGCTCTTGTGCCACCTCTAACGCCCCTGCACTGAGGTCAATGCCGACCACCTCGGCATGGGGATTAAGGTGAACTAGATATTCTGTGCCGACCCCTGTACCGCACCCTGCATCTAGAATCCGAACTTTGTCAGTCTCCGGTTTTTGCCCTGTACAAAAGTTGTAGGCTGCAACCCAGTTCCATCGCCAGTTGTAACCTGGAGGGGGTTCATCCAGCAATGGCTCTGGTGGAAAGGGATAGGTGTCATACAGTTTGGCAACTGCCGCACTAACGGCTTGAGGATCTGGCATAAAGCTGAAAACAGGGATGTAGGGAGTGGGGAGTGAAGGGGTGATGGGAAAAACAATGATCATTGACCATTGACCACTGACTAATAACCAACCCACTCAGAGCTTACAGTTATTAATCCATGACCACTAACGCATTCCTGAGTGTAGCGTTTCGTGGGGGCGATTGTTCTAACTCAACCGCTATTCCCTACTCCCTATTCCCTACTTCCTCTAAACTACGGTTGAATCACAAATGCACTTCTGACTTCTAAATCTCCGACAGCAAGCGGTTTCGTCATATCTACAACCCGCAATTCTTGAGCACGAAGCGATCGCATTTGTTCGACCTCACCCACTAATTTCGCGGCAATATCTCTAGCTGCTTGATCAGGAGACTTGATCGGACCAGGGCGTTTTTTGAATTGGAACATGACCTGGGTGGCAAATTGATTTTTCTGATCGTCACTCATCGCCGTCTTCACCAAATTGGGGATAACTTGCTTGGCGATTTGATAAAGCGTTGCCTCGGTCGGGGTCATTTTGGTTTGTTGGACATACGCATCCAAAACACCCAAAACACCCATCACCGCTTCTTGGGGTTGAAAGTTTTGGATTTGTCTTGCGACCAACAGAGCGATCGCCCTGGCTTGAGGGCTTAAAACCTTCGTCGGCACTAACTCTGGACTAAATTTCAAAATGGCTTGAGTTGCCAATCGCTCCAGCGTGTCTGGAGTTAACCTTAAACCCTTGATTTGGGGCAGAATCGTTTTGACGACCGGGTATAGCGCAGCCGGAACAACAGAGGGTTTGTATTGTTGAACATAGGCATCCAACACATTTAAAGCCTCAGCGACCCCCTTTTCGGGTGTGAAATTTGTAATTTGCTGATGCAAGTTTGCTGCCAGTTTTAAGGTGTCTGGATTGACCTGCCGGTTGAGAGCCGCCAGTGGATTAAACCGCGTCATCACTTCCTGCAAAATCCGCTGTTTAATCGACGCTTCATCCAAAGAAACATCTTTAAGTTGAGAGATTGCTGTCGTTGCTTCATTCAACGAAACCCCCTTTAGCGGAGGAATCGTTTGAGCGATCGCCGCCTCAGCAATTTTGGTCAGGCAAGCTTGGGTTAGAGGAGGTTGAAAGGCTTGAACATACCCATCAACCAGATCTAAAACCTGTTGGGTGACCTGAGTTGAATCAATGCCTAAAACTTGCTGTATCGCCTGGGCTGAATCGATGGTTGTCATGCCCGTTTCCCATTCATCACGAAGCTTCAGCCTAAGATACCCGAAGTTTTCATGTGAATGAGGCAAAGTAACGTTATAGAAACATTACAAATTGTTGTTTGGTAGAGAATTTTTTACAGTTGCGATCGCTCTACACAATGGCAAAAATGAAGGGATAGCGGTAAGGCTGGTCAGGACTGGTTGCCACAGCCACCATCGCAATGATGGGAAAAATAATGCTGGCAATCAATAGAATGCTGCCGAACAGCAGAGCTAAAGGAATGCCGACCAGAGAGATAAAAAGCACAAGAATGACAACTCCATAAATGATCAGGTTGATGCTAAAGTTAATCGCCTCTTTCGCATTCACCTGCACGATCGGGTCATTGGAGAGCAGCAGAATCAGAATTGGGATGGCGATCGCCACGACTGTAGGACTGAGCAGCGATGCTCCGTGACAGATCACCGATAAAAGCTTGCGTTGTTCCAACTCACTCATAAAGTTCACTGAATTCCTACTGCCATTCTGACACTTGTGGCGTTTGTCGTTATCCTTGAAACTAGGGCTTATGCTCTCTCCGCTTTATTGAATAACGCCTGAAATCCGGAATGCCTACTGAACTCGAATCTGAACTCCAGGAAGCCGTTGAAAAACGGCGAAATTTTGCCATCATTTCGCACCCGGATGCCGGAAAAACAACCTTAACTGAGAAGCTGTTGTTGTACGGAGGTGCGATTCATGAGGCGGGTGCGGTTAAAGCCCGACGGGCTCAACGACATGCCACTTCAGACTGGATGGAAATGGAGCAACAACGGGGAATTTCGATTACCTCGACGGTGTTGCAGTTCGACTACAGTGGCTTTCAGATCAACTTGCTGGATACCCCTGGACACCAAGATTTTAGCGAAGATACCTACCGCACTCTGGCGGCAGCAGACAATGCCGTCATGCTGGAGGATGCAGCCAAAGGTTTAGAACCCCAAACTCGCAAGCTGTTTGAAGTCTGCCGGATGCGATCGCTCCCGATCTTCACCTTCTTTAACAAGCTCGATCGTCCGGGACGTGACCCACTGGAGTTGATGGACGAAATTGAGCGCGAGTTAGGAATACAAACCTACGCCGTTAATTGGCCTATTGGCATGGGCGATCGCTTTAAGGGTGTGTATGACCGTCGCAAAAAACAGATTCACCTGTTTGAGCGCAGTGCGCACGGCAGCAAAGAGGCGGTTGACACCGTGGTCGATCTGGGTGACCCCCGCATTGAAGATCTGCTAGAACAAGACCTCTACTATCAACTTAAAGAAGAACTCGAAGTGCTGGAGATGGCAGGTTCTGAACTGGACTTAGATCTGGTTCATGCGGGCAAAATGACCCCCGTCTTCTTTGGCAGTGCGATGACCAACTTTGGGGTCGAGCTATTTTTGGATGCATTTTTAGACTATGCGCTCAAGCCTGCGGGTCGTCGCAGCACTAAAGGTGAAATCGACCCGACCTATCCTGAATTTTCTGGGTTTGTCTTCAAGCTGCAAGCCAACATGGACCCCAAACATCGCGATCGCGTCGCCTTCATTCGGGTCTGCTCTGGCAAGTTTGAAAAAGATATGGTGGTAAACCATGCTCGTACGGGTAAAAGCGTGCGCCTCTCCCATCCCCAAAAGTTGTTTGGACAGGGGCGCGAATCTCTGGATGAGGCATACCCCGGTGATGTCATTGGTCTGAACAACCCAGGTGTATTTGCTATCGGTGACACTATTTATATTGGTCAAAAATTAGAGTACGAAGGGATTCCCTTCTTCTCGCCGGAGCTATTCGCCTATTTGAGAAATCCCAACCCCTCCAAGTTCAAGCAATTTCAGAAAGGAGTAACAGAACTCCGGGAAGAGGGAGCCGTTCAAATTATGTACTCGGCAGACGAGTCACGCCGGGAACCGATTCTGGCGGCAGTGGGGCAACTGCAATTTGAAGTGGTGCAGTTCCGCCTTAAAAACGAGTACGGCGTTGAAACCCTGCTTGACCCCTTGCCCTACAGTGTGGCGCGTTGGGTTGGCGGTGGTTGGGAAGCCCTGCAAAAAGTCGGTCGGTTGTTCAACACGGTCACGGTTAAAGACAGTTGGGGACGACCTGTGCTGCTGTTCCGCAACGAGTGGAACTGTCAGCAAGTCCAGGGCGAACATCCAGAGCTAGACCTGCGGGCGATCGCCCCCGTTGTCTCTGGGCAAGAACCCGAAAAAATTTAGAGCATCAGCAGAGCAGCGATCACAACGCCTCAGATCCAGGTGCTTTACATTCAGGTGCCTGACCCTATCGAGTTGCTATGGCGATCGCTGCATATTTTTATCATTCCAATCGTAGATAGTTTTACGGAGTTGATCCGGGTGTACTATCCTGGACTAGCCGTAGCTTTACTGGCTTGGGCGAGAAAATTTCTAACTCCCCCCCTGTAGAGTAAGGAATAGATAGTCTCCAAAGCTATCCCCCCAACAAGAATCACTCAGGTAAACAACAATTGGGTTGTATGGTTACGAATACCTCTAGCATAAATTCTCTTGATAGAGTTGCGAGAAATCCCGTAGAGCCAGGGAACTCTATCTTTATCAAGCGTGATTCACTCTACGATTGTTGAGGGATTCAAAACACAAAAGCCTGTGATAGAGATTACAAGTCAGTTTATGAAATCTAGGTTAGAAAATATGTAAGCTTTGTTAAGACATCGTTTTATCTTTTTTATAAATTCCGAATTGACTCCGGATTTTACTGATATTAATTAGAGTCAAGCTAAAGGTGGGGAGCCAGTTAGAGACGGTCATTTAACTTAATTAATCTTCTGTTAAACAGACCTTTCAAAAACCTACAATCTAAGGCTATTTTCCTCTACAAGCCTTACTAGATATGTGTTCAGAGAGGATCGTTTTAGATAGTTAACCATCTATAAACCTACTTCCAACGAGTTTTTACCTGCTCAAGCTATTTCTTCAAAGGTAATTTATTAAATTCGTTAGTTTTGTAAAAATCTCACATAATTCCGCGTAACTACTGACACTTTGATTCTTCCATGGGTAGACTGAGCATACAGATGAGTAAATTCACTGGTAACAGTCCTATGAGCACCTTCCTCAAGTACATGAGCATTGCTGCCATGGTTACTGGTATGCAATTGGTTATTTCTAGCAATGCTCTGGCTGCCACTCAATCTCAGCTACCTTCGCCAGTGGATGCATCTACCCCTTCAAAGGCAGAGTTACAACTTAAGAACTCTACCTACACTCCGCCAGATGATATTGGTGGTCCCGATCGCACTCAAGGTTCCGGTACGCGATAGTTTAGTGACCAACTGGTTTAGACTTTAACCACTGGTGGTGGTTAACCAGGGTATGTACCTGCCAATCAGAATTTGTTTCAGGATAGTCTGCTCGATAGTGCCCGCCTCGGCTCTCCGTGCGAAATGCAGAACTTCTTAAAATCAGGTACGCAATATCTAGTAAGTTACGAGTTTCTCCCCATACCCGTGCATATCGACTGACAGCCGTATCACCGACATCTACTGCCTGACCTTGAGTCAGGTTGAGCAAGCTTTGACTGAGAGATAGCATTGCAAAGTCTTTGCGCCAATCTTCAATTTGTGCGATCGCCTCATCTAGCGATCGCTGTTCTCGGCAAATACCTGCACTTTGCCACACCAGTCGAGGTAGTGTTTGTCGCCAGGTCATAATCGCAGTTTGGTCGGCTTCCCACTGATGTTGAAAGACATCAGTTTGGGTTGCAGGAGGCACCTCCTGTAATGGCATTTGCTCAGGCAAGGTCAACAAACTTAACTGAGCCCCATACACTAAACATTCCAACAAAGAATTGCTGGCTAGACGGTTTGCACCGTGAACTCCGGTACTGGCATTTTCTCCAACAGCGTACAGTTGGGGAATCGTAGTCTGGCTTAAAGCATTGGTGGTAATGCCGCCCATCCAGTAATGCGCCGCAGGTGCAACAGGAATTGGCTCTTGAAACACATCAATTCCCCATTTTTGGCAGACCTGAATAATGTTAGGAAAGCGATGGCGAATTTTGTCCGCAGGAATGGGTCTGAGGTCGAGCCAGACATTGGCAGAAGCAGGATCAACCGCTGTCTTTTGCAGATGGCTAAAAATAGCACGACTGACAACATCACGGGGAGCGAGTTCTCCATCCGAGTGATAGTCGAAGGCAAACCGCTGCCCCTCCGCATCAATGAGGTGTGCTCCTTCTCCTCGTACTGCCTCGCTAATTAAAAAGCGAGGAGCACCGGGCTTGGTCAACGCAGTGGGGTGAAACTGCACAAATTCCAGATCGCGTAGCTCAGCCCCCGATCGCCATGCCATGGCTACTCCATCTCCAGTGCTCAGCTCAGGGTTTGTGGTTTGGGCAAACACCTGTCCCCCACCTCCGGTTGCCAGCACCACTGCCTTTGCCTGAAGCCAGACAAACTTGTTCTGATAAACGATACTCGCTCCCCTACATTGGGAGCCTTGCATCCATAAATCAAGAGCAAAGGCTTGTGAAAACACTTGAATATTCTCACGCGCTAGAACCTGAGCTGTTAAAGTCGTAATTACCGCTCGACCCGTTGTATCAGCCGCATGTAAGACGCGATGGTGAGAGTGAGCCGCTTCTAAGGTCAACGCCAAATCAGCACCCTTGCGATCGAAAGCAACCCCCATCTCAACCAGCGATCGCACACAACTGGGGGCACGCTCAACCAAGAGCTTCACGGCTTCCGGTTCACACAAGCCAACACCAGCCTTCAGCGTATCCTCCAGATGAAATTGAGGAGAGTCGTCTGGGGCGATCGCCGCCGCAATACCGCCCTGCGCCCAGTCACTTGCCGATAAGGACAAGGCATCTTTTGTGATTAAGCCCACTCGAAACTGAGGTGGAAGGCAAAGAGCAGCATATAACCCAGCCGCGCCTCCACCTACAACAAGGACATCAAACTGAGTCGGTAATGGTGAGTCTGGCAACTTTAAATCATCCGTAATCTGAATTGAGGTGGGTGCATTATACTCGCCCATCTCAATCTATAAAAGGTTTAGTCAAATGTAGAAGGTCAGCATTCGTCGGGTGCCTCTCGTGAGACATTTGAACCCAGGAATGCTGACCTTTGACCGAAGTACCGTCAAATTAAGTACGGTTAATCACGTTAAGTTCTTTTAATCGCGCTGAAAACTAACGATAAATACCGTTGTTAAAGCGATCGCCCCCTTCTACCAAAGCATCCTCAGGAGAGGTAGCTACAAAGTTGTCCAGATTTGCTTGGAGAATCTCCTTCTGGCGATCGGTCAACCCAGGCATATCAAACACATCTTCAATACTTTCAAACGGAGCGTATTTGAGAATCATCCGCGCCAGAGTGGGATACATACCGGGGTAATCTCTAAAGGCGCGTACGTTGGTATTGTTTAAGTCAATTTTGTTGCCCGTTGCCAACTTTTCACCAACGTTGTAGCGAGATTCTGCGATAACCAGTGTCGATTGACCAAAGGTTAAGGCATTCCAATTGGCTGCCATTGCAGGCTGAGGCAATCCAAGCCATCCCAGAGAACTGACAACTAATAGCCCCAATGCCATCAGCGCACCAACCAGTCGTTTCATTGATTTAAGCCCTCCCAATCCAATTGCTTATGTCTTTCAAAATCTATACACAGCACTTATTAGAGCCTACCACTTGAGGAGGGTGTTTTTGCGCCGACATAAATTTTGATTTAGGGGGATTTGCAACGATCGCATCTCGATCGCAAATGAAAAGGGGGAGTTCAAACCTTTTTGCTGGTTTGAAGAAAAGCATCAAGGTCAACAAAGGAGCAAGCATAGGTCAACATGGGCGTGTCATACCCCTTCATAATCACCTTGTGCTGCTTAAACAAATTGGGGTTTGCACCAGACTCCATCAGGTATTGATAGGTCGTTTCGCCCAGTGCCACATCTTTACCAATCTGCTTGGTGGAGGATTCCAACCGGAATGCCGCATTGACCGTGTCGCCCAAAGCGGTGTAATCGGGGCGATCGCCCGTTCCAGCATTACCGACCATGGCATACCCCGTATTTAACCCGGCTCCAACTCGCACCGGAAACGGCAAAGGATAACGCTCATGGAGTTGGCTGGTCATCTTATGCAGGGCACTCAAAGCGCGAGCAATGCGAACCATCTCCTCCGGGCTAACTCCCTGAGGTCCGTGAATCCACACCGCCATAATGGCGTCGCCAATATACTTATCAACCCAACTGCCATATTCACGGATGATGTCACCCGCGCAGCGAAACCAAGTGCCAATCGCCTCAGAGAGAATTTTTTCGTCAAGCTGGCGAGTCATCACCGTAAAATCACGGATATCGACTACCAAGACCGAAATTAACCGACGAACGTGAAGCGTGGCAGTTGCCGTAAATTCCTGAGACGACTCCATCCCAACCGAGGGATCGGTCAAATGTTCGACATCGGGGGAATAAAACTCCAGTTCGGTCTGCCCAAAGGTCAAGTGATCGCCGTTATGCAGCGTGATCGGCACCGTCACGCGACGACCATTGACAAAAGAGCCATTTCGACTTCCCAAATCAATCAGGTAAAATTCGCCCGTCTCCATTCGCTGTAACATCGCGTGGTTACGGGAAATCCAACGGTCAGGCAAGACAAAATTGTTGTCCTCCCCTCTACCAACAGTCCAACAATTGCTGCTAGTGAGTGAGAGGTAACGATTGCCTGACTCTGTACGGAGTATCAAGTGGGGAACGGGTTGTTGTGAAGTCACCACAGGCTAAGAAACCAGTAATCTTTCCCTATGATGCATCCTGAAGTACCTAGCTAAAGCTAGTGCAAGCCTGCAAACACTGAACGGTGTGATCCTTCATAGCAATCAAGCTGTGTCACTCGTATTCAGTGGAGCTTTGCAAGCGGATGACCTCTCAGGGATGCTATGCAGATGCCCTGAACAAATTTGCCACTAAATTTAGCCCAGGATACTCAAATCATATCCTTAGTTAGGCTAAGGTGGCAGCAATCCAAAATAAACCATCTACAAAGATGGTACTTAAAACTGCCCCTCCAAATGCCCACCAGTGTAACTGACTGGAGCGCAAAGGCAAATACCCTACGACCACCAAAATAATAACAAGTGCTGCTGCGGTTGCTATCCCCCAGGGGGTCTGAATTTGAACAATGGCTCCTTGGAAGATGGGTCGAGCCGCTTCTGGAGCCACCTGCATCAGCTTCCGCCAGTAGGGGATCAGGTCAACCACATAAAAGTAGGCATCGGTCAAAGCTGTGCCAAGTAGAGATCCTAAATAGAACCAGCCACCCACTTTACCCCATCCTCTTGCTAAACCAAACGCAACAAATGGTAGCCCAATCGCTTCAACAGGCAAGTGCCAAAAAGGCTCCCATCGTAACCAGCCCCAATAAATTGAACCCGCCAGCCATGTCCAGCTAAAGCCGATCAGCAGGTCTCCCCAGATGAAGCTAGCAGAGCGCGATCGCAGCCACAGACCCAGCCCAACAAAGCCTGGTGTTAGCCCCAGACTAAGCCAGGGAACCTCACGCACAAGGGGAGCCTGGATAAATACTGGGACAGAGACAAGGAAGACAGCTGCTGCCAGCATCCACCAAGTTTTATGAAAGCGTGCCTGAGGAATGGGTAGAGGCACTTCTTTTGAAGGAGCAAGGTATAGCAATGTTGAGAACGGTGAATAAAATGACAAAGGGTTTTTAATATCTTAAATTAGTTTACTTTTTTTAACATACCATATTTTATCCCCCCTGGGGGTATATCCATAATCCTATTACACTTCCTCCAGTTCAATTCATTACCATCAAAAAATCTCTCATCAGAATTGCATAGGAAGCCAAAAACTTTGCAGGTTCTTAACAAGAGGCTGCGTAGAATATAGGGGCTACTCCCATCCACCCCTGTTCAGTTGAGGAGAATAGTTAAGTGATAAGCCTTATTGATAGTGGTGCAGCTTATGGGGCACCGATAGTGATTGCAGCGGCTCAGATGCCCCCAGATCCCATATTGGGAACTGCGGCAACCGACATTCCCTCGACGGCTGCCTCCAGTACGGCTGTGATGAATTGGTTTCAAGCGGCGATTTTAGGAATTGTGCAGGGATTGACGGAGTTTTTGCCAATTAGCAGCACGGCTCACCTCAAAGTCGTCCCCGTTGCGATGGGTTGGGGTGACCCAGGTGTGGCGTTTACAGCGGTCTTGCAACTGGGGAGCATCGCGGCTATTCTCTGGTATTTCTGGTCTGATCTGACCCAGGTCACCGTTGGGATGACTCAAGCACTGATGCGATCGCAGTATGAGTCAAAAGATTTTCGTATGGGATTAGGCATCATTTTAGGAACGATCCCCATTGTGATTGGTGGGGTCTTGATCAAAGTGTTGATCCCCGATTTTGATCGATCGCCCCTGCGGAGTATGGCAGCGATCGCCACCGCCTCAATTGGGATGTCACTGTTGTTAGCGTTTTCAGAGTATGTGGGGAAACGCAAACGAACCCTGGACGATATTGGCACTCAAGATGGTATCTGGATGGGGTTCGCGCAGGCACTCGCCTTGATCCCTGGGGTCTCTCGGTCGGGGTCAACCCTGACCGCAGGATTGTTTATCGGGCTAGAGCGCGCTGCGGCTGCCCGCTATTCTTTTTTACTGGGCATTCCCGCGATCACGATCGCTGGCTTAGTTGAACTCAAGACCCTGTTAGAAGTTGGGGTTCGGGGGGCAGAGCTATTACCACTGGTGATTGGAGTCATCACCGCAGCAGCCTCTTCCTATGCGGCGATCGCCTGGTTGCTGCGCTATCTGCAAAACCACAACACCTGGGTCTTCATCTGGTATCGGTTGGGCTTTGGAATTGCAATTTTGGGGGCGATCGCCGCTAATTTAGTGCAAAACGTTTAGTCATAACCTGGACAAGATTCCGTTCGGTTAAGCGATGAATTCTGCACAATGGATAAAGAACTTGGTCACTCTGCGGCTGGGTTAAGCATCTATTTCTTGTGTGTCAATCATGACCATTCATCCCTCTGTCATTTCACGTGTGTTGCCTGACTCGATCGCTGCTGAGATAGGCTTTGAGGTGGGCGATCGCCTCGTTGCGATTAACGGGCAAGCTCCGCGTGACCTGATCGATTACCGATTTTTGTGCGCGGATGAAGTGTTAGAGCTTGAGGTGTTGGATGCGAAGGGGCAGACTCACCACGTTGAGATTGAGAAAGATTATGACGAAGACCTGGGGCTAGAATTTGAGACAGCTCTGTTCGACGGATTGATTCAGTGCAATAACCGTTGTCCCTTTTGCTTTATCGATCAGCAACCTCCGGGTAAGCGGGAAACCCTGTATCTCAAAGATGATGACTACCGCCTTAGCTTTCTCTATGGCAGTTACCTGACACTAACCAACTTGACGCAACGCGAGTGGGATCGGATTGCTCAGATGCGCCTCTCGCCCTTATACGTCTCAGTTCACGCAACGGAACCTGAAATTCGTATCCGGTTGCTCAAGAACCTACGGGCAGGTCAGATTTTGGATCAATTGCGCTGGTTTCAACAGCATCGTCTCCAGATTCATGCTCAGGTGGTGGTGTGCCCCGGCATTAACGATGGAATACATCTAGAGCAGACTTTGCTGGATTTAGCCGCCTTTCATAAAGGTGAGGTACCTACGGTCGCATCGATCGCTGTAGTGCCAGTAGGGTTGACACGATTTCGCCCAATGGAGGATGAGTTGATCCCCGTAACCCCAGAGAAGGCACGCGAGGTGATTGCTCAAGTACAAGCGTTGCAGGCGAAGTTTCGTCAACAGTTTGGCTCAACCGTTGCCTGGTTAGCCGACGAATGGTTTTTGATTGGCAGACAGGATTTACCGCCAGAGTCTCACTACGAGGACTATCCACAGATTGGCAATGGGGTGGGATCAATTCAGCAGTTCCTCAAAGAGTTTGCAACAGCGGCGAAACGACTGCCCAAGCGAGTCAAATCTCCTCGTAAGTATGTGTGGGTCGTGGGTAACGCCGTCGAAACGGCGTTTCAGCCCATTCTAGAGCGATTAAACAAGGTGGAAGGGTTGACCGTTGAAATGGTGGCGATCGCCAGCACCTACTGGGGGCAGGAGATCAGTGTAACCGGGTTGCTGACCGGGCAGGACGTTCTACAAGCTCTAGAGGGGCGAGACTTAGGCTCTGGGGTGATTTTGCCGTCACTGATGCTAAAACATGGCGATTCACGGTTTTTGGACGATATGACTGTTGAGGCGATCGCCGCACAGCTCAACACTTGTGTAGTTCCAGTAGACGGGATTGAAGCCTTTATCGAAGCTCTCGTTCGATAGGAGACGAGTGGGAGAAGGGCTTAGAAACTGGAGCATGGAGAGTAGGCAAGGGTTTCCTTGCTAGGGCTACAACCTGTGAACTGCCATTTTCGATCGCCATAGTCCAGTTGAGACAGTGTAATCGCGTCGGGTGTATCGGCTGCGGTTCATTGCCAAGATGAATGCAGGCAGACCTTCACAGACAGAGTATTTTTTTAGTATAAATGTACCAGTTAAGCTCTTTTCAAAAGAAATCTCGCATTGCCTCCAGAACCATGCACCTCAAATCACGGTGGGCTATTTTATTGGTGACTGTGGCGTCCAGTTTGTTGAATCTGGGAATCCCCCTTAGTGCTTCGGCGCAAGAGGCTGTTTTAACAGCACGAGATCCCCGCAGCGAAATCAACGTTCGCACTGCTCCGTCTACCCAAGCTGCATCACCCGCCTTTGGGCTAGTGGGCGATCGCGTCGTGGTATTAGGTCAAACGCAGGGCAGAGATGGCTATCGGTGGTACCAAGTGCGATTTGCGGGATCTGAGGTTGAGGGATGGATACGCGGCGACTTTGTGACACTTGTGACATCTACTCCTTCCAATCCTGTTTCTCGTCCCCCTTCTAGTGCTGCGGCTCAGCCCGATCGCCCCACTACCGGGTACAGTCAGGAACAAATCAACTACTTTTTAGAGTTGGCGTTGGGCAGCGAATTTGGCGATTCGAGTGGAGTGGTTCGCAAGTGGCAGGGAGATGTCCGCATTCAGTACTTCGGTACACCAACGCAAGAAGATCGGAGAACCTTAGAAATGGTCATCGCTGAAGTCAATGCCTTGACTCATGGCACGATTCGATTGCAATTGGTGGATAGCCGTCCCAATGTCGAGATTTATTTTGTTCCAGAATCGAGCTTTAGCCGCTATGAACCTAACTATCGACCTCGTAATTTAGGGTTCTTCTGGACTTGGTGGAATGATGACAGCATCCTCGACCGCGCCCGAATCTTGATCAGCACGGATGGGGTAAATCAACGGGAGCGATCGCACCTGATTCGGGAGGAGCTAACTCAATCACTCGGCTTGATGCGCGACTCCCACCGATATCAAAACAGCGTCTTTTACCAGGGTTGGACAGACGTGATTCAATACAGTGATCTAGATGAAACCGTCATCTCGATGTTGTATCGGCCTGAAATTCGACCCGGTATGACGCGATCGCAAGTTGTAGCAGCCCTGACCAACCTCAGGTTGGCGCAGCAGAGGCCGCCATCTGGAATGCGCGATCGCCTACCCCTTGATTTTTCACTGCCAACGATATCTCTCGTCAGCGATGACTAGTTCACCCACTCTGACGAAACCCACAGACCATTTGCCAGCTGAATCCATCCGTTTTGGATACGTCCGGTCGTTCTGAGTAGCGTTCCATCTGGATAAATCATGGCAACGTCAAAGCGAGGACTGGGGCCAAATCGAGCGTTGAGGGGATTACCATTCGTCGCAACGGTCACTGTGTTTGTACCACTGCCCCCTCCAGCACCAAAATTAGCTTGACCAGGCGATCGATTCACCCAACTTGATGCAATCCAACCCCCATTCGACAGTTCGAGCCACCCGTCCGATGTACGACCACTGACGCTCACGATCGCACCGTTTGCAAGCTCATCAATGACATTAAAGTCGGTTCCCGGACCCGATCGAACGTTGAGAACATTTCCGTTGGTAGTCACGCGCACTTGCCCTGCACTCGTCGGAGATGGTGTTGTGCTACCAATGCTGCGATCGCCACTACCACCTCCGCCACTGGCTCTCACCCAGTTGGCTGCAACCCAACCCCCCTGCTCTAGCCCGACCCAACCATTAGAACGCCGACCATTTGTCCTGACGCGGGTGGTATTGGGCAGGGTGCCAATCACGGATGCGTCGCTATTTGGAGCCGAGCGAATATTCAGTGGGCTGCCATTCGTGGCAACGGTGACAAAGCTCGGATTGCTGCCACTCTCAGATACACGATTGGGATTGGCAGGAGTGGGACGATTGGTCGTGTTACCAACGCTGGCGACGCTGCTACACCTTGTGTTGGGGGCATACACTGCGCCACTCAATCTCAACGCCTGTGCTGTCGCAGGGTCAACTTTAAGGGTAGGATTCAAGCCATTGCGGCGTTGAAAGCTACCCACTGCAAACTCAGTTTTGCCACCAAAAATACCATCGACTCCACCGACTTCATAGCCCCGGCTCTGGAGGGCAGTTTGCACATCGCGCACTGCCGGACAAGTGTCTCCACGTTGAACAATTGCCTGTGCCTCTGGTGTAGCCATGAATACTGACAGTGCTGCCACTCCGGCAACCCCTAGCCCAACGGCAGACGCAGGTTTAATGCCCAATTCCTCAAGCGATCGCAGTTGATAGTGAGAAATAGGGTCTTCACAAGCAACCGCTACATAAATAAATGCCAATGTCTCCATACGTGTTTCCTCAGATGAGTTCTTCAATAACCTGAGCTTGGAATAAGGATTTTGGCGGTTGAAACCAAAGCTATAGCAACTGTCGAGACAGTTAATATAAGGGGGTGTGGGGCTGTGCCCCAGCCAGGGGTTCCACCCCTGCACTCCGTCCTAACCAATCCCTCGGTTGCTATATCAGAGCAAAACCAACCTCCGCCGATTCAACCAATCCTTGTTCTGTAGACCGAAAATGAATCTGGTTTTCATAGTGTTTGATGGCTTAACTCAGCTTCACTAATATCTGAGCTATGCCGAAGTCTCACGCCAAAGTCCACACATTGATTTGCAAAACTCTTACCCCAAACGGGCATTCCAATACGATCTTTTTTCGATAGTAATCGAGTTATTTAATTAACCAAAGAGTTACTGAGAAATACTGAATAATACTGAACCATACTGAATTATTCAGGGTTGAGGAAGAGGTTATGCTGAATCTGAAACGTTTGTTTAAAAATTTTCTCTGCACTACACAATATTTTTGGAAGGCAAATCATTAGGTGTTAAATTCTGTCTTTAAAAAGACTCAGTCCTACTTCTAGAAATGCGATCGCCTTAGATGACACTTAAAAGGTAAGAAAAGTAGGACTCCTTGCCTTGATCAGGTGGGCAAAGCGTGTATAGCAGTTCTAAATCGATCGTGAAACCTACTCTTTCATTCGTCATTTGTCATTTGTCAATTTGTGTATGACCAGCAACGATTGACCATTGACCATTGACCATTGACCATTGACCATTGACCATTGACCATTGACCATTGACGATTGACCATTGACCATTGACCATATCTCAGACTTCTTCACAAATCAGATAGGACTGCTATATAACAACAAACAGTTGAAACTGTTGCAAACATCTCCTGCAATCGAGCCTTTCTCACATTGTTTATAAAAGTCAAAGAGAGATTTAGGACTTCGCCCCTTGTTCTCGCACATCAAATAAGACTGCTATAGATGATTTCTCAACAACAAAACTGCTGTAAATTGGTTTAGCAATTTTGTTAGAACAAACCACAGTGAATACGAATAATCCATTACAACCCCTCTGGCGATCGCTTGAGTCAGGAACAATCCCTCCAACCATTCAACTACAAGCTCAAATTTTGCTGGGATGTCTCGCCGTGCTTTGGGGATTGGAACTCGTCGATAGCCTTTTGTTACGGGGGGCATTCAACAGTTTTGGAATTCGTCCCCGCAAACTGATCGGATTACGAGGCATTTTGCTCGCGCCTCTGTTACATGGCAATCTCCGGCATTTAGCCGCAAACACCGTGCCGTTTCTGATTTTGGGTGGGCTTGTGATGCTCCGTGGTTTGAATGATTTTCTGATCGTGACGGCAGTTGCCTGGTTGGTCAGTGGTACTGGGGTATGGCTTTTTGCCTCACCTCGCTCAAATCATATTGGTGCTAGTGGAGTTGTCTTTGGCTATTTTGGTTTTTTATTGCTGAGGGGCTACTTTGAGCGGAGCTTGATTGCGATCGCCATCTCCATCCTGGTCGGTTTGCTCTACGGCAGTTTGATTTGGGGAGTTTTGCCAATCCGTCGAGGCGTATCGTGGCTCGGACATTTGTTTGGATTTGGAGGTGGTGTGTTAGCGGCTCGGTATTTATTGGAACTAAAGAACTGGGTGATTTCGATCACCTATTAAGGTGTATTCTGTCACTCTCTTACAGATACGACTATCACAAAAAATGGGTTACAACATCACTTGTTATTGAGGGGTGGGTCACATATTAATTGACCGATT
This sequence comes from Oscillatoria sp. FACHB-1407, assembly GCF_014697545.1. GTDB lineage: Bacteria > Cyanobacteriota > Cyanobacteriia > Elainellales > Elainellaceae > FACHB-1407. Next base: position 165,716 of record NZ_JACJSA010000007.1, on the reverse strand, counting down.
GGAGGAAATATAGAACTATGGCGATCGCTATACCCTAAAAAGAACCCTCTTTGACCCAGCCTTTATGAGGATGCTAGCTATGCTCCCTCAACCTCATCCCAAACCCAAGCCGTCTATGAAACGCAAACTGAAGACCAACCCGTTTACAACCTACCGTGATCCCAAAACAGGACAATGGTTTGTGGTCAAACCTATGTCCTAATTGGCAGTTATAGATGTCTACCGAAAACGTTACAAATTCTGCGGTAATTACTGAGATAATTCCGCCTATTTTCGTATCAAGGAATACCTGATTTATCTCCACTCGGCTGAATAAAGAATTGGACTCTTAGGCCGTAGTGTTATGGAAAACTCAGATCTCAACCATTCAATCTCTGCTCAATTTGTACAGCCAGAGGTAAGGCAAACTAGCACCTCCTCTGAGGCGATAAGTCCCGTTTCGGCTCCCTATATCCTGGCTCAGTACGCCAAAGGCAAGCGTACCTTCACCCGTGTTGTCTTTAGGGCAGGGCAAATCAAAGTTGTCGCTCCTAATCTAGAGCAAGCCGATTTTGCTGGGGCTTGTTTGATGGATGTGGGCTTAACTAGCAGTAATTTAGAGAAGGCTAATTTTAATAGCGCAAAGCTCAACCGGGCTGATCTCAGTGCCACCAACCTCAGCAAAGCTAATCTGAACAAAGCCAACCTGAATAAAGCGAACTTGAGCCGCGCTGATCTCAGTGGGGCGTGTTTGATTGGGGCTGATCTGAGTGGGGCTAATTTGAGTGCCGCTAATCTGACTCGGGCAAACCTAACTAATGCCGACCTATCTAACGCTGATTTAAGCAGAGCAGTTTTTGATCAGACGATCATGCCCGATGGCACCCTCATGACATCGTAAGTTCAAATCATCAGTTCAAAAGGGGCAACCCCCTCTCACTCGTGCACACTACCATCAGGCATCGTCACCTGACTGAGATCAGCCCCCTCTAGAGTTGTATTCTCTAAGTGGGCATCTTTAAGATTGGCACCACTGAGATTAGCGTCTTGAAAGTTGGCATCACTCAAAACAGCACTGCTCAGGTTGGCTCCGCTTAAGTTAGTACCCGTTAAATCAACATTGCTCAGTTTGGCGCGGTTGAGTTTGGTGCCTACCAGAGTCGCCCCAACCAACGTGGCCCCAACCAACGTAGCATCACTCAAATCCGCCCGGTTCAGTCGAGCGCGGCTTAAATTTGCCTCATTTAAGGTCGCCTCGGTTAAATTAGCCCCCATTAACCGAGCCTCGCTCAAATTCGCCTGGCTTAAATTCGCCTGTTTTAGCTCGGCTCGGCTCAGCTCGGCTCGGCTCAAATCGGCATGACTTAATACTGTGCTGGTTAGATTTGCGCCACTCAAATCAGCCCCTAACAGATTGACATGGCTCAGGTTTGCCCCACTCAGGTTGACCCCACTCAGATCTGAGCGATTAAGTTGGACATCACTCAAATCAGCTCCACTTAGATTTGCGCCACTAAGATAGGCTCCAAACAAATTGGCAGAACTCAGATTTGCATTACTCAAATCAGCCGCATTGAGTTCAACCCCACTCATATCAGCGTTGACAAGAGTGGCATTATGCAGATTTGCCGCTGTCAAATTAGCCCCATGAAGAATGACCCGTTGCAAATCTGCCCCACTGAGGTTGGCTTCGCTCAGGTTCATCTGGTTTAAATTTGCGCCGCTAATGTCAGGTATGACAGTTGGAGTATCTTCCCGCCATTGATTCCAACTATTCACACCCTGTTTCAGTAGACTGAGATGTTCCTCATTTGCCATAACAATTGTGTCTTAAATCCAATTTACGACCTGGTGTTAAAGCCCGATTTTGATACTCCTGATACTGCTGTTGCAGCTTGGACTGAGAAGACCGGAAGCGATCCAGTTAACGTCTCAAGAGGATAGTATCGTAAATTTGGCGAAAATCTGAGTGCAAAGTGAGCAACCTATAACGGGCACTCAATTGCCGATTAGGGCAGCCCTTACTAACTCTATTACTTTGGCTGTGCTTAGTATCCGTAAACTTGGTATCTGCGACTGGGGCTGATGAACTCCATTTGGGGATCTTCCTGATGGAGATTTGCAAGCTCCGTAACAAGGGGGTAGATACTTTGAGACGGAACTTTGCTCATGTCGATTTCTACCCCAATTCTTTCAGCAATTCTGCTTGTTGCTCTACTCATTCTGAATAATTCTGAAAATCAGAACTGTGGCTCCGAAAGTGTTGCATCTGGCGTTTCATATAAAAGACAACTAGCAGAGTCCGGAAATATTCATCAGCCTTTGTTTCATCGGGGTAGTGGACGGCGTACCTCTTGCACGTCTTGAGCTCTGTTTGAGTTAAATTTTGGCAATTGCGGCTGGGTTCGGTTAATTTAGGTGCAGATTAAATTGTTATGAAAGGTTGAGCTACGCATTAGAGGGGTTGAGATCGGTAGAAGGTTTAGATACGGAGGGTGTCCGATTCTACTTGGCTGAGTAAACAGCCTCCCAGTCTGCATTAGGGATCAGTAACATCACCGGATGAGTCTTGTGTCGGCTTAGCCCAAGCCTCAAAAAAAAGTTAGTTTTACTGTTGACTTCAATCAGTGGGTAAGCAGAAATTATTGTGTGTTGAGAAAAATCAGCATCTAAGCTGTGCCTGAAGTATCAGGATGATCTAAGCTAAGGGTATTTCAGAACAAGGCTTTAGACCGATTGAGAGATGGCTTGTTCTCTCAGTACAAAACAACCGTTCATCATATTTGCGATCGCACCTAAAATGACCAACGACCTCGATCTGATTAAACGCCTCAGCCCAAGTGCAATGGATCAGATCATGCTGTACCTCGCATTTAGTGCAATGCGAACTGGCGGGCATCGACACGGAGCTTTTTTGGATGCAGCGGCAACGGCTGCAAAATGTGCCATTTACATGACGTATCTGGAGCAGGAGCAAAACCTGCGGATGACGGGGCACCTGCATCACATTGAGCCAAAGCGCGTCAAAGTCATTGTTGAAGAGGTACGGCAGGCGTTAACTGAGGGCAAGCTGCTCAAAATGCTTGGTTCTCAAGAGCCACGATACCTGATTCAACTTCCCTATGTGTGGCTGGAGCAATATCCCTGGCAACCGGGAAGACCCCGTATCCCTGGGACTAGCCTGACTCAAGATGAGAAACGGCAAATTGAAGAGAAACTTCCTTCTAATTTGCCCGATGCTCAGTTGATCAATGCCTTCCAGTTCATGGATATCATTGAATTCCTGCATACCCGTGCTCAGGAGGATCTGCCGGAGGAGCGGAAGTTACCTCTCAGTGAGGCGTTAGCAGAACACATCAAACGCCGCCTGATTTACTCTGGGACGGTAACTCGGATTGATTCTCCCTGGGGAATGCCGTTTTATGCGCTGACGCGAGCTTCCTACTCGCCAGCAGACGAAGAAGAGCGTACCTACATCATGGTAGAAGACACGGCTCGCTACTTCCGAATGATGAAGGATTGGGCAGATCGGCAACCCCGCGTCGTGCGAATTTTAGAGGAATTAGATGTACCATCTGATCGCATTGACCAGGCATTAGAAGAGTTAGATGAGGTGATTCGAGCCTGGGCAGATCGCTACCATCAAACCGGCGGTGACCCTGTGATCTTGCAGATGGTCGTTGGTCCTAAAGCGGATGCATAGAGTAACCTTGGGGTGGGAATGGGTGAGTGGATCGCCTACGATGTGAACAGGTGATGTCAGCCGATGATTCAGATTGGCGATCGCCCTGTTAGCTCAACAATTCCCACTTGTCATTTGAGTTGTTATGGTTCCTAAGGAGACTACCTCGCCTCCCTGTGGAAGGTTGCTGTTGGAGAGGATGCAGGCGTTGCTGATGACGACACGGCATTGGTTATCGGCAATCCTAGTACAGAACTGGGCAACGGTCGGAGCCGTAGCACCTCTTTTGCTATTAGGCACTGCTGCGAGGGAGACATCCTCCTGGGAACAGACGCTGATTTCTCAATTGTCGATGTCGCGATCGCCCCTGGTGACGGTAGCGGTTAATGATGCAGGAGAGTCATTTCCAGACTTTAGTACGGCAGTTGTCGCCAATTTCCCAACATTTAATAGCCAGCGACTTGATCAGCAACTTCGGATCTATGCGAATTATCTGGCTGAGTTTGGTCCTCCAGATGTGCTAATTGTGGGCAGTTCGCGATCGCTCCAGGGGATTGATCCAGAGGTGCTGCAACAGGCGTTAGCTGCCAGAGGTTTACCTAACCTGCGAATCTACAATTTTGGGATCAATGGGGCAACGGCTCAAGTGGTTGACCTGGTATTGCGGCGGGTGTTGACCCCAAACCAACTACCTCGCCTGATCATTTGGGCGGATGGGTCACGAGCCTTTAACAGTGCGCGAGTAGACCAGACCTACAATGGCATCGTGGCATCAGACGGATACAAACGATTGGCGACGGGTGCCCGTCCTATCCGCTACATTCCTCTACCTGCGATCGAACCCGATCGCGAAATTTGTGTAGAGTTTCCTCCAGCGGCGATGAGTGATGTTGCTGCTTACAGTCCTTATTTAGACGCCCAACAACAGATTTATCCCCTGACTCAGGGAGAGATAGAACCTATTGAACCCCTTTTAGGGGCGTGGCTCACCAATAGAGTTGACGGTCGGCGCGATCGTGCCGCAGGTTCCTCTTGCGCTCTGCTACCGCAATTGCTGCAATCAGAGACACCATCTCAGTCAACAGCCACTCCCTCGAATCAGACTTCTCGTGCCACTCCCACCCCGATCGCACCTGATTTGAGTCGGAGTGGTTTTCAGTCGGTGCCTATAGAATTTAACCCAGCGACTTATTATCGTCAGTTTCCCAGAGTGTCGGGTCGCTATGATAGCAACTACACGCCGTTTCGGTTGGAGGGGGTGCAAACCACAGCAGCGATCGCCATTGCCCGTTTTGCCCGCAACCAACGCATCCCTCTGGTGTTTGTGAGTCTGCCTCTGACTCGCGAATATCTTGACCCGGTTCGTATGACACATGAAGAACGCTTTCGGCAACACATGCAGCAGTTAGCCGCACGGGAAGGGTTTTTATTTCGAGATCTGATGCAGCGTTGGGCTACTCAAAATAATTACTTTGCTGATCCCAGCCATCTCAATCGCAACGGGGCACGCGCAGTGGCACAATACCTGGCAACGGATACAGCCATTCCATGGCTCCAACTCCGCTCAATTTCCACCCAAGGTCCCTAGCCATGGAAGAATCTCCAGAACAGAAATATCTCTGGCTCAAGCGTAGTCAAAGCTGGGTCTTGTATTGGCTCAACCGCCTGCCGACTGCCCTCGAAGTACTGTTTTTGGTTGCGATCATTCGCTTGTTAGAAAACACCCCAGTTGGCAGGACGTTTATTACCTGGCTCGGGATTCAAAGTTTTTTAGAAATTATTGAAAGCGTCAGTATTCTAGTTGCCGTTTTTATTTACTTCAAAGAGGGACCCGAACGCCAGAAGCGATCGCGCTACGAAGCCTGGAAGGTAATTGATGCGGCTCATGGGCGTCGCAACAGTTATGCGCGGATTCAAGCCCTGCAAGACCTGAATGAGGAGGGGATTAGTCTGCGAGGATTAGACGCCCCCAAAGCCGATTTGCGGGAGATCAACCTGAGAAAGGCGATGCTGCTGAATGCCAACTTACAAAAGGCAGACTTGTTAGAAGCTAACCTACAAAAGGCAGACCTGCGAGCCGCGAACCTGTGTCGGGCAAACCTGCAACGCGCCAACCTGCAAAAAGCAGACCTGCGAGCCGCAAATCTGGTTGAGGCAAACTTGTTGGGGGCTGATCTGGAAAACGTCAACCTGAAAGCGGCAGACCTCAAAGATGCCAAATTAAGAGCGGCTAACCTCAAAGGAGCTAATTTATTAGGCGCAAACCTGCAAGGCACCGACCTGCGAATTGCGGAGCATCTGACCCCCGAACAGGTCAAAGCGGCTCGCCATTGGACAGAGGCACTGTATGACCCAGAATTTATGAATCAATTGGGTTTAGAACCAAGACCTGATGTTCCGCCGACAGAATTGTTTTTTAACGGGTAAAAATTCATTAAAACCTTACAATTTTGGCGAAGAACTGTAATACTCGTTAAGGAAACGTAAAGCTAAACTCAGCTTTTGTAAAAGTTAATTAGCAATTAAGCTAGGGGTTCGGTTCCTTTCCATGACCTGGGAATAGTAAATCCAAGGGTTTAGCGACACTCCGAAAACCATTACACCTGCTAGTAATCATGTATTTCGCCGAATTTACACTCCCTGGAACGATGGAGCTGGTGAATGAGCTGGTGATTCATGCGGCTTCTGAAGCGATCGCCACCCAGTTTGCTCAAGAGTATGCCTCTCATTGGGAATTTGAGCTATTTGCTCTGACCGTAGCAACTGAGCAACAGGTGCGGTTCTGTCGGTTGACAGGCAATGCCGTGGCGATCGCCTAGCCTTATTCAGAGCGCAAAGCTTTGACGGGATCAATCTGGCTGGCTCGCAGGGCAGGGGCAAAGCTAGCTCCCACTCCGACCGATAAGGCTGATCCCAGAGCAATCGTGGCAGAAGTTGCATCAAATTCATAGGGCAACTCAAATCGTTCAGCGATTGCCAGTGTTAAACCGTGTACTGTGGCGATCGCCAGAATGCCACCGACCAAGCTCAACAGCGTTGCCTCCAAGATAAATTGCACCATGATTTCGTTGCGAGTTGCGCCGATAGCTCGCCTCAAGCCAATTTCAGCGGTGCGCTCGGTAACAGAGGCAATCATGATATTAGCGATGCCTACCCCCCCAACCAGTAGGGCGATCGCCCCGACCGCTGCCAGCGATCGCGCCGTTAGTTTCAACACCTGTCGCTGTTCCAAAATATCTTCGACATTGTTCCACTGAGAAAACCGTTGTCCTGGAAAACGCTGCATCAACAGTTCCTCAGCCTGCTCGCCAATTTTCTCCAGGTCGTCCAAATAGTAAGGACGCAACCGGATACTACCGACATCGCGGCGTCCTGTTAAGGCGTTATGAAACGCACTGGTGATCAACAATCGTCCTTCACTGGGTTCCTCGTCGTCTCTTAGCTTGGTTTGCACCACTCCCACAACGACATAGGGCTGTTGGTTGGCATAAATCCGCTGACCAATTGGATTCGCATTTCCGAAGAGTTGAGCGGCGAGTAACTCATCAATGATTACAACGGGACGGTAACTCGCGTAGTCCGCCGCAGTAAACGATCGCCCTGCAATCACTGGATTGCCCGTGGTAAACAAAAAATCTTGAGTGACGGCAACGACTGATGTAGGAGCCGTTTGGTCTTGAAAGGTCACTTCGGTCGATCGCGCCCAATTAAGGGCACTGATGGATTGTAAACCGGGCAATCGTTGCTGCAAAAATGTGATGTCATCCTGTTGGAGCCGAATTCGGTTGGGTTGCCAATCAGGAAATAAACTGGCGTGTGGGGCTTCTCGTGTGGCGAGGCGACGAGCAATGACCGCCTGACTGATATGTCCTACTTGCAGAGTCGCACTGACAGCCGTAACCCCCATAAACACGCCCAATGCCGTTAGCACCGAGCGGAGGGGGTTGCCACTGAGCGATCGATAAGTCAGTTTCAATAAATCAATCGGGGCAAGGCTCATAGGAGGATTTAGCAAGCAATGGCGTCAGTTTTGTGCAGTTGAAATTACTCTGGGGAGCCAGCAGTTGACTCTGATGTGGGAGCGGTCAGAGCACCGGGGGTTAACACCACATCTGGAGAGGGCAAAATGATCTCTTCACCGACTTGCAATCCAGATGTCACTTCAATTTCAGTCAACCCCTCAAGCCCTAACTCAATAGGACGTTGTTGGGCTTTGCCTTCCGCGTCTCTAACCCAGACAAAGGGTTCGTCGCCCTGTTGAACGGCTTCTACCGCCAGTGCAATTACATTAGGTCGTTGTTCGAGAATAATTTCGACGTTGACCTGGCTACCCGGTATCAATGTTCGAGTGGGTTGATCTAACCGAATGATGGTTGGAACAGTGGCTTGATCCGACTGATCGTAGGAGCTTTGACCTTCCGCAGAGGGAACGATCGCCTGAGGATAGAGACTTTGAACCCGCCCCATAAATACCTCTGGGTTAGGTCCAATGACGCTGACTCGTACCCGTTGATTAACCTCAACCTGAGCAGCATCAAGCGTGGAAAGCTGAAGTTGCACCAACTCTTGACTGGGATCGCCGAGAGTCAATAACTCGGTACGTAACTCGACCCCATCCCCATCATCTACATTGACCCCTAACACGATTCCAGTAATGGGAGCGGTGATAACGGTGTCCTGCAATTGCCGCTGAATCCGTTGGCTCTCCAATCTCAAACTTTTCAACTCCAGATTAGCGGTGCGGGCATCAGATTCAGCCGCCCGTAAGTTTGTTAGGGTCGTGCGCACCTTGTCTGCCTGTTCCTGTACTTGGGTCTGGGCGATCGCCCCTGCTTCTGCCAGCGCACTTAAGCGTTGCAGCCACTCCCGATCTGACACAAGTTGCTCTTGCGATTCTGAAATCCGTTGTTGGTGTCGTGCCAACGTCAACTCTTGTTGGACAATCTTGACTTCCTGGTTAGCCAGTGCGGTTTGCCGTTCTGGGTTGCGTAGAGTCAGCAACACCTGCCCCTGAGTGACGCGATCGCCCGGTTGCACCAACACTTCCTCAACTGCCCCTTCTGCTGGAGATTTGAGGGTTTGCTGACCTCCCAGTTGCACCGTTCCACTGGCATTAATTGTAGTTTCAACCGTATCTCGCTCTACAGTCAGCAAACGAACAGATACCGGGTCGGCAGGGCGGTTTAGCCATACCGCATAGGCTAACCAACCCAGGAGGCTTAGCAAAGCAAGTACACCCGACCCAATCAACCACTGAACACCCGTTTTGAATTTCCTTTTACCACTCATAGCGGTTTAAGTCGAGTTAGTTTGTAATGGTAGACCCATTACAAGTATCAATCTGATAAGACATTTTGCCTATCAATATAAGCCATTAGTTTTTAGTGCAACTCTTTGGAAGCAATAAAACAGGTCAATTGAGAAGTATCTGAGTTAGGTGGGTTTTCTCACCTGAAAGTGGGGATCGCTCTTTATTAACGAATGCATCAAAAGTAGGATTGAAGTTATTAAAACGTCAATTTCGTGAATAAAGTTTGCCTTCTAATTATTCTAGGAGATTTAGATTTGAGGATTGCTTTGATTCCTTACTAAAACAAAACCTCTCAGGTTTTGATCCTGAGAGGAGAGCCTTCTAAAAATGAAAATTGCTGCGATATTCGGTGAATTACTCTTCTTCTCCCAACTCGTCGCTATCAAGTTGCTTGAGACGAATATGCTTGCGACCAAGGGAAATCTCAAATTCATCCCCAGGTTTTAGATCCATCTGCTTCGTGTAAGCAGAACCAATCAGTAAATTGCCGTTTGATTGAACAGTAATACGATAGCTAGCACTACGCCCCCCTCGACCATTGGTGGATTGCTTTCCATCCAACTCAATTTCTTTTGCCTCAAGCAGCGCGTTGTAGAATTTCATCATATTGACGCGCTCAACACCGTTTTTAGTAACGGTGTAATACCCACACTCCTTTGCCTTTTCTTCTTTACTGAGGTGCTCCAGTTGTTTGACTTTAGACAGGAGTGCCTCACCTGTTAGAGGTTCGATTTTCTTTTTCTTATTCATTAACTTGACTCTGAACCAATCAACAAGAAGCCCACATCACATCATTCTAGCTGAGATAACCCAACAAATTACTTTATCGGGTATATATCAGCTTGTGAAACCATACTACACTGACATAGATATTTTTTTCCATCGTATTTCTGGCTGAAATGCAATCTCTTTAATGAGTTTCTCGTGTGTTGGATAAATGTTTCCTTGACATGAAACCACGATGGAATAGCCTATAGCATTCGTGGGAATATCTCTATTACTAATAAGGAATTAATGATCACTCCATGACAAATGACTGTGAAAACGGATTCTACAAAATCCCAAAATGACCTGAGTTGAATTGTTCAGGTTTAAGCCAATACATCCGCCCCTACCATCGATCCTTTATATTAGGTGAGATGAAGCTAACAACTCGCGGACATTATAGTGTTAAAGCTCTCCTTGATCTGAGTTTGCAACCTGGTTATGGACCTGCCTCAGTCAAGGTCATTGCTCAACGACAAAATCTACCTGCTCCCTATCTAGAGAAACTGTTGATTGAGATGCGGCAAGCGGGTTTGGTAGAGTCGATTCGTGGTGCTCAGGGTGGCTATCGTTTGCGGCGATCGCCCAATCAAATTTCCCTGGGGCATATTCTCGAAGCAGTCGGTGAGACGATCGAACCATTAGCCCGCTATATGCCTGATGCTGAGCAAGCCGAAGATTGGGTTACGTTTACTTTGTGGAATCGCCTCCACGAAAAGTTAAAGGATGCGCTGTATAGCATCTCATTGGCAGATTTGTATTACGACGCCCGCAGTTGGCAAGCAGCCCAGGGCGAAACCAGCAGTTTTGTGATTTAAGAGCGATCGCCCTTGACACTTCCGCTACCAATTCGCGATGATGGTTAACTGGTTGTAAATTCTGTTCGGATCAGGTCAACTCTCTCAAAGTCAGTGCGATCGCCTCTGTAATGCTACAGCTTGGTTCGCCGGCTACCTGTACGGCAGTCAATAGGAAAATATCATGGCTTACGCAATTATTGAGACAGGTGGCAAGCAACTCCGGGTTGAGCCAGGTCGTTTTTACGATGTTGAGCGACTGGCAGTTGGCGAAGACGAAGCCGTCACCATAGACCGGGTTCTATTCGTTGAAAACGATGGCGATGTGTCCATTGGTCAGCCCTTTGTGACAGGTGCAACCGTAGAAGGAACCGTGCTACGGCATCTGCGCGGACGCAAAATTATTGTTTACAAAATGCGTCCTAAGAAGAAAACTCGTAAGAAGCAAGGGCATCGTCAAGAGTTGACCCGGTTGATGATTAACTCCATTAACCTCAACGGCTCAGAGGTTGGTGGCGGTGAGCAAGCAGCTAAGCCTGAGGCTCCAACTAAAGCTGAATCAGTCAGTGAGCAAACTGAAGACGAAGATTAAGTTGAGCAGGGTCTTTAGGGCGATCGCCACGGTTTGCATCACACACAAAGCTACTTATCACACATTAAGCTAGGGTTAGATAGGAGAAAAGCACGATGGCTCATAAGAAAGGGACGGGTAGTACTCGCAACGGACGTGACTCCAATGCTCAACGCCTTGGCGTCAAGCGATATGGCGGTCAGGTTGTTCGTGCAGGCAACATTTTGGTACGGCAACGTGGCACCAAGATTCATCCTGGCGTGAATGTGGGTCGTGGTTCTGACGACACTCTGTTTGCCCTGGTTGACGGAGTTGTTACCTTTGAACGGAAGGGCAAAGGTCGCAAAAAAGTGAGCATTTATCCAGTTGCTGAAGCGGTTTCTGCATAGTCGCAGTGCTTGATTACCTCGACTACATTGAGCAAAATTCTCTTGCTCAATCCGTTTTAAGCCTCAATTGTTGAGGATCAACATATTTAGAGCCACCTGATCAGGTGGCTTTTTTCGTGTTACGGCAACTGTCAATCCAGTTATCGCAGTACTCACTAAGGCTAGGACGGGGTGCAGGGGTGGAACCCCTGGCTGGGAGCGCAGCCCCCACACCCCCTTATGTCCTAATGCATATGCGTAGGGCTATATAGCCGTAGCCACATTCGATGGGGTGGAGCGAGTCAGGAAGCTTTCCCAGCATCAGGGTTTGAGCCATTGCCTTTGCCTTAAGCTTTCTGACCAAAGCTATAAGACGTGGGAGTGTAGAGGCTTTGCCCCAGTCAGGGATTCTGCTTAGTTCCCTTTACCCACAGGACTTACGCAGTTAGATCCCCCAAGCCTCCTTAGAAAAGGGGCTTCCGGAATTCCTCCCTTTTCAAAGGGACTGGGCAGGGTGGTTTCATATACACGAAGAAAAGTGAATTGGAGTTTAATCCCCTTAATCTGCCCCCTAAATCCCCCAATTCTGGGGGACTTCAGACCAACTTCCCCCCAATTTTGGGGGGCTAGGGGGCGAAGCAAAAATTCTTCACTTGTATGAAACCACCCTCCCTTTTCAAAGGGACTGGGGGGGATCAAAGTTTTAGGCCTCAAGTGCATAATTCCTAAATCGCTTTGGATGGAGCGTATTTTGCCGAAAGCTTAGGGATCTGGCGAATGAATTCGCAGCTATTTGAGCCAAGCCCGCCAACACAGACTCCAGAAGATGAAGGGTTTGCCGGGCGTTGCTGATCTTGGGGATGAATGAGTCGCGAGCAGGATGCTCGCACTGGTTTAAACGATTCACCTGAAAGGAGTGTGAGCGTCTCGCTCACGTCTGTATCAAGATAATCATCCCTCTATTCAGCAACGCCGGTTTGCCGAACCGACATCGGTCGGCTTTGCTCTTGTAGTTACGGTTTTAACTGCAAGATCCTGATCCCGAACCCAGGTTCAATTAGAGTACATTCATCAGATATCGCCTGGCTTACAGTGAACGGCACACCAAAAGTTCGCTACGTCCTTGTACCTTAGTAACAGTTTCTACGGGACTGACGGGGCTCGAACCCGCAACTTCCGCCGTGACAGGGCGGTGCTCTAACCAATTGAACTACAGTCCCTCACGAAGGGGTCTATCAACCGCTTCAACTACTATTCTAGGGTAATTGGGGACATGTAACCCATCCGACTAAATATTTAGAACAACCAGAAACAGATGGGCTTCTCTAACCTTCCAAAAATTTCTACTTGCCCCTTTGTGGGATGTCCCCCATTAGAAGGAACCCTTTCGTTTGTAATACAGGTAACACTAAGAGGAGAAAACCATCCTACGAGCTTTCCTATTTCATGGAAACTATTTCTTCCGATCTTAATAATAAAGAGAGGAAAAAACTCTTTTTTATAGAGTTAGTTCGTGCTGGGATTTCTTTTGATGATGCTTATGTTGTTTCCGAAATTGTTGCCTCTGCTAAACCCCCTGAAGACCTGACCCTACAGGAGCGGTGGCTCGTAAAAGAGGTTTGCCAAAAATGGCTGGATGAGCGTAATCGAGAGAATTTTCTACAACATCGTCTGGAACAACTAGGAACAGCTTACGGTTCAGCCACTTCTATTCAAGAACCGGAGAAAAAGACAGATCTCTTTGATGGAATCAAAGCTAACCAGACTACACCTCAGCCCCCATCGGGTAAGCCACACAGCAGAGAAGAAAACACAGCAACCAGGCAACCCACAGTACTTGCGATCGCCCGCAAATTAGCAGCTCTATCTCACTCTTCAGAAAAAATTCGAGATGTTTTGATATTAAATGGTTTGAACTCTTCCAAGTGGCAGTATGCCCAACCGAGCACACACACAACTGCTGAGTAATTGACTTTAGCTATGTTCGCTTTGGAAACTGCCACACGTTGATTCAAAGTGAATTCGGGATCAGGATTTTGGCGGCTGAAACCACCGCTATAGAAACAAAACCAACCTATGTCGGTTCATCTAACCCTTGATTTTCGGTAGCCTGCGAAGGCAGACTTGGCTTCGATAACCGCGAAATCATTCGCCAGGGTTTTAAACCGAACTTTAGCTCTAAAGGTAATATGGAACTCTCTACGGGACTGACGGGGCTCGAACCCGCAACTTCCGCCGTGACAGGGCGGTGCTCTAACCAATTGAACTACAGTCCCTTAATTTTGACGCGATCTCTATTGTTAGCGAAATATCGAGGTTTTGTCAAATATTTAGTGCAAGTTTTCAAAGATCATGCCTGCGGTCGGCAGAAATAGCCGCAGATAGGTTGAGATGATGGCTTGCCCAAAGAAGGTGCTGATGACGGCTCCCAGTGCCAGAAACGGACCAAAGGGCATGGGTTGACGACGGTTCAACAGACCCAGGGCGATCGCCCCTCCTCCCACAAATGCCCCGATTGCACAGGCTAAGAATCCAGCCAGTAAAAGATTTTGCCACCCTAACCAGGCTCCCATCATCGCAGCGAGCTTGGCATCTCCACCTCCCATTGCCGTCTGTCCAAAGGCGATCGATCCCAAGATTGTGATCACATCAAACATCCAAACGCCTATTACGGCTCCTACAATCCCGGTCATCAGGTGATTGGCGACTCCTGAGCTACCGGCTTCAGACCAGCCCACAGCCGCCTGAAACGCCAGTCCTGCAATTAAACCTGATTGGGTCAGAGAGTTTGGCAGAGTGAGGGTATCAAGATCAATCAGAGACAGAGCCAACAACCAGCTTAAAAATGCCCAATACCCGATCGCGGGTAGAGGTAAGGCAAATGCCCAGAATACGAAGACGAAGAGGATACCAGTGGCTGCCTCAATCAGAGGATAGCGAACTGAAATGGGATTGCGACAAAACCGACAACGTCCCTTGAGCCTGAGCCAACCCAACACGGGGACATTGTCATATTTCTTGAGTTGTTGTTTGCAGCGAGGACAGCGCGACGGTGGATAGATTAACGACACCCCAGCGGGAATGCGGTAGATCACCACATTTAAGAAGCTGCCGATGCAGGCTCCTAAAATGAACACCGCAACGCTGCTAACTGCTGAAAAGAGCAGTTCCATTACCCCTAGTGCAACTCAGACTCGATGTGATTGATGGGTATAAAGCACTCCTGAGGCAGCAGCACAGGTTTGCCCGTGAAGATGAGCTTACCGCGATAGGTGAAGCGATCGATCGCCACTCCTAACGGACGTTGCACCTGCTCAGGATGCACCTCGTAATAGGTTCGATAAATGTGTCGAGCCGCCTGCAACAACGAGGGGTCTAGCAAGGCGGAGAAATCCATCGGCTCTGCTCGACTCGTTGTTTTAGTATCTAAACCGGGTTTAACCGGATTTTGTGTTGACGTTTGTTTTGAAGCGTACACTACCCGCTTACCCCCATTTGCTAGCTCGGCTTTAGTCCATTTGTATTATTACAGCAAGATCTGAGCCGAGATGACATAAAGATAACTGAAAAAAATGGTCAGTGGTCAATTGTTCATGGTCCATCGTTAATACTCAGGGGTCAATGGTCAGGAGTCATTCGATCGAGTCTCACGGTCAAGACATTGATCGTTTATCTTTCTTCCCTATTCTCCTACTACATTCCCCTACTACCGATGTTGTTGAACACCGACCTGTTGGCACATTTCCAACAGGGGGCAGGTGGAGCAGTGGGGTGAAGTACCTGTGCAGACGTGTTTTCCAAAGGGAACGAGTAAGCGATTGATTTCAATCCAGTAGTTCTTTGGCAGAACTGTTTCTAAAGCAGCCAGGGTCTTTTCAGGGGTGCGAGATTGGACGTAGCCCCAGCGGTTTGTGACACGGTGAACGTGGGTATCGACGCTGATATAGGGTTGCTGGCAGGCGATTCCCAGGGTCAGATGGGCACATTTGGGACCAACCCCCTTAAAGGACAACAGAACATCGACGTCACAGGGCAAAACGCCATCATATTCAGTGACAATGCGTTGCGCGATCGCCCAAATTTGCTCTGACTTGGGTTCCGGGTAAGTGCAGTCTCGAATCAACTTGCTGATCTCCGCTGACGTTAGCTGCACCATTTCCGCTGGCGTGCGAGCACGCTCAAACAATCGCTGCGACACGGGCAGACTAACCTCATCGTAGGTGCGAATCGAGATGATGCAGGAGATCAGTTGCTCAAACGGCGATTGGTATCCCAGATCAGCCAACTCAAACATTGCCGCTTTGGGGAAAGGCTTTACAGCTTCCTGGAGACGGGCGATCGCAACGTCGATGTCAAACGGAACTTTGGCAAGCACAATGGAAAGGCTAAAGGATAAAGGATGAAGGATAAAAAGTTGATAATCCTCACTGTTGAGGTAGTTACGTTTATCCTCTCTCCTCTTTCAGCCTTTATCCTTCATCCTTCAGCCTTATTCCTCTCTTCCCTCTTCTTTTTTCCCTCTTCTTTTTTCTTTTTTCCTACAGTGCTTTTAGCAACGCCTCACCCATTGCCTGACAACCTACCAGTGTCATTCCGGGTGACATGATATCCCCGGTACGATAGCCCTGGTCGAGCACTTTGAGCACCGCTTGTTCAATGCGATCGCTGGCTTCGGGTTCGTTTAAGCCGTAGCGCAACATCATTGCTGCACTCAACACCTGGGCGATCGGGTTGGCTTTGTCCTGCCCGGCGATGTCGGGGGCAGAACCATGGACGGGTTCAAACACACCGGGACCCGATGCCCCCAAACTGGCGGAGGGCAACATACCAATGCTGCCAGTCAGCATCGCGGCGGCGTCGGAGAGGATGTCTCCAAACAGGTTGCCTGTCACGATGGTGTCGAATTGCTTGGGATAGCGCACCAACTGCATCGCAGCGTTATCGACATACATGTGAGACAGTTCGACGTCGGGGTATTCTTGTGAGAGTTGAGTGATGCGATCGCGCCACAACTGCGACACCTCCAACACATTCGCCTTATCTACGGAACAGAGCCGACCCTGGCGTTTACGAGCCGCTTCAAATGCCACTCTCCCGATGCGCTCAATCTCGGACTCGGTGTAAGCCATTGTATTGACACCGCGTTTTTCGCCTGTCTCGGTAGTGAAGATACCCTTAGGCTGCCCAAAATAAACGCCTCCGGTCAGTTCACGCACCACCATGATATCTACGCCTTCCACGATGTCGCGTTTGAGGCTGGAGGCATCGACCAACTGAGGCAGAATTTTTGCAGGACGCAAGTTTGCAAACAGCCCCAAGCCTGCTCTCAATCCCAACAAGCCTCGCTCTGGGCGTTGATGACTGGGCAGTGTATCCCACTTGAAGCCCCCGATCGCTGCGAGTAACACTGCATCACTGTTTCGGCAGGTTTCTAAACTCTCAGACGGCAATGGATCACCCGTTAAATCAATGGCCGCTCCTCCAATGGGTGCTTCCTGAAAGGTAAATTGCAGATTCAACTGCTGACCAATCTCTTTAAGTACCGATACCGCCACTGACATGATTTCTGGACCGATGCCGTCGCCGGGTAAAAGAGTGATGCGGTATTGCTTTGCCATAGGTCTAAAATTCAGTCAGAGATAGGTATACAGCGATCCAGTATTGTATCTCAAATTGCGATCGCCCTAATTCAACGACGTCAAAAACTCAACACGCGGCAGCAACGGATCTTCCACTAACCCAATGCCATCAAAGCCCCACCGTTGCAACATTCCTTTCAATTGAGTACTGGGAATAGACTCTACGGCAAAGCGATCGCTCACCCCTGACCCGTGTGTGTTCAGATAGCTCAACGCATCGGAATGCTCCCGAAACAACAGCACATAGCCCGTGGTGGGGTTGTCTGGATTGGATGAGGTGGTCGTTCTTGGTCGTGCCACCAAATATTGCCCATCCTGTTTGGAGCGAACGAAATAAAAAATTTGCGACAACATCAATAACAGTCCTCAGTCAATAGTTGATGGTCAATGGTCAATGGCAAATGGCAAATGAGTTATCACATCAAGTTCTTTGAGGGGTTCTATGGGAACGACGAACAATTGACGATTGACAATTAACAATTGACAACTGACAACTGACTGTTTCTTATCTATCTCCCTCAACGATATTAAAGGAGTGTGATGAGTTGCCACGAGTGGTATCTAAGAAAGGCATGATAGATAAAGCTTGTCTTAACAAATTGTGCCATGACTCTTAAATATGCGTATTTCCCTGGCTGTGTTGCTCAAGGAGCGTGCCGGGAGCTGTATCAATCGACTGCCGCGTTGACCCAGGCATTAGGCATTGAACTGGTGGAGTTGAAAAAAGCCTCTTGCTGTGGCTCTGGCACATTCAAAGAAGATTCTCAGTTGTTAGAAGATACGGTCAATGCCCGCAATATTGCTCTGGCAGAGCAATTGAACTTGCCCCTGTTGACCCATTGCAGCACTTGTCAGGGCGTGATTGGGCATGTGGATGAACGGCTTAAAGAGGCGCAGAAAAAGAATCCTGCCTATGTGGATCAGGTCAACGGCTTCTTGAAGAATGAGGGCTGCTCTCCCTACAAAGGCAGTACTGAAGTTAAGCATTTGCTGTGGGCGATCGTCGGGGATTACGGTCTGGAGGCAGTGCAGGAGCGAGTTACCCGCAAGCTGGCGGGGTTGAAGTGTGCCGCATTCTATGGATGCTATTTGCTGCGAGCGCAAGACAGCATTCCCTTTGATGACCCCCACAGCCCAGAGTCAATGGAGAATGTTTTCCGAGCTGTAGGAGCAACGCCTGTTTATTATCGGGGGCGGACGCAATGCTGTGGATGGCCCCTCTCTAGCTACGCCACGACGCAGGCGTTCCAGATGGCAGGCGGACACATTCAAGAGGCGATCGCCGCTGGAGCCGATTGTCTAGTGACACCCTGTCCTCTGTGTCACCTTAACCTTGACTCACGCCAACCCGAAGTCGAAAAGGTGATCGGTCGTGATTTGGGTCTACCTGTATTGCACCTGCCCCAACTGGTTGCCCTGGCACTGGGAGTCAGCCCTAAACAATTAGGACTCGATCGCCACATCGTCTCTACAAAACCTGTTTTAGAAAAATTGGGATTTTAGGGATGGGTCATTAGAAATAGGTCAATGGTCAATCGTTAATGGTTGATGGTCAATCGTTAATGGTTGATGGTCAAGTGTGAGTGGGTTCCTTCTACACCCCACTCCCATTCCCTACTTCCTCGGGGAGAAGAAAAAAATTTAGTTGCAAGTCGTAGTCGTTATGAGTATGATTTAGAAAGAAGCCGATGATTAGGTCAGACAAATGAGGATTGAAGCCATTCCTATCGATAAAATTCAACGCCCCTTGTATCGGCAGAATGATACAGCTAAGGTTGAGTCGTTGATGGAATCCATTCAAGAAATTGGGTTACAAGAACCGATTGACGTTTTAGAAGTAGACGGGCAATATTACGGTTTTTCGGGTTGCCATCGCTTTGAAGCCTGTTCTCGGCTAGGACACAACACCATTCTCTGTAAGGTGCGTCGTGCCCCCAAATCGGTTCTAAAAATGCACCTGGCTTAATACCTGTCTCAAGAGAACCTCTTCTATAACTAAAGAGGGCGTTTTTAGATCGGGCTAAGAGTTTCATAACGTTTATTGATTGGACTCAGGAGAGAGTATGCAACTACAAGAACAAGTTCCCCAAATCGACATTGGGATTAATGAAGGCGATCGCACGGCAATTGTTGAGGGATTGTCGCGCCTGTTAGCGGATACCTACACGCTGTATCTCAAAACTCACAACTTCCACTGGAACGTAACTGGTCCCATGTTCCAAACGCTACACACGATGTTCGAGACACAGTACACCGAGTTGGCTGTTGCTGTGGATGACATTGCTGAACGGATTCGCTCTCTCGGCTTCCCGGCGTTGGGAACCTATAGCGATTTCGCCCGACTCAGCTCAATTCCTGAAACTCCTGGTGTGCCTAAAGCTGAGGATATGATTCGTCTGTTGGTTGAAGCCAACGAAGCCGTAGTTCGGACGGCTCGTGGAGCATTTCCAGCAGCAGAAAAAGCAGGGGATGAGTCAACGGCTGATTTGTTGACTGAGCGGATGCGTCTACATGAAAAAACTGCCTGGATGTTGAGAAGCTTGTTGCAGTAAGTTCATGGTTAATAGGTTAATGGTCAATGGTTAATAGTTAATGGTTAATTGTATTGACTCACCAGGTTAGCCTAAATACGCGGTGCGTTACGCTGACGCTAACAGCACCCTACGCGGCTAATGTTCTGAGTCATTACAGGTAATGGTTAGGGGTCGGTAGAGATGCCCATGCTGATGAGCAAATGACAATTGACCATTGACTACTGACTACTGACCATTGGCTACCGACTACTGACTACTAACTACTGATCGTTGCCGATCGAGTAGATAATGAGGGTTAACTCTTCAATCTGCTCTATCTATGAGTCGTTCTAGTGCACCGGATTACACCCATCGATTGCGATCGCTGATGCAGTCGGTGGGTGTTTTGAGTTTTAAAGCCCTCAGCCGTCTGGCAGGAGTTTCAGAGTGGCAGGTGCAGCAGTTGCGTCAGGGAAGGGTCGCACAGATGCAAGTGGGGCAGGTGCAAAAGTTGGCTGAGGCACTGGGGCGATCGCTGCCAGAGTTACTAGAGCTGTTTTCAGAAGAGTCTGAGCTATCAAATGAGGCATCCCAAACTTCACCTACAGATGCACTCGAAGCCCAAATCACGGACTTGAAGCAGGAATATCAACGCCTGCAAACCCAACTCGCAGAGCAGCAGGACAAGCTGCGACAGGAATTTCAGCAGACCAGCTTGCAAGCTCTGGAATCCCTGTTGCTGCAACTCCCAACAGCTATCTACGCTGCACAACAAAATCCTCAAGTGCCAGCGACTCGTCTGGTGCCGTTGTTACGTCCGATTGACCAACTATTGCAGAGTTGGGGCATTGAGGCGATCGCCCCTGTCGGTGAAGAGTTAGCCTACGATCCCCAACACCATCAATTGATGGAGGGCAGTGCGCAACCTGGCGATCGCGTTCGAGTGCGTTACACCGGATATCGGCAGGGAGAGAGACTGTTGTACCGTGCGAAAGTCAGTCCTATTAATAAAGAATGAAGAATGAAAAGAGAAAAAAGAAAGTCAAGGATTTTGGCGATTGAAATCGCAACGGTAACAAAGTGCTGAGGACTGAGTGCTGAGACTGAAACCCAACATTCTTGGAGCGTTGGATTTCGCAATGCGCAACCCAACCTACAAGTTTTGTGAGTTATTTAACGTTCGTTCCTAAGACAAACTTGGCTCTGGTAGAGTTCGATGACTCGATTGAGCTTCACCAAACGTCTGAGCGCACACGAAAGTCTGCGAATTGATTCGCCAGGTGCTTAACCCAAATTGACATCAGTTAGGTAGTCAGTCTAAACGGATGAACTGGCAATGCTCTGACGAGGACTCCGTTAACCGAAATACTGATTTGCTGTGCCAGTCGTAATTGTGCGACTGGCTCTCTGATTAAGGCGATCGCCCCTTGAACAGCGTTTGCGGTTTGCATATCTCGACAATCAATCCGCAAGGTGCCCCAACGGCGTGAGAGGCGGCAGGATTTGATGACCTGCAATTGCTCAAGTTGGATTGGGTCTTCGCGATAAAAACTTAAGATAAGGCGGGTGAGTTGCGAATACCAGTTCATAGTGTTGCTTGATCAATAAAGTCAGCTTGGATATCAGCCCAAACCAAATAGCCTTACCAACAGTGCGCTTTACCGTTGGTAACACTTTGACCAACATCTTCAGGGGTCGGTCTGAATCGCTGAATTTATTGAAGCGCACACTCCTGACCATCGTGGCAAGTCGCAAGAAGATTTAACGACTTGAGAACCAGGAAAAATTTAACTTGATTTACTTGAAAGCAGCGATTGGAGAGCGTTTCAAAAGACGATCAAGACAAAATGAGCGATCGCCTTTGTAACAATCCCGCACGATTGGTTAAAACAAGTCCATGAAGTTTTGCATCATCTGGTCGGGGATTAACCAGCGCAGGATTTCAACACCCACCCCAAAATGATGCCAAGTCCGCCAAAGCGTACCGCAATCCAAAAGATTTCCTTAAACCCCTTCCACGAAAACAACTGACTTTCCAGCGCGATTTCCAACTCTTCCAGTCGCTGTTTGAGCCGCTTAATCTCCGCCTGTAAAGCAGCCGTAGGGTTGTATTTCAACTGATCCTGGTTATATCGCAACTGCTGCTGTAACTCTGCCTGCTGTTGTTGGTCAGCTTGCACCTGAGCATGGCGAGCCTTCAGAGCAGCGAGCGATCGCTCTACTTCTGCTAGCGTCTGTTCAAACGTTTGCTCATCTGAGGGGGATGGGTCTTGGGAAGGCTTCATGCTGACGTAGTAGAGTAAGAGATAAGCGACTCGCTAAACGCTAAGGATTGTGGATTCAATAAATCCGCAAACTGTAGGGGCGGGTTTAGTAGACCAATCTGCGACCTGCCTGAGTTTGACGGCAAAACCCGCCACTGCCCAATATCGAACTTATTTAAGTCTCATTCCTAAGACTGTTGGCATTTTACTCGTGCACCTTGATTTTAGAGGACTATATGCCTGACACAACCCCAATTCGTTCTTTGACATCTGAAGCCCTGTCCAATCCTAAAACTAGCCCTTTATCAGACTTGAGCACCCTCGAACTGGTTCAAGCCCTGGCAGAACGGTTGGCGATCGCTCCTAATGATTGGCATCGGCTCAAGTCAAACCGCAACGCCCGTGCTCGTGAACAGGCGGCGATCGCTCTCGTTTACTTGCTGAAGGAGAACCCCGAAGAAGCGTTGCCACGGTTGCAACAGGCGGTGGGTTGGCTCGATCGCTCCATCTCTGCTCCACCCTGCCCAACCCATGGGCGATGATCAGGATAGCTGAGCCATTCAGAATGCACAAGAAACAAAAAGCGGCGTTGCTGATCTTGGGGATGAATGAGTTGCGAGCAGGATGCTCGCACTGGCTTAAACGATTTGCCTTAAGGGAGTGTGAGCGTCTCGCTTACGCCTATGTCAGTGCCTTTCGCGAAACGCTCCTACAAAATTCAGATTCGCTGGATCAGCAACACCTGTGATCGCTTGTTTATCCTTCAGCCCTTATCCTTCTAACCCGACTTGCCTGATTCCTCTTCCTCGATTTCTGGCTTAGAGGAGGGCATCGTAAACAAATTGAGGGACGAACCAGCATTTGAGATAGGGGCTGATGACTGACTGGATGACTGGACAGAATAGTTGCTGGTTTGTGGTTGGGGTGCGCTGGCAAGCGAATGACACAACAGCGTCAATGCACAAGAACAAAGCGCAAGACACCAGAGATCGACAGCTTTATTGGAACGTAGCCAATGGCTGGATGATGAGGTTGCGATCGCCTCGACTTTGGCTTGAGATGTCAGGCGAGGTAAGCGATCGCTGTATGGGTTTTGTCTGGCGTATCTGTTGCTCATTCTCGTTACTTTGTTCCCTTTTTAATAGTCAATCTCGTTGCAGTGTCTAGTCTCATGACACAGTTAAACCCTGTGTCGTTCATCTCAGTGCGCCCATACAGAGCTTACCCAACCTTTCTAGATTAACGCACACGCGCAATTTGCCTCCGAATGCAGAAGGCAGCAAACTATCCCTCGCTATCAAAGACGCAGACGAGTCGCAAAAGTTCACCTGTATGGAACCCTCTCACTAGCCCTGATAGCCCGATAAGGTTTTTAACTGCTCTATCGATTGCACCCCCGGATAAAACTGCTCGTTAATTCTCCAGGTGGGGAAAGTAGTGACATTACTTTGACGGCACGGGTCAGCGGCTCCAGTAAATTCAGGACTGGTAGGCGAGGTACACAGTTGCACATTGAGCCTGTTCATAATTTCGGCACCGAGTATCTCTTGCTGACGTTCGCAATCGGTGCAGGCTTCATCATCCACCAAATACAGTGTCGTCTCTAGTGTCCTGAGATGGGTCGTCAGGGCGATCGCCTCCTCAACTGCCTCTGGTGAAGCACTGGCAGTAGGGGAAGGGGAGGCTCCCACAGGAGCCGTGAGGGTGACATCAGGGGTGGTAATGTTTGCCCGCTGTTGCGCAGTGGTTAACTGGCTTTTGTATTCGTTGATTTTTTGCTCGACTCCGCTATGACGGGGGTGATCGGTAGGGATGCGTCGCAGGAGGGCGATCGCCTGCTCCCAGCGATTGCTGACCAAACTCCAATCATCCCGTGATTGAGCGGATTGAGATAAGACTTGAGCATTGGCTGCTGCCTCCAGAGCATTTTCCCACAACACATCTGGAGCAACGCTGGCCGTGGGAGTGGGTGGAGTGACGCTCGGTGTAGGTGGCACAGAGGTGATCGGTGAGGGCGCAGTCGAGGTCGATGGCGAAATCCATTGAGTGCAACCTGCCAGGGCTGACAGAGCAACTGTTGAGGCAAACACAAACCAGAAATGAAACTGTTGATCCATAGCAACTGCGTCTACTTCGTCTAAAGTTGACACCAAAGGGCGATGAAGTCTACTCATAGACTCGGTAAATTCTAGCTAAATTGTAACGATTACTCCGTTAAGGGAAACGGCTTCGCATTGTACTGTCGAGTCGTCTCAAGCGATCGCTGATGCTTTTTCCTCAAACTAACGGTCATTGCTGGACTGCGCCAAATCGGTTTATTCTCTCCTAGAAGGTGTGTATGCAACACGTTCGCCGTTTGTGGATAGGTTACGTTGCGTTCATGTTAGCTGCGTGTGTTCAGTCTCTTAACTCTGAACCTATCCTTGAGCCAATGACACTACAACAGAGTTTTCATTCGGCTCGCTCTCATCCGCCCACCCCTAGTCAGAGAATGGACGATTCGATTTTACGATTTGACTTTGCCTCAGATTTCTCAGAAGGATTAGCGGCCGTCAAGATTGGCGATCGCTATAGCTACATTGACCATACGGGCAGTGAGGCACTCGTGGTTGACCCCGTTTTAGAAGCCATTTCCCCCTTTTCAGACAACATGGCACTGACACGGGTCAATCAGGTTTATGGCTATATCGACCGGGCTGGGGCGATCATCGTGCCACCGCAATACATCAGTGCCACTCCTTTTTCAGAAGGGTTGGCAGCGGTGCGCCCCGGTAATCGCTATGGCTACATCAACCCTGCTGGGGAATTGGTGATCGAGCCTCAATTTACCCTGGCTTCTGCCTTCTCAAACGGATTGGCATCGGTCAAAGTAGACAACACCTATGGGTTTATCGATCGCACAGGTCAGTGGGTGATCGAGCCTCAGTTTGCCGATGCCTGGAGCTTTTCAGAAGAGCGAGCAGCCGTGAAGGTCAACAACCAGTGGGGTTACCTTGATAAGACGGGGGCGATCACCATTGAACCTCAATTTGATGGAGCCTTTAGCTTTTCTAACGGACTGGCAAGAGTTCGGGATGGCAGCCAATGGGGCTTTATCGATGAGGCAGGCACAGCAGCGATCGCCCCCCAATTTGACTTTGCCTCTGATTTTTCTGAAGGGTTAGCCGCTGTTTTAGTCGGCACAAAATGGGGTTATGTGGATCAAACCGGAAATGTCGTCATCGCTCCGCAATACGACTTTGCAGCAGATTTTTCAGAGGGACTAGCGGCGGTTAAAATGGGCAATTCCTTTGGCTATATCAACAAGACAGGGGACGTTGTGATCGAACCTCACTTTGCCAGTGTCGGCTCTTTTTCAGAAGGTTTTGCCTGGGTTGAGCAAGATCGACAATGGCATTACATCGACTCGACGGGCAAGTTTCTAGGAGATTCCCATCAGGAGTGAAGACGTGAGGTAAAGGCCGATAGCCGGAAGAGGATCGCCTGCAAGCGGGTGCCTCTCGTGATTGGGGGACTGAACCCAGCGAATGAATTCGCGGCGATTGGAGCGAAGTCCGCCGACGCGGACTAAGGTTTTGTTCTGGTAGCTGCGGTTTTAACCGCTACTCCCCTAACCGTCTGCACCCCTTGCAAGACGAAGCCCCTGCACTCTGTCTTAGCCAACTCTTCAGTTGCTATAAAATCTAAAAATTGGCGTAGTCCAGCCAATACCATTTCTCCCTCAGCGTTTCTCCTATGCTTCCGTATCTCCGTTCCGACCTGGCTCAACTTGTTGCTTATACGCCTCATCCCGGTGGAGCGGGACATGCACCCACCGAGATGCCCCAGTTACTCGATCGCCTCGATACCAACGAAAGCCCAGTCGATCTGTCGGAGGAACTGAAGCAAAAACTGAGTTGGCTGGTGCAACAGGAGATCGAGTCAAACCGATATCCCGATGGCTCTCACGCCCAACTGAAAGGGGCGATCGCGAAATACGTCACAGAATCAGCACCCCTCACTACACCGATCGCCCCCGAACAGATTTCGGTGAGCAATGGGTCTGATGAACTGATTCGCTCCATTTTGATTGCCACCTGCTTGAGTGGAGAGGGATCGATTTTGGTGGCACAACCCACCTTCTCGATGTATGGCATTACAGCAAAAACGTTGGGTATCCCCGTCGTAACAGTGGGGCGATCGCCCGACTTTGAGATTAATCTGCCAGCGGCTCAGGCAGCGATCGCCCAAACCCAAAACCCTCCGATTCGGGTGGTGTTTGTAGTGCATCCTAACTCCCCCACGGGAAACGCTCTAACGGAAGCAGAGTTAGCATGGTTGCGCAACCTGCCGGAGCAGATTCTGGTTGTTGTGGATGAGGCATATTTTGAATTTAGCCAGACCACAGTCGTTGCGGAACTAGCACAGCGTCCGAATTGGGTCGTGTTGCGGACTCTATCCAAGGCGTTTCGGTTGGCAGGGCATCGAGTCGGCTATGCGATCGCCCATCCAGAGTTGATCGCTGCATTGGAAAAAGTGCGCCTACCTTACAATTTGCCGAGCCTGTCCCAGGCAGCGGCTGAGTTAGCGATCGCCCATCGCGATACGCTCCTTTCGAGCATTCCTGCCCTGTTAGCTGAGCGTGATCAGTTGCTCTCAATCTGGTCGAGTCATCCCCGTTTACAGGTCTGGTCAAGCACAGCGAACTTTATCTTTTTGCGGCTCAAACTGGGGGACGTCTCCCCAGAGCAGGCAGAGGCAACCCTGGAGGAGGTGTTTCAACAGTTGCGATCGCAGGGCACGTTAATTCGCAAGATTAGCGGTGGGTTGCGAATCACGGTGGGCACTCCCAGTGAAAATCAACGCACCGTTGAGCGATTGCAGGGGATTTTGGATTCTCTTTAAAACTCAGCAATCACAGGTTGATTGGCAAGATATTCCAGGTCAACCGATTCCAGCAATTGCTGCCACTGGGCAGTGTAGTGAGGATTGTCAGGATTCAATTGGCGCAGCGTGTGAAGCGACGTTAGTGTGTCATACCAAACCCCTGCTGCTGCCAGATGCAATGGGCGATCGCCAGTTGTACTGTGGGCTAACACGGACGACAATTCTGATCCGGGTTCAATGCGTTCTACCCAGCCATACAGCGACACATCCCCACTCGGATCAACCGGGTCGATAGGAATGACAAAGTTCCACTCGTACAGTGCTCCAAGTTGCAACGCAGAATTGCGATCGGGCATTTCGAGGTCAACGACAATAATCCCTTCTCCTTGAGGCAAGGTAAATTCCTTAGTCAGTATCAGTTGATAGTCTGGGCTGATGAGGTTTAATTCTGCTTTCATGCCTTGCGTGGGTGGCACGTAGATAAACAACTTGGGAGCGGCAGAAATCGTTCGTCCGTAGACCTGCTGGGGAACCAACACAACCGGAGGATAGCCAACCTCAAGCTCTCTGCCACATCGCCTTGAGGTATCATCGCGCCTTCCCAGAGATGGCGTTTCGCGGGATACCCAAACTATCTGAGATAAATTTGACGGATTGGTAGGGGGTGCGATCGCCTGCTTTTCACGCTCCCAGAGCCAATTCGCTTTCAGGAGGTCTGATGTTGGGTGAGCCACTCTATCCCAATCTGGCAAACTGCGGCGATTGCGAATTGCATCTCCCAAACCACAAGCCTGCACTGAAGCCGACCACACTATGGACACCAAACAACAGCCTGTTATAACGCTACCGAACAACCAATAACGCGACATGGGTTTTACCACAGAGATGGGAGGCAGATTCTACTTCCACATGCGATCGCAGTTTTCCTGAAAAATGTCAGAAATTTACACAATCAACACATCGGATAGCAACTGTCGAAACCGTTGAGCCAAACCTGCCAAAATCCTGATCCCGAATGTCTGCACAGGGCTATAAGGCGCGAATTGCCGCAACCAGACGATCAATCTCAGCCTCTGACGTAAAGTAGTGGACGCAGGCGCGAATACAGTTCGGGTTTGCCAGGGTACGCAGCAGAAACCCTTCCTGTTCCAGACGTTGGACACACTGGTCATGCTTCAATGTGCCTGCTGTCACTTGAAAGGAGACTAAACCCGACTGTGGGGGACGGTTCACCAGGCAATGAATGAAGTCGATCGCCACTAACCGTCCCCAGAGGTAGCGGCTCAATTCACAGATGCGCTGATAACGGGCTTCGGCAGTTCCCCAGGCGTTATGGAGAGCGATCGCCTCTCGCAATGCTAAACCCAATGGGTAATCAGAGGTGGCAACTTCAAACCGTCGTCCATCCGCAAGCCACCCCGTGGGGTAACCTTTGCTATCTTTGACGACGCTACGCCACCCTACAAACGTCGGAGACAGACTGTCTGCCGCTTCAGGGCTGACATACAAACCTCCTAACCCCGCTGCACCACACCACCACTTATGCCCCGTAAAGGCGTAGAAATCCACTCCCGATTCGGTCAAATTCAACGGCAACATCCCCACCGATTGCGCCGCATCCACAAACACCCGCACAGGTGCCGAGTTTGCCGGGTAAGCATGACAGGTCGCTACGATGTCTGCCAATGGCAACACCTGTCCCGTATTCCACAACACATGGCTAATAGCGACCAGACGAGTCGTGGGGCGCAAATGTTGAGCGATCGCCTCAACTGGATCTCCCCCATGCAACAAATCAAGCAAAGAAAAAACAGAAACCTCAATGCCAAATCGGTGTTGCAGGGCTTGAGCAATGCCAAAAACCGTTTGATGTTCACAATCGGATAACAGCAGATGATCGCCCGGTCGCCAATCCATACCCCACAAAGGAATATTGCATCCCGCCGAGACATTTTCTGTGAGGGTGATGGATGCAGGAGAAACGTGCAACTCAGCCGCGATCGCCCCCCGTATTTGAGCAATCTCTTGTTCAATCCAGATATTTGCCTCTCTGGAAAAGGGCCCCAACCGCTGCATCGACTCGTGGGCTTGTTGAATCGCGGCGATCGCTCCAGCAGGCATTGGACCTTGCCCTCCGTAGTTGAAATAGGCTTTGTTTATCAACGCAGGAAAGTGTTGTCGATGTTGCTCAATAGAGGTGGCAGTAGGCGTTGCAGTCATTGTGGGTGATGTGGGTTTACCAAAAATCTTTTGAATTGTAGCAAGGGCGAGGCATTCAGGAGAGAAACACCATGAAAGGGGGCGATCGCCTATCGAATGCTTTGCCCTAAATAACGTCAGTTCGGCTTAAAACCCTGACGTATGAATTCGTGGCTACTATAGCCAGGACTGCCTTCTTAAACGATTGAAAATCAAGGGTTAGACGAACCAACACAGGTGGTTCTATTTCTATAACTGCGGTTTCAACCACCAAAATCCTTATCCCAAATTCACGTTATAGCCCTACGCATATGCATTAGGGCATAAGGGGCGCAGCCCCCACACCCCCAGCCAAGGGTTCCACCCCTGCACCCCGTCTTAACCTTAGTGAGTACTGCTATAAATAAAAATCCGTTGGGGATCAATCCCCCAAAAAAGTGTGGAATCGGGTTAAAGTCATAGACAATAGAGTTACTTCAATTAGTCACTCATTGAGTCACTAAATTTGAATCATTGCCTGCTTGAATCATTGCATTCATCAAACGAATTGAAATTGGCATGAATCAAGACTTGAACGACAACATATATCGGCAATCTCTCGGTAGCTGCAATCGCTTGCCTCGCCATGTTGGGAAAGTTACCTGCTAATGCCGATCGCCCCGATTTTGTTGAGGCTGATGTCAACTCCACAGCCTCTCCCATTTGGATGTCTAATCATGCAGATTTAGCGGCAATTGCAGCCAGTAATCCCCAACTTTGGTTGACGAATGAGTTGCTGTTTAACTATCAACGATGTCGCCGACGAGCCTATTTAGATGTGTTTGGTGACTGGGAACAGAGCGACCCCCCCAGCGACTATTTGTTGAAGCTTCGGCAAGACAGTTACAATCACCAATTGCTGGTAATGGCTGAAAGCCCCGTCGAGCAAGCCCACTATACCCCCCGTGATTGGCTCGCTGGAGCCGCTGCTACGTTGGACTTGATGCAAAAAGGGGTCGATCGCATTGCGCGTGCTGTGTTGTTGCTGCCGCAGGATAACGATATTGTTTTGGTCAGTTGTCCTGACTTGCTAATTAAGGAACCGGGAGCCTCCTATTTCGGGAATTGGCGATATGTGCCCACCGAGATTAAATTGGGCAAGCGTCCTAAACTCGACTATCAAATCACCGCCGCCTTTCACGCCTATGTGTTGGCTGCCGTACAGGGAGCCTGGTCAGAAACCAGTTTTTTGGTTCTGCGGCAACGGGGTGCCTATCCGGTTGATCTGGTTGAACTATTACCCAAAATGCAGACCGTTCTGGATGACTGTATTCAGATGCTTTCAGCGCAGCAAGAACCAGACGTGTTCATCGCTCACAACCGCTGCGACCTCTGTCACTGGTTCAGTCATTGCTATGGCATTGCCACCCGCGATCGCCACCTTTCTCTATTGCCGGGGGTCACACCCAGTCGCTACATCCACCTCGAAAATCTGCAACTGACCACGGTTGAATCACTGGCAGCCGCCCATCCCCATCAACTAGAGTCCCTACCCGGATTTGGCACCCAGGTCGCACATCGCTTAATTCGACAGGCACAGTCAACTCTACAACAACGGGCAATGGTCAAACCCTTTGAACCCGACGTTACACCCAATCCTCTTTTGACTAAGGCAGAGATACCCACCGAACCCATTGAACTCTACTTTGATATTGAGGCAGCACCAGAGCAAAACCTGGTCTATCTGCATGGCGTTCTCGTGGTCGATCGCCTCCAACAAACAGAAACTTTTTACCCACTCCTCGCCGATCGCCCCGAAGATGAAGGCGTGATCTGGCAGCAATTTATCGACTTAGTGTGGCAATATCCCACAGCCCCTATCTTTCACTTTTGCCCCTACGAAGTGCAAACGGTGAAACGACTGGCAGAGTATTACGGCACACCCTACCGTCAGATCGAACCGTTGCTGACCCGCTTTATCGATCTGCACGAACGAGTCACCCGTGTGGCAATCCTTCCGGTCGAGAGCTATGCCCTCAAACCGATCGCCCGCTGGTTGGGCTTCAACTGGCGAGATCAGGGAGCCAACGGGGCTCAGTCGATTTACTGGTACTCAGAATGGCTATCAACGGGCGATCGCACCTTTCTCGATGCGATCCTCTGCTACAACGAAGACGATTGCCGAGCGACCCACAAAGTCAAAGATTGGCTAGCGGAATTTGTCAAGGCTGTCTACTTAGGGGATTAGGCAGCGTCATTGGTCAGTCGTCAGTTCGGTTTAGGAGATTTCTGATACCGATTTAATGTTTGATTGTGGCAGATCACTGGGTAGGGGCGTTTCGCGAAACGCCCCTAAAGGTATTTTGTTTCCTGGAAATTTTCCTAAGACCCTGGCGAATAAACTCGCGGCTACCGGAGCCAAGTCTGCGGCTCGACTGCGCATTAAGGGGGATCAAAGTTTTAGGCTTCAAGTGCGTAAGCCCTAAACGATGTTTGAGGTTTTCGGATAGGCACTAATGCTTCACTTCATACAGTTAATCGTGAATCGTCAGTGGTCAGGAGAATGCTGCGATTTCAAAATTGGCACCTCCTGCAAAAACGGACCTGTCAAAAATAGCACCGTTTCTGCATCCAACTCTCCAGTCGGTCTTAACGCCATCGCCGTTTGAAACTGCTGAATCGCCGCCGTTAGATCAGCCAATTGCACCGTATCTGACATTCCCTGCCCAGTCGGTGAAAGTGCCGAACTCCCGTCCCCTGCCTTTTTTCCCTTAGCTGATGCTGAATTGGGCGATCGCTCCGGATTTGACACTGGGGTTGCTTGCTGCCAAAACCCCAACTTTTGCAGATAGGTCGCCGCCTGGTTAGGCGACAACAGCGCATCTGTTGGGCGATAAATGGGAACATAGGTGCGTCGCCAGATGCGATCGAACTGACTGCGCGTGACGCGATAGATCCTCCCAAAAGCGGGGTCAGCGATCGTCGCGACTTCATCACTCAAGCCCAACAGAGCAGTCGCATGAGCAACGCGCCCATTTTGCCCATAGAGCCAGGTTGCCAACACGCCCGGTCGATTAATCTGCTGCATCTGCTCCCAGGTAGGCGATAACTCAATGCCATCCATCCCTAACTCTCGTGCCGCTACGATAAGCTGAGGCATTGAGGTTCCCAAGCGACTCGTCCCGGCATAACGAGCTACATCCGACTCGGTTGCGTTTAACCCCCACCGATGCAAAATTGTCGCCAGAGCGGCAGGAGCACAACTACTGGATGAAGTCTGTTGAAACACGCCATTCGGTCTGAGGTTGTCTCGCAGGGATGCATGAATGGGTTGCAGGAAATAGGCTTCGGCAGCCGTAAAGCCCCCTAGCCCCAACAGACCCACCAGCACCACAGCAATAACCTGGAGTCGGGCAGTCTTCCAACTGATGATAAAGCCCACTCCACACATGCCCAGCAAAATCACCCGCAAAAACGTCCAGGTAACTTGCATCCCATGTACTCGCCACATCAGGGGTAGTTCCTGCATCTGTGGCACATGCAACACCAAAAACATCAGAGCAAAATACAGCCCCAAAAATGCCAGCGATGCTGCATCTTTTCCCTTGAAAAGATTATCAGCAGTCGCCCCTCGCCTTAGCAAGAGCCGACCCAGACGAATACCCCACCAAAATGCCAGAGCACCCAGAAGGAATGTGGCATATATAGAAAGTTTCGATATCACTCAGCACTCTCTAACAGCACTACTTCAAATACAGGTACAGGCAAAGCAGAGCCACTTCCCAAACGGGGCGATCGCTCCATTTTCTGATCACACCTTCAGCCTGTAGCTGTGTGGATCTTAACATTCGATGGATGGGGATGCCCAAAGCTTGAGTGCGCTGACTAGAGGCGATCGCACCAACTCGGGATTGTGCTACGCATCAAGTTAAATCTAACCCGAATTGACATAGCCCCCAGCCAGGGATCTACCCCTGCACCTCGTCCCAACTGTTGTGAGTGCTATAACTCCCAAAAAAATAAAATGGGTGCCTTTACGCGACAGTAACGCACCCCACAGCCACCACATGCATCAACCATTGACCATTGACCATTAGCCATTGACCATTGACTAATGACCACTGACCCTACTGTTGAGGTCTTTTAGCCGCTTCAGTTTTCTCCCGATCGAGCTTCAACACCAATACTCCTAGAGGCGGCAAGCACAAATCGATCGAGTAAGGGCGATTGTGGAACGACCACTCCTCCGCCCATTTGCCACCCAAATTGCCCATATTGCTGCCACCATACTCACGGGAATCGCTATTAAACAACTCCGTGTAGAAGCCATGGTCGGGCACACCAACGCGATAATGAGCGTGAGGCTGTGGTGTGAAGTTACAGACCACGACTACATAATCTTCAGAGTCTTTTGCCTTGCGAATGAATGAAACAACACTGTGACGGTTGTCACTGCAATCGATCCACTCAAAGCCATCAAAGCTAAAGTCCTGGCTATGCAGAGACGGTTCACTGCGATAGAGTTGGTTCAGCTTACCGACGAAATTCTTCAATTTCTGAGGAGCGTCATATTGCAGCAAATGCCATTCCAGATCACCCCAGACATTCCACTCACTCCACTGCCCAAACTCCATACTCATAAACAGAGTCTTTTTACCAGGGTGCGTGAACATGTAGGAGTAGAGACATCGCAGGTTGGCATATTTCTGCCATTCATCACCGGGCATTTTACCGATCATGTTGCTCTTGCCATGCACCACCTCATCATGAGAAAACGCCAGCATAAAGTTTTCGCTGAACGCATACATGATGCTAAAGGTGACGTTGTTCTGGTGGAATTGCCGGAACCAGGGATCCATGTGGAAGTAATCGATCATGTCGTGCATCCAACCCATGTTCCACTTGAGGTTGAAGCCCAAGCCACCAACATAGGTAGGCCACGACACCATAGGCCACGAAGTTGACTCTTCGGCGATCGTCAGTGCTCCAGGGAAGTAGCTAAACACTACATGGTTCATCTGACGCAAAAAATCGGCTGCCTCAATATTTTCCCGTCCACCATATTGATTGGCGACCCACTCACCATCCTTACGGCAATAGTCGAGGTAGAGCATCGACGCGACCGCATCAACCCGAATGCCATCGATGTGATATTTGTCAAACCAGAAGAGCGCATTGGCAACCAGGAAGTTACGGACTTCGTTGCGAGCGTAGTTAAAGACCAGAGTGCCCCACTCTTTATGTTCGCCCTTACGGGGGTCAGCGTGTTCGTAGAGGTGGCTACCATCAAAGAATGCCAATCCATGTCCATCTTTGGGGAAGTGACCCGGCACCCAGTCCACAATTACCCCAATGCCGTTTGCATGACACTGATCTACAAAGTACATAAAGTCTTGCGGCGTGCCATAGCGTGAGGTACAGGCATAATAGCCCGTTACCTGATAGCCCCAGGAGCCATCAAAGGGGTGCTCAGCAATCGGCAGTAGCTCGACATGGGTAAAGCCCAACTCCTTAACATAGGGAATCAACCGCTCTGCCAACTCCCGATATGTCAGGAAGCGTGCCCCCGGTTTTAAGTCAGCGACGACTACCACATTGCCCGGTTCTCCGTCCACAGTTATGGGCGGTTCCGCTGAGGATGCGTGGAGCCAGGACCCTAAATGCACCTCATAGACTGAAATGGGTTGAGAGAGGGCATCGGTATGGCGGCGTTTTTCAATCCATTCCTGATCATGCCACTCGTAACTATTGAGGTCAGTGACGATGGATGCCGTTTTGGGGCGAACTTCCTGTTGATAGCCGTAGGGATCGGATTTCTCGTAGATATGTCCGGCGTGGTTCTTAATCTCAAACTTGTAGCGATCGCCCACTCCCACACTGGGAATAAACAATTCCCAAATGCCGTTCTCAATACGGCGCATCTGATGTTTGCGCCCATCCCACCAGTTAAAGTCACCCAACACAGAGACATTGCGTGCGTTGGGTGCCCAGACGGCAAAATAAACCCCTTTAACCCCATCAATCTCAGTCAGGTGTGCGCCTAACTTTTCGTAGATGCGATGGTGATTGCCCTCGCCAAAAAGATAAACGTCAAAATCAGTGAGCAGGGGCGATCGAAACGCATAGGGATCGTAAATCACCCGCTCGTGCTCCCCTTCCTGGATACGAAGTTGGTAGTTCGCCATCTCTTCGGTATCCAGCACACACTCAAAGAAGTGGGGATTATGCACCGCTTGCATGGGGTATTCTTTGCGCTCTTCTGGGAAGACCACCCAGGCAGCATCCGCATTGGGAAGATAAGCC
Organism: Oscillatoria sp. FACHB-1407; assembly: GCF_014697545.1. Lineage (GTDB taxonomy): Bacteria > Cyanobacteriota > Cyanobacteriia > Elainellales > Elainellaceae > FACHB-1407. The sequence continues at coordinate 130,480 of NZ_JACJSA010000007.1, read as the reverse complement.
CGTACTGCCCATACCGATTTGCCGTCTTGTGCGATCAGGTGCGGTCCCAAGACTTCAAACGGATCATGATGCTGGTTCCAAACAATCCGTTCAATCTGTTCTGGCGCAACGGTCATCAACATGCAAGTCACCTACTTAAATCAGGATGTCAAACGAAATTTATCTATTAAGAAGGGGCGATCGCTCAATCAGCCTATCTAGCATTGAGTAAGCTGTCGATCAATCCGGGAAACAACTGGTCAACCCAGTGGGATTGAATATATTCACAGGTAGCCACACTGTACCTTATGACATGAAATCTTTGTAGACAGATAAAATCATCATTCAGGAGAATGAGTTAAAGAAAGTCGAGTTAATTTGATGTTTTTTTACAATAACTGTAATAAACCGTATCAAATTCTGGCTAAACTCTCAAATTTTTGGATGAAGATTTGGCAAGTCACTCTCGTACAAGTGCTTTATTCATAAGCAATTTGTAACCGCTTGTAGCCGCAAGCCGCAAAGTTCATATCAATACAGCCCTCACGTTGTCGCAAAACTGCTGACTAAAGTTAAAGAGTGCCATTTAGCTTAAGAGAGAAAATCCGACATCTGGGGGATCCTGAATAAAGATGCGCTGTTTCTTAAGATTCAAGACTAGATTTAATCGCGCAACCTTTGTGAAATACGATATTCTGAGCTAAATTTAGTTGCTAATTTGGGTTGATCTGACCGGAGTAAACATGAAACTGGCAGGGCGAGTCGGACAGGTATCACCGTCAATGACATTGGCGATCGATGCAAAAGCGAAGGCAATGAAAGCTGACGGCATTGACATTTGTAGCTTCAGCGCAGGAGAACCTGACTTTGACACTCCGAAACACATTGTTGAAGCGGCGAAGACTGCGCTTGACCAGGGCAAAACACGCTACGGTCCAGCCGCAGGGGAGCCAAAATTGCGAGAGGCGATCGCCCAAAAACTGCAACACGTTAATAATTTGTGTTACGGCGCAGACAATATTATTGTTACCAACGGTGGCAAACAATCGCTGTACAACTTGATGATGGCAATGATTGACCCCGGAGACGAGGTGATCATTCCCGCTCCTTATTGGCTCAGCTACCCCGAAATGGTGAAATTGGCAGGGGGAACCCCTGTAATCATTCCCACAACCGCTGAAGCCGGATATCGCATCACGGCTGAACAACTGCGCCAAGCCATCACCCCCCAGACCAAACTCTTCATCCTCAACTCCCCTTCCAATCCGACGGGGATGGTCTACACTCCTGACGAGATTCGGGCGATCGCCGCTGTAGTCGTGGAGCATGACATTTGGGTGGTTTCTGACGAAATCTACGAGAAGATTCTCTACGATGGGGCGCAACACCTTAGCATTGGTGCTGCCAGTCCTGAAGCCTACGATCGCACGATTGTCAGCAGCGGCTTTGCTAAAACCTACGCTATGACCGGCTGGCGTATTGGTTTCCTGGCTGCTCCCGTGCCGATCATTCAGGCAGTAAGCACCATTCAAGGTCATAGCACTTCCAACGTCTGCACCTTCGCTCAGTATGGGGCGATCGCGGCTTATGAAGGCCCTCAAACGTGTGTCACTGAAATGGTGACCGCCTTTGCTGAACGGCGACAGGTGATGCTGGATGCCCTCAACGCCATTCCAGGGTTACAGTGTCCTAAACCCGATGGAGCCTTTTACGTCTTCCCTGATATCAGCAAGCTAGGGATAAAATCAATTGATTTTTGTAGTGCGCTGTTGGAGCAAAAACAGGTTGCTGCTATTCCAGGCATTGCCTTTGGGGCGGACTCCTGCATTCGTCTATCCTACGCTACTGGGTTAGACACGATTCGTAAGGGGATGGAGCGGTTGGATGCATTTGTGCGATCGCTCTAAATAACGTGAATTCGAGATAAGGATTTTGGCGGTTAAACTGCCGCTATCGGAGCAAAACTGACCTGCGTCGGTTCGTCAAACCTTGATTTTCCGTAGTCCGCGTCAGCGGACTTTGCTCTAGTACAGCAAAAAATAAGTTTTGAAAGGGGTGAAGGGGTGGAACCCCTGCTTGGGGGCGAAGCCCTCAAACCCCCACATTGCAGAACTTTGTGTTCGCAACACTAGTAGCCGCGCATTCATTCGCCGGGTTCTTAAACCGAACTGACGTTACATAATGAGGCGTTACGCCGACCCTAACAGCCCCCACTCCCCATTCCCCACTCCCCATTCCCCCAAAAATAAATAGGGTGAGAAAGCTTCCCACAGCTCTCTCACCCTTTGTCGTTTCTCTCAGAATTGTTATGTCGTCACCGTTGCAAAAGGGACAATCACGTTCCTTATTGCTGGGTCAAAAACAGGCGATAGCGATAGACACCACTGCCATCTCCAACGAAATCGCCAATCCAGATGTTGTAAGTGCCAGCGGGCCAGTTACCAGAGATAGAGGGCATCAAACCGTCTACATCGTCAGAGCAGTAGGTTCCATCAGGACCATCAATCAACAGGGTGACATCACCATCAGCTTGAACCGATGCACGTAAGTTGCTGAAAGGACGGGTGACTGTAACCACATGATCAGGAGCGTTAGCCGAATCAACATAGGTTCTCACGAGGGTTCTGCCGCCACTCTCGTTGGTGTAACAGTCAACGAGCCGAGTACCACCAGATAAACCCGTGCCAACAACCGGGTTAGGACGAAAACCAGGAGCCAGGGTGAATGATTCATAATCTTCAGCGCGAGCCGCTTGCGAACCGACTAGAGCCATACCAGCGGTCATTACACAAGCAGTCAAGGCGATCGCAGAGGTTTTGAGAATGTTCATAAGAATTCGTCAGGCTGAATGTTTGGAAATCTCTAAACGCTATTCATCGATAGCACGAGCAATATGAAGGATGTGTTAAGTGATACAGGCTGTAGATGAGAATTTAGCCTGCACTTGAGGCACCTAGTGTTACTCTTCATCAATCTGCCCATTTCTTCCGCAAAAGTATCGCTGAGTAGCGTTGGATACTGCGGAAATTCATAAACCCTTCATATCCCCTCAGCCGTGGTTTCCCAAATTGGCGGATTTCCATCCATCAGTCTTTACACAAACTAAACTTAGCCCCCTCAGTCCCGCAGATTTTCAGTCAGCCAATGCTATGGAGAAGGGCTGAGAACTGAGAACTGAGAACTGAGGCTAAAAGGCTTGCAGAACATCACATTCAAAATTAAGAGATGTCCTCACAACCGTTTCAGTGGCTATGTTAGGAGCAAACCCGACTTGGTCAGTTCACCAAAACCCGCGTCGTCTGAAGCCTGCGTCGGCGGACTCGGCTTTGATAGCCTTAACATTCGATGGGGCAGAGGCAAGCTAGGAAGCTTTCCTGGCACCAGGGTTTGAGCCATTGCCTGTGCCTTCTTTCTGACCAGAGCTATAACTTGAGAATCAGCTCACCACAGTCGCTTTCTCAGCCGTTGCTACCGAGGAGTTGATGGCAGAGGTTTGCAGGTGCGCTTCGAGGAACCACAGACGCTTGTCAATGTCGCGAGACACTTCGGTATAGAGATCAGCCGTATCCGCATCACCCAACTCATCGGTTTGGGCGATACCTTCCCGCAACGACTTAGCATAGATAGCGTAGCGATCGGCAAGTGCCGTAATGTGAGCTTCGCCACCCAGAATATCGAGAGGATATTCTGGTAACTCTGACTGGGCTGCGGCAATACGGGCAGTGCCTAAAGCTAACCCACCTAAAGCGGTGACTCGCTCAGCAAACAGATCAACGTATTCTTCCAGTTCGCCTGCCATTTCATCAAACAGCTCATGCAGTTGATAGAAGTTTAGCCCCTTCACATTCCAGTGGGCTTGCTTAACTTGCGTTTTGAGATCGAGGCTTGTCGCCAACGTTTGATTCAAAAGCGCAATGATTTGAGTGCGAATATCGGCAGGAATATCAATGCGAGTGGGATACAAAACTTGGCTACGACCATTGCTACCCATATGTCTTTTTTCCTGGTTGAGAGATGATAATCATCCTAAACCATAGTCGAACTAAACCATAGCCAAACTTTTCAACGGGCGATCGCTTGTCGTGATACCTATCATCGTAATGCCTGTCGTCGTGATACCTGTCGCAACGATCCCTGGAAGCTCTGCCTATCCCTGATTCAGGGTAAGCTATTCCACGCTTGAGCCACAATATCGCTCAACCAAAGCCGCATATCCCGGTCTAAGATACCCTCATCGGCTAATACCTCAGCTGTCAGATCTTCGAGCGATCGCCCCTGAGAACGCGCAATCCCAACAACTCCTGCGATCGCCGCCGCTATTAACTCTTCATCAACGGGCTGTTGACGCAGATTCACGATTTCTTGAGAGCTGGTCGGGATGGGATAATCCATAGCGGTGAGGAAGTCGATATACGCCTTTTATTAATTATGAGAATCTTGTAAAGTTTTTTAGCAGACCAATGTATCTGTGCAGTGTAGCGCACTTCTAAAGAATATCAACGTTAATTTTTGGTTATTTATTTGGAGTTAGCATCTGACGATGAGAGAAATTCTCTATTTAGAAATCCCCACCCCTCATACAGCGACTGTTCGAGAGTGGTTGCAACAGACATTTCATCCGCTTGTGGGGGAGAAAAAGCTAACTCCAGAAGGGTTTCGCTTGAGCTTTAAAACCACACCTGCACTGTCATCAACTCCGGAAACATCAGCCGTTACTTCATTGCTAGAACCGGAGTTATCAGTGTTTGTCTGGTCAGTCCAGCGAACAACCTACTTAAAAGCGTTTCGCTGGGCAGAGTCTCCACTGCAACAAGAGACTCAACTGCTTCATCAACTGACTCACGAAATTCGCCAACAGTTTCCCCACGACTACCCCGAACCTCCCGCAATCGACCTTTCGCAGCAGTCGATTTTTGAAGCATTAGCACCGCATTATCCCAAAACGGTGCATTACTTTCAGAAGATGCCGAACGGGGAGTATGACCTGACTCGAGTCTACTGGTGGGAGCAGCATTGGCGAGAGGGTGTGCGAAACCCGACAAAGCCGACACAAGTTGTGTTTCGTGCTGGAGAAGTATCCGACCCCCCCGTGAATCAAGGTTGCGATGGAACCTATGACCTGATCTATGTGGGCGGGGCGTTGGGTGTCATTCACGCGGCAGTCATGGCACGGTTGGGCTATCGGGTCTTGTTGCTGGAGCGATTGCCGTTTGGGCGGATGAACCGGGAGTGGAACATTTCTCGTAGCGAATTTCAAAGCCTGATTGATTTGGGGCTATTTACCCCTGCTGAATTTGAGAGTGTGATTGCACGAGAGTATGTGGATGGGTTTCACAAATTCTTTGATGCCAACAATCCACCACAGGCAAAAGCTCCGATCTTACGGACTCCCACCGTGTTGAACGTGAGTATTGATGCTGAGAAACTGTTAGACCTTTGTGGCGAAAAGCTGAGAACCGCAGGGGGGGATATTTGGGATGAGACTCAGTTTGAACGGGTGATTGTCAGTGGCGATCGCGTCACAGTCCAGGCAAACCATATACCCACCCAAACCGCTCGACAAGCGGAAGGGCGATTATTGGTGGACGCCATGGGCACGGCTTCCCCGATCGCTTGGCAGTTGAATGGAGGACGGGCGTTTGATAGTGTGTGTCCAACAGTGGGAGCCGCGATCGCCAGTGGATTTGAGCCTGCGGTGTGGGACTCTCACTATGGTGATGTACTCAACAGTCACGGCGACATCTCACGCGGACGACAACTCATTTGGGAGCTTTTTCCCGGCAAGGATGACGAGTTGACCATCTACTTGTTTCACTACCATCAGGTCAACCCTGACAACCCTGGCTCCCTACTGGAAATGTACGAGGACTTTTTCACCATTTTGCCGGAATACCGTCGCTGTGATCTGGAACGGTTAGTCTGGCGCAAGCCAACCTTTGGTTATATTCCAGGACATTTCAGCGTACGAGAGGGCGATCGCCAGGTTGCCTTTGATCGCCTCATTGCCATTGGTGACGCTGCCTCGCTGCAATCCCCGTTGGTGTTCACTGGGTTTGGTTCTCTGGTCCGCAATCTGCCTCGGCTAACCGATCTACTGGATACCGCATTGCGTCACGATCTGCTTACCGCGAATTACCTCAATCAAATTCGGGCATTTCAAAGCAATATTGCTGTTACCTGGCTATTCTCAAAAGGAATGATGGTGCCCACAGGACGATTTCTGGCTCCTCAACGAGTTAACTCGATGCTGAACACTTTCTTTGGCATCTTGGCATCGGAATCTCCAGACGTGGCAGATCGCTTCATCAAGGATCGAGCAGGATGGGTGCCGTTCAACCGCATGGCAATCAAGGCAGCGTGGCAAAATCCGGCTCTGTTGCTGTGGATTTGGGAACTGGCAGGAGCCGAAGATCTGCTGCGTTGGGTGGTTAGCTATCTCAATTTCACCTTAAGTGCCCTAATCAGTTGGGTCTTTCAGTGGGTGCCAGCGATCGCAGTGCGGGTGCAACCGTGGTTAGAACCGCGTTATCCTGCTGTGTGGTTTTGGCTACTGGCACGCAGCTATGGACTCACCTACGGCATGGGACAACCTCAAGACACCAAACCAGGTGGAGAGCTAACCCCTAACTTGAGTTCGAGATAAAGATTTTGGCGGTTGAAACCGCAGCTACAAGAACACAATAGACCTGCATCGGTTCGGCAAAACCTTGAATTTTCCGTAGTCTGTGCAGGCAGACTTGGCTCCCATAGCCACGAATTCATTCGCTGGGCTCTTAAACCGAACTGACGTTAACCTGGTGAGTCAATACAGCTAGGAACGAGACTTTCGGTAAAACACTCTCCATCCAGAGTGATTAAAGAGGGTTATAACCGTACCCACATTTATGATGGGCGAAAGCGAGTCAGGAAGCTCTCCCAGCATTAGAGTTGGAGCCATTGCTTTTGCCTGAAGCTTTCTGACTAAAGCTATAACTCAACTCCTCAAACCCCGTGGGCTGCGATCGCCACTCAAGCGTTTAGGAATGGGCATGGATGTAGTTGGCAACCGCATTAACCAGTTCCTTGAGGCTGACGGGTTTGGTCATATAGTCATTGGCACCTGCGGCGAGACAACGATCGCGATCGCCCGGCATCGCAAGCGCAGTCAATGCAATAATCGGCACATGCATCAGGTGAGAATCTGTACGAATTTGGCGAATCGCCTCTATGCCATCTATATCAGGCATTTGAATATCCATCAAAATCAAGTCAGGATGATGGGTTTTTGCCTGCTGTACTGCCTCTCTCCCGTTGCGAGCCAGAATGAGCTGATATCCATGTGCCTCTAAATAGTCAACCATCATCGAGATATTGGCTTCGCTATCTTCTGCTAAAAGCAACACCGGGCAACTACTTGCTGGCGGATGAGTCACAGGAGAGGCCGATGACTCTATCGAAGATGCGAGGATTTTTGAGAGTGCGGCTTGAAACTGTCGCCGTGAAGTGGGTTTCACCAGATAATCGGCAGCCCCAAACGTTGCAGCGTGCGATCGCTCATCAATCACCGATGTGATCAACACGGGAATATGGCGAATCCGAGGATGGCTCTTGAGTTGGGACAAAATTTCCCAACCTGACATATCCGGTAACAAAATGTCGAGAACCACCAGATCAGGCATGACTCGCAGAATTTGCTCTATGGCTCCCTCGCCATAAGAGTGAATGACAGAACACACCTTCAGCTCTGAGAGATAACGCGCAATTTGACTGGTGGCGGGACTGGAGTCCTCAATGATGACGACGCGCTGAAGGCGAGACAAATCTGCTTCAACAAAGGTGTTTAACCATGAAATCGTCGGGGTCACTTGCTTCTTCCAGGGCAGCGTTAGCGTAAAGCGGCTTCCCTGACCGATCTCGCTCTCTAAAGTCACCCCCCCTTTGTGCAGTTCTACAATGCGGCGCACCAACGCCAAACCCAAACCAGTCCCAGTATAGCGACGGGTAAGCGAGCTATCTAACTGCACAAACGGTTTGAACAACTTGGGGATGTGCTCTGCGGCGATGCCAATCCCAGTGTCAATAACGCTGAATTGCAAACGTTGATGCGTGCTATCCGGTTGCACTTCAAGCCGAATTTCGCCACCATCCGGTGTAAATTTAACGGCATTACTTAAAAGGTTGATGAGAGCCTGACGCATCCGCCGCTCATCTAGCGTAATATGACCCAAATCCGCAGGAATGCAACTGTGCAGAAGAATGTTTTTTTGATGGGCTTGTTGTCGCACAAACGCCAAACTCGATTCGCAAAGTTGCTCCACGGAAACCGTCGCCAGTTGCAGATCCATTCTGCCCGACTCAATCTTGGACAAATCCAGGATGTCGTTAATTAACTCCAGCAAGTACCGACCGCTTTGTTCAATCGTTTGCAGAGAGTGACGTTGGCGATCGCTCAACGTGCCAAACACCTGCTCTTGCAACGCCTCCGACAGTCCCAAAATAGCATTGAGAGGTGTGCGCAACTCGTGACTCATATTTGCCAAAAACTCATCTTTAAGTCGAGTTGCGCGGGCTAATTCGGCATTAGCAAGGCTGATCCGCTCATTGCTCAGGCGCAGTTGCTCTTCGGCTTGTTTGCGTTGAGTAATGTCACGCCCTTCTGAGATCAGCAACACCACCTCATCCGCTTCGTTTCTAATGGGTTTAATTGAAAAGTCTAGAGTGACCAGATTGCCATCAACATCTAACACAGTTATTTCTGAGCGAAAGAGATGCCCCAAGGCTGCTTGGGCGATCGCTTGTTGCACTTGTTCCTGCAACCCTGCCGACGCTGTAAATATCGACAGTTCAGCAAAGGGTCGTTCAATCACCGTCTCATAGGTGGTGCCTGCAAACGCCAACAAGGTTTGATTGATTTCCAGAGCGGTGCCATCCGGTTTCAGCAACCCAATGCACTGAAAGGCTTGATCAAAAACAGCCCGGAACTTGCATTCACTCTCCCGTAGCGCAGCTTCAATCCATTGCCGTTCGAGCAATTCTGCTGACAGGTGATCATTCAGTTCAGCAAGAGCGGCAGTCCGTTGAGAGACACGCTCTTCAAGTGCCTGATTGGACTGCCATAAAGCTGCCTCGGCATATTTGCGTTCCGTGATATCGGTATGAGAACCTGCCATCCGCACAACTGTCCCGGTTGTGTCCCACAACGCCTGTCCTCGGTCTAAAACCCACTTATAGCTGCCATCTTTACATTGCATCCGGTGCTCTGAAATGTAAAACGGCGTTTTTTTATCAAAATGGTCTTGCATCAACTGCATCACCTGAGCAATGTCCTGGGGATGCACATGTCTGTACCACTCATCAAAATCGTTGGCAAACTCATGGTCGGCATAACCCAACATTTCCTTCCAGCGCACCGAAAAGAAAACCGCATTCGTTTTAACATTCCAGTCCCAAATGCCATCGTTGTTGCCTCGCAGTGCCAGTTGCCAGCGTTCTTCACTCTCTCGAAGAGCCATTTCAGCACGAGTGCGATCGGTGACATCAACCCCGATGCCCCAGGCTGCCCAGCCTGACACAGGAAACTTATCCGAAATATTCGACCAGGCAACCCGTCGGATACTGCCATCCTTGCAGGTCATATCCCACTCCCAGTTGCGGTAGTCATTTCCCCCCGATCGCCACTGTTCCATCATGGTTTGCAGATAGGTCGAGTTGGGATAGAGCAACTGCATGACCTGCGGATTTCCCACTACCTCCTCGGCGGTGTAGCCCGTCACTCGTTCACACTCTTGATTCCACACCGTGATGTTGCCCTTCCCATCAAAGGCATCCAACATGACAGGCATACTTTGCAGCACTAACCGCAACCGCTCCTCACTTTCCTGTAAAGCCTGTTGCACCTGTTTGTATTGGGTCACATCCTGAGTAATGCCTATCAATCCTGCAACCTGCCCTCGTCGATCGCGCCAGACATTTCTGCTCGTTAGATAGGTACGGCGATCGCCATTAACAACAAAACTTTCTTCTAAAATATGAGCCTGTTGTGTTTCTAGGACAATGCGATCGCTGGCTAACACCTCAGCCATCATGTCCGCTGGCAACAACTCGATATCTCGCTTGCCCACAATCTCGGATACCGATTTCCCTAAAATTTGACTTGCCGCTGGATTAATCACCAGATATCGCCCCTGCAAGTCCTTTAAAAAAATCCCATCCGTTGTGCCTTCAAGGATGTTGATGAGCAGGTTGTAACTCTTTTGTAGCGATCGCCAGCTTTTGTGAATCAAGACATACAGCAAGGCACTCGTGACCGCAACAAATAACCAGCCCTTGATAGTTTGAAACCGAGTTAACGGTGTACTGTCTCCAAACCAGAGTTGCAGTAGATGGTCAGATAACAAAATCCACAAACTACTGAAAAAAGCGTAGATGAGGACTACTCGACCATTGCGAGTCGCAAAGGACAAATTTTGAAGCTGCATGGTTGACCCTCCTGATAGCTAAGGCAGGCAATCCATGAATCGGGGGATAGAGTTGCTGCTACAGGCGTAGCCTAGCATCTCAGCCTCAATACCAGGCAGAAATTTATGTTTGTTTGGCTTTTGCAACGGGGTTGGTAGAGCTAATCCCCTACTTGCCTGACCAATCTTTTGTTCTTGGTGGTTGAAACCGCAGCTATACAAGCACCCTGGCTGTTTGAGAGGCCGCGCGGGCGATGCGGCGAAGCTCAGTCAAACCGTCGAGCCGTGGACTTCGATAGCAAGGGCGCGAATGCGATTTGCCAGCCATGGAACCGAAATATAGCTTTGGTCAGAAAGCTTAAGGCAAAGGCAGACGTTTGTCAGTTAACCAGGCTCATCCCTTAAGCTTTGAGAAACAGAGCTTGTTCAGCCTGCCGTCGTTGGGTTAGTAGAGGTAACGGCGTGCCCCCTGCTTTATCCCAGTGCAAAAATTGCTCAGCGGCTCCTGGATAGTCGCCCTGATTGAGTTTCTTCAATAGCGTTGAGGCAATCAACGCAGTCGTCCCCACATTAAACGCAAAGCTAACGAGTGCATTGAATTGGTTACTGGTCAGCGGGACTCGCACCACCGTTCTAATGACCTCTTCAAATGGCTCTAAATCCTTCAATAATCGGGCTTCAGCTTGTCTCGCTGTAATCCTTTGTCCGGGTCTGACATCCGCTGTTGAGCCGTAGCCAATCGTCAGAACGCCCGCAGGACATCGCTCAGCTTCTAATCTCAATCGCTCATAGGCTTTAATCAGCGTTATGCCTTGCGCATTGACCCGTTGTAAAGCGGGAGGGGTTGCCCCACGATAGGCGATGCTTTGTCCAGTAGGAACAATCGGTTGAACAACAGGTGCTTTAGAACGCGCCATCATCGAGGGAGGGGGAGGAGGAACCGGACGACGTGGAGGGGTTGCAGCAGAGGCTGTTGGGGATGCGCCATTGGAGTGGTTACCTGCCGTTACTAGCTCTCGTTGAAGGGTAGGAAGCGGTTGCTGAGAAACTTGCAGGAGCGATCGCGCCACTGTGTTTGTTAAGCCAGGATCAGTCAGTCGATGAGCCGTTTTAAAGCGATTGAATGCCTCGTGGGTTTCTCTCGTCCACACTCCGTTTATGACGCCCGGAGCAAACCCTAAACGGTGTAGATGCCGCTGGATATCATGCACTAACTCTCGATCGGCTTGAACGCTAGACAATTGATAATCGAACCGATGTGCAATAAAAGTTTGGAGGTTCATGGTTATCCTGGTGGCGGTCTGGTCTACCGTTCATATTCCGCCTGTCACTATTAAAGTTCCCGCAAGCTCACAGGAGGTAACAACTTCATATACGAAACCTACGTAAACCCCTCGCTGTGATTATATTTATTTCTTAAGACGAATATCGGTTAAGATCACCTTCAGTTAAGATAAACGTCCATTAAGATGGACATAATCAGAGATCCTTATTGAGTCAGGGTTAGTCAGAGGCGATCGCGATGGACTTAGATTCTGAATCCAACCTGCCCCAGCAGAACCAAGCCGGTGAACAGCAAGATGACATGACGAACCTGTTGCCCAAGTCCAACAGCATTCAGCGGCGATCGCAGGATATTGACTCAATTTTAAGAACGATAGAGAAAAATCCGAACTCCCTGGAGTCTAAAAAGCGCAATGTCCATCGCCCTACGATGGAAGCGATTTGGAATAAATTAGACTTCTAGCCATCTCCAAAATCAATTTCAAAAATTGGTGTTGCGTCCCTTTCTTTTGAAGTTAGTAGACTGTATCTTAAGAGGGGTCGCTAGCAGAGTAGCTGTTGCTCTTTCGCAGCGAACCTTCTCAACCCTGACGCATTGCCAATCTACTTGTGACAAACGACTCAGATAGCAGCAAAGATCAGTTTCTTAATCCCCTCGGACGATTTCGAGGCGAATTTACTCCAGAAAATTTGGCATTTGATGCAAACCTTCAAGAATTTGCTAACCGAGTCTCCATTCTGTGCAGTTTAGAGACAGGTGGCAAAATCTCGCCCGTCGCTGCATACGAAGAAATTAAGCAGTTGTGGGCGCAGCTTGAAACCTCTAAAGAAAATTTACTAGAGCAGGATGAGGATTAAGGCAGTCTAAAGATCGTCCCTGTTACTGCATGGCAACTCACAGAACTTTTGCTTTTAAGTACGTTAGTACTATACTGAAGGGGCACAAATGGCTATTCCACTTAAAGTGTTGGTGGGTTGAGATGCAACGGTAGAATCTCTAGCCGGAGACAGTATAGCTTTGGTCAGAAAACTGAGGACAAAGGCGATGGGTCAAACTCTGATACTGGGGGGCTTTCCGACTCGCCTCCGCCCCATCGAATGGGGCCACGGCTATACCCTCGCAATTCTTTATCCTAACGATCTTGGCAATTGCTACAGCGTTGAGTTGTTTGATTGAAATCTATGAGTGTGATCAGCAAACGCTCGTCCGTATCCGAACTAAGCCAGCAAATCCTGGAGATGGCAAAAGCTGGCGTTTATCGAGAATCGGTCTTTGAAGCCCTGCGTCCGACAGCGACCAAGAAGCAAATTGGATTGGCGATCGCCCATGCAAAACAGTTTGGGTTGCACTCGGTTGCGACTCTGCGCGATCCAGAGTTAGGCACCTATTACGAAGTGGATCTGGCAAAATATCAATCCCTGCAACATGCGCTTCACAGTACCGTAGTCCCCAACGACACCAATGATTTAGTGACCAAAGTGGTGGATGCAACCGTTGTGGTTCGACTCATGTTGGCAACGGTTAGAGGGTTGGCGATCGGTTCACTGCTATTAGGAATAGCCTGCCTGATCGCCGGACAACAACACATCGGCTTTGGTTTGTTGACCAGTGCAGCCAGTGCCAGTCTTATCTGGGCAATCCAAAAAACGGTTGCTCATAAGATGATTTAACGGTGTTGCTGAATGCAAATTTGATCCTCAAACACTGACCACCGCTGTACAGACGTTTTGCGAAACGTCCTGCAAGATTCACAGAGTGGATCAGCAACATCGATTTAAACGGTTTCCAATGCAAATGCGGAAGCTCGTAGGGGCGGGTTTAGCTATTTACTGACAGCAAACCCAAGAGCTTATCTGCAAACCCGCCCCTACCGACATCTGCCTTGATCACAATTTAATTTGGTATAGCCTTTTACGGGGAGGACTTCCTGTCAAATTCCCTCTTTCCCTACACACCAACCAGGCGAGTGACAGTGGCCTGCTGTGCTGATTCCAATTCGCCAGTAGAGGTGGCATATACCTCACAGGAGTTGTTGGGGCTTTCGATCAGCTTCACCTTATACAAAGTTGCGCCAATCTCACGAATTGGCTCCTCCAACAAATCACGAATGTGAATTGCAATATTTTCGGCGGTAGGCACAACCTTCTCAAAATAAGGAATATCTTTGTTTAAGAAGGTGTGGTCAAATGGCTCGACAACGTAATCATCTACCGCCTTTTGAAATTTGACCAAATCGGCGATCATGCCTGTGCGGGGATCGATCTCTCCCTTAATGGTGACTTCCAGGTGGTAATTGTGACCATGACCATTCACCCGCGCACACTTACCGTAAATCTCAAAATTTTGCTCCAGGGTCAATTGAGGCAGTGCCAGCCGATGGGCAGCACTGAAATGAGTGCTAATGGTGAGATGTGCTTCCATGCCGTTTCCTTTGTAGTCAGCCCAGAGTTCAGGATGTTCAAACAGTTGAATTTGCACCAGCGGCAGATGGGGTACCAATCGCTGCCAAATGACGCGAGCAATATTTTCAGTCGTCGGCAGAGTCTCTTGAAACTCTGCCCACACATCATTGAGATAGGAAAAATCTAACTGGCTAGTGACTTCCCGCTTAATTACCTGCTTAACATCAGACAGGTTGAGAACCATGCCGTATTCATCCAAATCTCCCTCCATCAAGACATGCAACACATAATTGTGTCCATGTCCGGGAGCCTGGGCACACAACCCAAATTGTTTAGCATTTTCAGCGGGACTCAATTCGGGCAGACAGTAACGATGACTGGCTGAGAACTGAGCACGACGATTAATGATGCATTTCATGAGTCACCCGGAGCAGTGTTAAGTTGCGTAAACTAACCCTTACTCCAGGATAGACGATTTGGGCTTTAGGAAACCGAGTTTCACCTGGCAACAGAACCCCGGTTTCTGATGGTAGCTATCCTACAGCTCATTGGGTTACACCAGAAACCGGAGTTTTAGAGCTTGAAACCTGGTTTCTGAGATACTTCAGATCAATAGCCCTTCTTTTTTTGCCATTGAGATCACCAGATCAATGACTCGGCAGGAATAACCCCACTCGTTGTCATACCAGGACACCACTTTGAAGAAGTTAGGATTTAGTTCAATCCCTGCGCCTGCGTCAAAGATGCTAGAGCGGGAATCACCCTGGAAGTCCGTGGAAACAACTTCTTCATCGGTGTAGCCCAGAATGCCAGCTAGAGCGGTTTCTGAGGCTTCCTTCATCGCGGCACAAATTTCCTTATAGCTGGTGGCTTTTTCAGTCTTGAAGGTTAAGTCCACAACAGATACATCGGGGGTAGGAACGCGAAACGCCATTCCAGTCAGCTTTCCTTTCAGCTCTGGCAGAACCAAGGTCACGGCTTTAGCTGCACCTGTCGAAGAGGGAATAATGTTTTGTCCGGCTCCCCGTCCACCCCGCCAGTCCTTCTTGCTGGGACCATCGACGGTGGGTTGGGTGGCAGTTGTAGCGTGAACTGTGGTCATTAGCCCTTCTTGTAAGCCAAAGTTGTCGTGAATGACCTTGGCGATCGGGGCGAGGCAGTTGGTCGTACAACTGGCATTGGAGACAACCGTATGTTGGGCAGGGTCAAAGCTATCGTGGTTGACACCGACCAACAAGGTAGGCACTTTGTCGGGATCTTTGGTGGGAGCAGAGATGACCACTCGCTTTGCCCCAGCAGTGAGGTGGTTAGAAGCACCTGCAAAGTCGGTGAACAGCCCTGTGGACTCAATCACATAATCGGCACCCAGTTTGCCCCAGGGTAATTCAGCCGGATTTCGCACCGAGACGCAGGGAATGAACTGACCATCGACCACGAAGCCGTCTTCTTTTGCTTCAACAGTTCCGGAATAACGTCCGTGAGTGGAGTCATATTTCAATAAATACGCCAGGTTGTCGGGAGGAACAAGGTCATTAATTCCAACAAACTGGATGTTTGGATTTTTGATCCCGGCTCGGAAAACAAGCCGCCCAATTCGACCAAACCCGTTAATACCTACCTTGACGGCAGCCATTTGAAACTCCTTACATAATCATGTATTGTATCGATTGCACTGGCGGTGCAACACATTTCCCCTGATGAGGTTTAATCGCTCATTACCTGATTTAGGAGGCAATGTCAGACAACAGGTTATCCCATTTTTTGAGCAACTCACATTAAAGGAAAATAATTTGTAGAGTGGTTTAGTAGAGCAGGGGTTGTGAACAGAGTGAGTTGTTGAAGAGTGGCGATCGCTTGCGACTCGATAAATGATTGAGGTCATAATGCTAGACAGAGGGCGTTTGGCAAAACGTCCCTGTATGCACCTCTGCTCTCTGCGTTTAATGTCCTATTTGCAAGACATCTGGAACAGCCTCTCACAAGTCGTGCAGAGCCACCCCTGGTTAGCTCCTATGGGGGCGATCGCCCTGACCTTATTAACCTTGGGACGAAAATTCATCACCACTGTAGCGCAGCGCGTGCTGATCAAGCTGGATGCCAAGCTCGATCAAAAAGCGGATGAGATCGCAGATTGGCTGGTTGGGCAACTGGAGCAATTGCTACAACAGGGATGGGGACTCGTTTTTAGTGGCTTTCAGCAGCGATATTACAAGAGCCTGGTTTATCTGCTACGCGATTATCGAGTGCAGGGGTTAAAAACACGCGGTCCCTTTGTGCTGGATTTGCGGAAGGTGTTTGTGCCCCTGCGGGTTGCCCCTGAAAGTGCTGACAACATCACAGCAGCCATGTTGCAACCCCGCAAGGTGAAGCAGGGATTAGATATCTGGGATTTTTTGGGAGCTAATATCCCTTCCTTGCGTCGTTTAGTTATCCTTGGTCCTCCCGGTTCTGGCAAAACCACCCTGCTAGAACACCTGACTCTTACCTATGCCCAACATTTTTCTCGTCGCTATCATCGCCGTACCCCTCGATTAGTGCCAGTGTTGTTGTACTTACGAGATGTGCGAGGAGCGATTATAACTGAGAACCCACCTATGTTAGCGGCTCTGATTGAGCAGCAAGCCAGCATTCAGGCTCTCAACCCACCCCCCCACTGGTTTCAAACGCGCTTAAAACAGGGCAAATGTCTGGTGTTGCTGGATGGCCTGGACGAAGTCGCCGATACCCAGCAACGACAGCAGGTAAGTCATTGGGTAGCCCAGCAGATTAGAACTTACCCAGAGAATCGTTTTATTCTCACGTCACGCCCCTTTGGCTACAAAACCGCTCCCCTGGAGGAGGTCAGCACACTTGAGGTGCAACCGTTTAACCTGAAGCAGATGCAGCAGTTTATCCGCAGTTGGTATCTGCAAACGGAGATGATGAGCCGATTGGGGCGGGATGACCCTGGAGTGAGAGCGATCGCCACTCAGCAAGCGAACGACCTGATCTCCCGAATTCAGCGCAATTCTCCGCTGGTAGCGATGGCAGTGAATCCTTTACTATTGACCATGATTGCCACCATTCACCGTTATCGGGGAGCATTGCCCGGTCGTCGGGTTGAGTTATATAGCGAAATTTGCGATGTGTTGTTGGGGCGACGCCAGGAGGCTAAAAATCTGCCCCCTGATTCACTCACAGCCATACAAAAAAAATCGGTTCTACAAGTGCTGGCATTGAACCGGATGCGAAAACAAGTGCGCGAGTTTACCCTGTTGCAAGCCAGTTTGCTGATCCAGGAGAAGCTGACAGCGGTGACTGGAGAGACGCTGTATCCCGATGTGTTTCTGCAACAGATTGAAAATGTCAGTGGCTTAATTGTTGAGAAGCAGCCTGGGGTGTACGAATTTGCTCACAAAAGCTTTCAGGAATATCTGGCATCTGTGCAGATCAAGGAAATGAATCAGGAATTTGTGCTGATTCGCAACATTGACGAACCCTGGTGGGAGGAAACAATCCGTCTCTATGCGGCTCAAGGCGATGCTACATATTTGATTCAAACGGCATTAAATCGAGACGCGATCGCCAGCTTAACCCTGGCGTATGAATGCTTAGAGGAAGCCTTGAGTGTGCATCCGACTGTACGGCAACACCTGGAAACCACCTTAGAACAGGGGTTAGAATCCCTTCATCCAGACCGTTTTAAGCTAGCCGTTGAGGTCAAACTCAATCGCCGTTTGCGTCAACTATTGCCCATTGACGAGCATACGGAGATCGATCGCGATTACATCACCTGTGCAGAATATCAGCTTTTTATTGACGAGAGCCGCAAAGCCGGAGAAACCCGCCAACCTCGCCATTGGGAAACAGATCGATTTGCCCCTGGAGCGGCTCATAAGCCCATCATTGGAGTTGGGTTGAATGATGCTGAAGAGTTTTGTAACTGGCTAACGCAGCGATCGAACAACCTGGGAGATACCTATTTAGAAGCAGGTGCCTCCGTGTTTGTAGGCGACTTTAGAATCAGATTGCCCAATTTAACAGAAGCGAAGGAGTATCCTCTGGAGCGTGGCTCATCCGGTGAAACCCTATTCGGTTACTGGTGTTACGCTGAGCAACATGAACCCGTCGTGTTGTCCACTCAAGGCAACCTGATTCGGCAATATCGGCTTAGCCAGAAGATGTTGCCTCTAGTCGGAATTCGCATTGTGCGCGACTACCCGACACGTTATCCGTAGGGACGCAGCCTGTGGCAGTAAGTTTGCCATAGGTTTCAAAGTTTTTCTGCCCAATGCCTCAGCCCTGCCCAGAAATCAGATCAACGTTCCGAAGCTCTGAGTCCAGTAATATTGCCAGGTTTGCGTACCTGGGTCGGGGGAAAGGTTAAAGAAACCCACGCCAATCTCTCGCAACTCAGGTGACAGAATATTGCGGCGGTGTCCTTCGCTGTTGATCCATTCCTGCACAACTTGATCGGGCGTAGCGTAGCCAGCAGCGATATTTTCTGCCCACCATTGCGGTTGATAGCCCGACGCGCGGATGCGGCTCTCAATCGTAGAACCATCCGGTGCGTTGTGGTCGAGGAAATCTCCTAACGCCAATTGACGGCTAAAATTTTGTGCCGTCGTGCTGAGTTGGGTGTTGATTGCCAGGGGTGCCAAACCGTTGCGATCGCGGAAAAAGTTAGTTAGCTCCACCACCCGATAGGCAAAACTAGCCGTCGCGGCAGGTCGGGCGGAGAAAGAGAGGCGATAGTCTGTCTTGCCGACCCCACGCGGAAACACGCGAACAAAGTAGGTTCCAGAAGGGATTCCAATGACGTTGATCGAGTCAACCTTGCCCTTGAGTGCGCGTGAACTCGCAACCACATCCCCGGCGTCAACCCGATTGTTGCGATTGCGATCTTGAATCAGCTCTACATCCGCATTGATCGCAGAGCTTCTAAGCGTCAGGTTAAAGGCACTGCGGCGGCTGATTTCAAACCGATAAAAATCTGCGCGATCGCCTCTCCCAATCGCATCCTCAAACGCAACACCCCGACGAGATAGCTCTACTCGTCTAGCCGTTATCAGTCGATTTCCAGCACCGTCCACCATAAATTGCTATTGCTTCACGTGAAATAGAATGGCGTTTTTGTGTGCCATACCTTTAGGAAACTAAATCCACACCAACAATTACAACCCAATATTTACGGAGGTTGTACTGGGATTGCGCTGAGCAGATGGGCTATGTTGAACGAGGCGATCGCCGCTCCAACCCAACCCTACCCTCACGAATGCCCTTAGAAAGGTGCATATTTTGCAATCCACGCATCGTAGCCACCCTGGAAGCTACCCGAACCGCCCAGTGCGCCCTGAGTTTGCCCAACCACATAGACATTACCAGAGCCATCCACCCGGATGTTGTATGCCTCATCTGCCTGGGCTGTTCCCAAGATGGTGCTGGCGAGGCGATTGCCCGCGCTGTCGTATTTAGCAATGAATGCATCTGAGCCACCACCAGGAGTGCCACCAAACAACGCTCCATTCGTCTCCCCGGTGAGGTAAACGTTGCCTGCGCTGTCAGTGGCAACACTTTGAGATTCGTCTAGGGCAGTGGTACCAAACTGTCTGACCCATCCCTGGCTCACCGTGGTGCCATTGTTGGTCTGAGTGAACTGTGCCACAAACCCGTCTGTACCACCTGCACTGGTTTGTCCAGCCAACGTGCCTGTGGTATCTCCAGTAATGTAGACGTTAGAGCCAGCGATCGCGATTCCACGCGCATAATCTTGCCCCGTCGTTGCCAGGGTTTGCGGTGCCCAAATTTGGCTACCGTTTAAGCCGTTATATTTCACCACAAAGGCATCCCCGCCTGTGAATGGGTTATTCACATCCGTGCTCAAAGTGGCGTTAGTCACTCCTGTGATGTAGACATTGCCATCTGCGTCAACGGCAACCGCCGAAGCCGCTTCAGAGGCGGGTGTTGTTCCGAAGAACTCGACCCGTCCCGCACTGCCAAAACCAGTCACGGCAGCACCCGTTGTCGCATTGTATTTCGCAACGAACGCATTGGCAGGGGTCACCCCAGGAAACCCACGCACAAATCCGGCGACGAAGACATTCCCCTGGCTATCTAAAGCAAGGCTGCTGGCTAAGTCGGCTTTTCTATCCAATGGATTGGTATCTGTATCAATCAGTTGATTCCACTGAACAGCACCAGTGCTGTTGTATTTGGCCACAAAGCCATTGATCACAGGAATAAGACCACTGTTGGTATTGATTGTGACTCCAGCCACATAGTAATTGCCAGAGCCATCTACTTCGATGTCAAAAATGCGTTCGCTGGTGGCTCCGCCAAATTGCCGGACAACCTGGGGTGTGGCAGTGCCATCACTGTTGTATTGCACAACAAAGTTGTCGCTGCCACCCGCGTTGTTTTGCCCACCACCAGGCAAGGTGCCCTCAGTAGTGCCTGCGGCTAACACACTGGAGCCTGAAAAAGCGATGCCGTAGGCGTAATCGTTAGCAGAACTACCCAGTTGCCGAATCCAGGCAGGCGCAAATTGGCTGGGAACGGGTGTCCCTCCGCCACCACCTGTACCACCTGTGCCGCCCGTGCCGCCCGTACCACCTGTACCGCCCGTGCCACCTGTGCCACCTGTACCGCCCGTGCCACCCGTGCCACCTGTGCCACCTGTACCGCCCGTACCACCTGTGCCACCTGTACCGCCTGTGCCACCTGTGCCACCTGTGTTTTCAGGAGTCGCTGTTAGAGACAATCTGTAGTTAGTGTCTCCGCTGCGACGCAGGACTCGCACATAAAATTCCCCAGCATTGAGGACTTGATTCAAAACTTCATTATTGCGACCGGGACGAGCCGATCGCCCCAATCGTGTCAAATAGCGACGAATATCAGAGGGGCGGAGATTGCTAAAGTTAATTCGCCCGATGCGACGCAAAACCGCTGCTTTAGCCCCTTTGAGGCTATACAACTCAACATCGACGTTAGCTCTACCTCGAAGACCACTCAGTTGGAGGCTAAAGTTGCTACGACTGCCAATCGTCACCCGATAAAGATCGTCTTTATCAGACAACCCAACCGAGTCATTAAAGACTTGAGATGTAGAGCCAAGAATGACAGCTCTAGATTGGGAAAGAGTATTCCTAGCGCGATCGCGTGCCATTTTACATCGGTACTACAGGATACCAGTCCAGAGTGACCTATGAAGGTAGGCGATCGCAAGGGTATTTCCGTACCTTTACGTAAAGTTTACGGGTGGTATTGTGAATTACTGAAGAAGCAGTGATGGAGACTCAATAATTTTGCGGCTTATCCCTGAGCCATACGAGTCGTCCGGAAGGTGACATTCACCCCTTCTGTAGACTGCTCCAACACTAACAGGGGAGTAGGTTTTGCCTTTTGATCCCAGTGCATGTAAGCAATGCGACCTTGAATTGTCGGTTGCCAGTTGTCATTTTCACCATCTTTACTCATGAAAGTCTTCATGCAGTCGATGATCTGGCTAATTGTGACAGAGGTCGGCTGAGTCGGCAATTTAGCAAGCTTGACTTGAATACGGAATAGAACTCGCTTGACCCCCCGCTGATTTTCAGAGGGATCATATTCCACGTCAAAAATTTCATCGACCTGACGTGCAGTACTGGCAATTCCCAATAGCCCTTGCTCTGCCTGGGTTGGACGCAACGCCACCGTGATTTTTTCTTTGACCTTAATCTTGATTTGATTAACGATCGCAAAGTGAAACTGTTCCTCCTCCATCCGCATACGCAGATAGTCAAGGTTAAACTCCCGTGAGTGAATCAAATCGGGGTTCTTCTCCATCTTACTGATGGTGCTCAGAGCCAGTTTGAGTTTGTTTTGCAACTCTCGGTTTTTGTATTCCTCAAACCGCTTCTGTTTCTTGAGCTTGTCAATGGTCAGCTTACCGTATACTGCTCCACCAATGAGAGCAAGCAGCAGTATGCCAGTTGCAATCATCCAGAATTGTCCCGCACTCGATGACTCTGGCTGCGAACGAGGAGGAGCTTGAGCCAACCAGGGTTCCACAAGAATTGTTTGAGTTGACATGGCAGATGGAGATCTTAAAATTCTGCATTTATTTTCAGAATGCCCCCTGACCCTACAATCTCAACAATTATAAACGTGGGAATGTCACGATTTGTATCGTTTTTTGCTATGGCTTTAGCCAGCTAACTTAGGACAAAGGGGGTGTGGAGGCTTGTGCCCTCAGCCAGGGGTTTCATCCCTGCACCCCGTCCTAACCTCAATGATTACGGCTACACCCGATGATCAGATTGACATCAAAGATGCCACGTTCCTGACGTTGATCCGCATTGGCAACTACCTTTTGCAGTTCATTCTCCGGTTTTCATTTCTCTTTGGTTTCTAGTGTGTCCACCTCGCACGGTAGTTACGGGCATCCAGATGGATCAGGTTGGGAAATTTTTGATACCGCCCTAATCCGCCAGTCCACCAGGGATCCAGTGCCCAATACACCTGATTTCCGGTTAGACCATCACAGTAAAAGTCGATCGCATCTCCAACCCCATGACGGCTCTGGGAAATACCCTCAATCCGCTGGCTCAGGTCAGGTGGGCGATACCAACTGGTCACCCGAAAGGGACGACCGAGGCGATCGCGAGCTTGTTGAGCTAGTTGCGCAATTCGGACGATCGCGTCCACAGTAGCCTGATTGGGTGGCATCCGACTCCCCCCATGGGTTGCTTCTGCCCAGGTAAAGTTGCCATTGGGGATGATGGAAGCGTAAAGCTGGATGTTGGTTGGAGTCCACTGTTGAGGTCGGGGGGGCAGTGCTACAGGTTGTGGTGGGGGCGGAGCATCAGGAGAATCGCGCCGTGCCCGTTCCATACGGCGGAGATCGTCTAGCAATGATTGAATGGCACTTTCTCGCCCGGGCAAGCCTCGCCACAACTGCACCAAACGAATCAGTGCCTCACGCTGTGCCTCCGTCTCTTGATAGGTCGAAGGCACCCGCTTAATGAACTCTAGCAACGCCCGATCGAGTTGCCGAGCAGCGTTTTCGATCACAGTGCGATCGGGATTTGCCCCAGCTAGCATTTGTGGATTGATGCCCAACTCGGTCAACACCGTTGCGCGAGATCCTAGCCCCTGCCACAGGCGAAACGTCTCGGTGAGTGCGTTGCGCTGTTCCCCTTTGCCTTGATAGGACTGGGGCAGGCGTTGCACAAACGCAATCAGGGCAGAGTCTAACGGTTTTTCAGTTTGATCGGGATCTTGGCTCTGCAACAGGGCGATCGCATCTTCACGCGAATCCACTTGCCGCCACAGTTGCACTAACCGCAGCAACGCTTCTCGCTGATGGGGATAGCCTGCGTAATAGGGCGGCACTGTTTGAATGAATTGCAGTAACGCCGGATCAAGAAAACTTTCATCAGCCAATACCCCTGTTGCCGACGATGAACCAGAGATATTGAAGGCTGCGATCGCCTCCTCACGGGTGTCTAATTTGCGCCAGAGCCGAGCCGCTTCTAACAAGGCTGTGCGCTGATAGGGCAGATTTTGGTAATAACGAGGAATTTGCTCGATAAACTCCAACAACATGGGATCTAGAAATGCCAGATCCTCTGGTAGTTGACTCATGTCGTGGTCAACAGCGACCTCTTCTAGGTACGAGTGCAACAGGGTTTCGTAATCACTGGCTTCTAACAATGCCGCCGTTGGGTCATTCGCTGGCGGAGTATAGCCATCAGCAACCTCTTTAATGAAGCGATCGCTATACCGCCCCTGTTCTACATTCCACAATTCGCCGCCTTCCCAGCCTTGAGCCGTCAGCCTGTTTGTGATGCTGCGAATCGTGTTTGCCGCATACTGCACCTGCTCTGGAAAGGTGTTAACCTGATCAGGCGGAATTCGATTGATGGGCGCAATTCCCAATCCGACCTCACCATCGGTCAAGGTTGGGCTGTAGTGGGCGACATACAACGCTGCCAGGATGGGTTTGTGAATCCCAGTTCGGGTGGCTTCAAGAAGGTAGTAGTGATTGCGCTGCTCGACGGTCAATTCTGCCATGGCGTATTTTAATGGTCTTTGCCAAATGACTCTTAGCTTATTACATTCAAGTTCGGATCTCCTCAAAACTATACGCCTAGTTGCCACCGATATGGATGGCACGTTAACGAAACAGGGCAAATTTACCGCCGCATTACTCACAGCATTGACTGACTTAGCTGCTGCTGGCATTCCGGTCGTCATCGTGACAGGGCGATCGGCAGGGTGGGTGCAGGGAGTCGTCAGCTACCTCCCTGTGGCAGGGGCGATCGCCGAGAATGGTGGGCTATTTTATCCCAACGCAGACAGTGACCCTAAACTGCTTGTCCCTCTACCCGATTTGAAAGAACATCGTCAGCATTTGGCTGACTTATTTCAGCAATTACAAACCCAATTTCCTAACATCTGCGAATCAACGGATAACCGCTTTCGTTTGACCGACTGGACATTTGATGTCAGTGGGTTGAGTTCTGCTGATCTAGAAACAATGAGTCAATTTTGCAGCGATCGCGGTTGGGGATTCACATACAGTACGGTGCAATGTCATATCAAATTGATGCAGCAAGACAAAGCGATTGGATTGTCTCAGGTGCTCACTCACTTTTTTCCCAACTACTCTTTACGACAAGTTGTAACCGTTGGTGATAGCCCCAATGATGAGAGTTTGTTTGATGGCGATCGCTTTCCCATTTCAGTCGGTGTTGCAAACGTGTTGCACTATGGCGATCGGTTACGTCACAAACCCAAATTGGTAACCCAAACTGCTGAGGTCGATGGGTTTTGTGAACTCGCTCAGTGGTTAATCCACCACTACCAAAGCTCGGTTGAATAGCATCTGCATTGTCAAATATTACGTTAAGAAATATTTAGCCCCATGATTGGGATGAAATTACCTCAAGCAATCTGGGTTAAATCACAGCAGTAGAAAATTATTGTTCGACTGATTCGGCGATCGCTCGTGCATCACCTCCCGTCCGCATTAGAAAGCGATCGCGAACTGCTGTATGCCTGCTTGAGTGAACATCAGATGAATTTATCGGGAGCCTTGTGTGTTGTCCTACTCACTGTTCTTCCAGTTGCCACCCTATTTAGGTCAAGTCTGGGCTTTAAGGGTGCCACCCCCCTTCTTTTGGCTCTTGTTGGGGCTGATTTTGACGGCTACCGAATTTTTGCTAGTTCCAAAAGTCGCCTCTAAGTACCGTTTGTTTGCTCTCTCCGCAGGCGTGAGTGCTTTGCTGCTGACATTTATCCTGTGGCGAGGCAGTGTTTTCTTTAGCTTTGACTGGCGACGGATGGACTACGAAGGGTTTGGGATGCAAATCATGTACTGGGTCGGCGTCTCCCTATCCTTCATCATTTGGATTCGTCCAGTGTTTGTGCGGCGTAAGCACTCGATGCGCCTGGATGCGGCTGAGGCTGAGACTTTAAATGAATTGCAACCGGGGCAAATGGGGCGGGTGTTGTACGAAGGAAGCTCGTGGCAAGCCCGTTGTGAGAACTATGACCAGGCGATCGCCCCTCACCAAAAAGTGTATGTTTTGCGTCGCGAAGGCAACATCTTAATCGTTGCTCCCGAACAGCTTTTTCATCCTTAATACAAGGAGACACTCCTATGTCTGAATGGCTTTTGATGATTGTGCTTGCCGTTGGGGGCACATGCACCCTTGCCAATAGTGTTCGTATTGTTAATCAAGGGGATGAAGCCCTTGTCGAAATGTTAGGGCGTTACGATGGCCGTCGTTTGGAACCGGGCTTAAATTTCATCACGCCGTTTATTTCGCAGGTGGTCTTTAAGGAAACGAAACGGGAAAAAGTATTAGAAGTGCCGCCGCAAAATTGCATTACTCGCGACAACGTTGCTATTACGGTTGATGCGGTCGTGTATTGGCGGATTTTAGATCTGGAAAAGGCGTATTACAAAGTCCAGAATTTGCAATCTGCCATGGTGAATTTAGTCCTGACTCAAATTCGCTCAGAAGTCGGTAAGTTGGAACTGAACCAAACCTTTACAGCCCGCACTGAAATTAATGAAATCTTGTTGCGAGAGTTAGACATCGCAACTAATCCCTGGGGTATTAAGATTACGCGTGTTGAGTTGCGAGACATTGTTCCTTCCAAAACTGTACAAGGAGCAATGGAACTACAAATGTCAGCCGAACGCAAAAAACAAGCCGCTATTTTGACTTCAGAAGGAGAACGGGAAGCTTTAATTAACACGGCTAAAGGTGAAGCCGAAGCTCAACTCATTGAAGCTGAAGCACACCAAAAAATAGCGTTGCTCAAAGCTCAATTAGATCAACAAAAACAAATCTTGAATGCACAGGGAACTGCCTCTGCAATGGAAATCATTACGCAACGGTTAAACGCCGATCCAAACTCAGCCAAAGCATTACAGTTTCTTTTGGCGCAAAACTACCTCGATATGGGTGTCCGAATTGGCAGCAGTGGTAGCAGTAAGGTGATGTTTCTCGATCCACGGTATATTCCAGAGGCACTGGAACGGGCAGGAGCGATCGCAGGTGATCTGACTCCAAATGGCTCTCCTCAAAGCTCCCAAGAACTTACCGAGTGATGAGTGTAAGCTGTTTGTGCTAATGGAGAAACGTATATAAGGGGCGATCGCTCTTTCCAGCTTGCCAATGATTAAAGCGCGGTCTGTAAAGCGGCGATCGCTCCATCGTAGTCAGGTTCTGCCAACCATTCAGTGACAATTTCGCGATAAATTACGATTCCCGTGGCATCCACAACAAAGGCCGCTTGGGCAGACAATCCCAGGTCTTGCACAAGCACCCCCCAATCCCTCGCAAAATCCATATCACGATAGTCAGAGAGCAACGTGATGTTATCCACACCTATTGCCTGTTTCCAACGCTGTTGAGCAAAGGGCAGATCGGCGGAGATTAGATAAGCGGCTACTGAGTTACCAAATTGATGCAGGCGATCGCTAAATTCTCTAACAACTAGAGAGCACGGAGCGATATCCAATGAAGGTACTGTGATCAACAACCGAATTTTTCCCTGAGACTGATCCAGTGGCAGTACGGGAGACAAATCCAATCCAGTAACCCGCACATCACCTGCGCGATCGCCGACACTCACTTTTCTACCGACTAACCGCATCGGTTGCCCATTCACTGTTATCATCACCATAAGCCAAAGGTTGCCAGTTTGTTTAATGCACGCAAGGATTAGCTAGCGATCTCTGAAGCGTGTGAAGTAGTGGCTAAGAAGTGGTTAGGTTGACGAAGGAAACCTACCCTACAAGCGATCGCCTGAGATCATTGTTCCAGACATTACAATAAAGAAGTAACCGACTTGAGAGGTTAACATGGTTCAAGCGACGGAATATCTTTATGTTGTTCGAGATGATGAGATTTTACATGGAGAACCTATCGTCCGAGGAACTCGTACACCTATTAGGGCAATTGTTGAAACTTGGCGAATGGGCATTGCACCCGAAGAAATTCCCAAAGGGATGCCGCATCTGACTTTGGGGCAAGTCTTTGGGGCATTAACTTACTACAGCGACCACCAAGACGAAATTAATCAATATATTGAAAAAAACCGCATTCCTGAAGAATTGCTCGACCCATTGGTTAGAGATTTGTGAGTAGCATATTCACTTGTCTGTATTTGGATGAGGATGTCAATGTATTAGTAGCCGATTTGCTTCAAGCAAGAGGTTTTGATGTCATTACTGCACGAGATGCAGAGCAACTTCACACAACTGATGCAGAGCAACTTGCCTTTGCTGTAAGTCAAGCAAGAACTCTGGTTACTCACAACAGAACTGATTTTGAGGAACTTGTACAGGATTACTTTAATTCAGGACGAATACACTACGGGGTAATTTTTGCTGTTCGTCGTTCTCCTCAAGAAATTGCACAAAGATTACTCGTTATTCTCAATCAAGTTACCTCGGATGAGATGCAAAATCAGGTTCGATATATTTAGATAAAACCTACGAAATAATTTTGAAGAATTGTCTTAAACGAGATCTGGTGGTTCAACCGTTAGCTTGCTTAAAGGGCAAGTCTTGATTAATGGCGTCTATTTCTTGCTGTTCTGCATCATTCACCTTGTCAATGTACGATCGCAAGATGTGATCTAAACGTGGCTCATAAAAGCGATGCAGCGAATGGTTAGGAGTAGCAGGAAATCCGCGTCGTTTTTTGTGTCGTCCGCCTGCACCGGGGTCAAATGTTTGAATGCCGTTAGCGATCGCCCATTCGATCGGCGTGTAGTAGCAGGTGTCGAAGTGCAGGTTATCAAAGTCTTGCGTTGCGCCCCAATAGCGTCCGTAAAGTTGATCGCCTTTGGTGAGGCAAAACGACATGCCGATGGGGTGGTGGGGGTTTTGCTCCCCAAACACCGCAAACACCACAATGCGATGGCAATAGTTGGGGTGCAACTGCTCAAAGAATCGTCGAGTTAAATACTTGCTGCCCCACCAGCCAAACTTATCGCAGGTATCGGCGTAAAAGTGATAGACCGACGACAACAGCGATTTGGTGATCGCATCTCCAGTCATAGATTCCAGGCGCAAACCTGCACTTTCAACCGCTTTACGTTCTCGTTTGATGTTGCGTCGTTGGTTGGCGTTGAAGACAGCGAGATAATCATCAAAGGTTTGAAATCCCTGATTTTGCCAGATGTAACTATGGTGTAGCCAACTGACAAAACCGTGACGTTCCATCACCTGTCGCCATTCCGGGTCGGCGTAGAGAAAATTACAGCCCGAAATGCCCTGCTCCTGGCAAAAGTGGTCGATCGCCCACACCATTAACTCCGTGATCTCGTCCTCATCTTCACCCGGTGCAATCAAAAAGCGATAGCCCTCAGCCGGGGTAAAGGGTGACATGCCCAACAGTTTGGGGTAGTATTGCACACCCAACCGGGCTGCCAGGTCTGCCCACTGGTGGTCAAAGACAAACTCGCCATAGCTGTGTCCCTTGAGGTAAAGGGGAGCCGCCGCAACCAGAGTGCGATCGCGCCAAACGGTAAGGTGATTGGGCAACCATCCTGCTTTTGCCGTCGCACTGCCGGAGGACTCCATATTGTGGAGCCATTCCCACTCCAGGAAGGGCGTTTTTAACGGCATGGCGAGCGCATCCCACTCAGCTTGCGGGATCTCAGCAATCTTATTCGTCCAAGCGACTGAATAGCGGGGCTTCAATTGTTCAACCATGCCTACTAGAGTAAAGCAATATTAAGCAATCTGCCAGGAAGAGGGGTGCGGGGTGATGGGGCGATAGGACAACCGTAAAGACGCGATTAATCGCGTCTCTCCTCTACTCTCCAGAGCTTCATCCCTTGAAATTTAATGCCGCGATCGCCAGACATCCCCATCCGATCATCAAGGCTAACCCTCCGACCGGGGCAATGGCTCCTAACACTTTGATTTGGGAGAGACTAATGGCGTAGAGACTGCCTGAGAAGATCAAAATCCCCGCAATAAAGGCATAGCCTGAACCCGTGAGCAATGCTTGAGCCGTCTCTGCTCGACTCAGCAAGATGCCAACCAGCAGCAGTGCCAGCGCGTGATACATCTGATAGCGAGTGGCAATCTCAAAAATCTCAGCGGCGCGATCACTTAACCGTTCCCGCAATGCGTGAGAGCCAAACGCTCCGGCAGCGACAGATAACCCTCCTAAGACAGCGGCGATCGCCATAAATATTTGAGCCATAGTTCTAGAAATGCAAGGACTTTTTTTATCCTAATGAACAAAGTGGATCGTCATCGGTCAATCGTCAATCGTCATTGGTCAATCGTCAATTGTCCCCCATTCCCTACTCCCCACTCCCTTACTCCCCTACTCCTCCACTCCCTCTAAACAGCAATCGCATCCTCACAATAATCCCGTGCTAGGGGCGATCGGTAGCCATCTGATGTCCACAGGATGGGAAAAAAGCTCTCGTCCATTTCAACAGAAGTGACTCGACGGTAACGGCTGAAGATATAGCCATATTTTGCCTCTGATTGAAATTGAGCGTGGGCTGGAAAGGTACTTACGGCAAAACTGCGACGAGTTTGATCCGTGGTTTGGTTTACACCAGAGCCATGCCACAAATCACCATGCATAAAGATGCACCCACCTGGGGGAATCTCAGCCGCGAGGATTGTTGGGGAATCGACACCCGCTTCTTTAGCTGCATCCCACAGGGGTTGGCGGTAGTCGTCCTTGGGAGCATGTAGAAATCGGGGTTGGTCGGTGCAATGCCATAAATGCGAACCGGGGACGTACTCTAGGGTGCCTGCCTGAGCGGTAGCCTCACTGAGGGCAATCCAGCAGGTGACGAGCGATGGGGGATTGATGCAAGCCGCATAGGTGTTGTTGCGATGGAAGGCTACCTCTGGCGCACCAGAGGGCTTAATCCAACAGCTATCGGTGGCAAGCCGACCACCCGACCAGCCCATGAGAGTGGCATTGAGGCGGGCAATCTCGGCGGAGAATGTGACGCTGGCAATGGTGCGATCGCAATGCCACATGCCGCTCATCTGCCGTGTCGAGTTGGGGATGTTTAAGCCCGGACGACCATACCACTCATCGGGATAGTTGCCCGTTTCAAAGCGGGTAGCAAACAGGGGGTCGAGGCGTTCCACAATGCGATCGACCAGATCTAACTCTAAGAACTTGTCTAGGATCAGGAATCCCTGTTCTTGAAACTGCTGAATTTGAGCCTCACTCAGGCTAATCGGTGTATGCACCATGACAAATATTTCTAAGAATTAGTCAGAACTTTCAGGCTTGCTCAAAGCCAACATCGCAAATCTAGAATCCAAAATCAGTTGTGCTACACCAATGCAACTAGAGCCGAAGCTGCTGGCAGCGCATCCTGACAGTAATCGGCTAAGAAGGGCGTGCGATAGCCATCCTGCGTCCACAAAATTGGGAAAAAGCTTTCATCCATCGCATCGCTGCCATATTGCTTGTAACGCCCTGCGATATAACCTCCAGGAACATAGGTTCCGGCAGGCTTAAAGCGAGACTCCGAAGGAATGCAAGCCACCACTAAACTTTGACGTAGCTTGCCAGGAGTGGTGTTTTTACCGGAACCATGCCAGGTGTGTCCGTGGTGCAAGACACAGCTACCGGGTTTGAGTTCCAGTTGCAGCACCTCAGGATTATCGATTCCAACCTGTGCAGCCGCTTGCTCCATGTCAGAGCGGTAGCTCTTGTTCACCGCGTGAAACTCACCAACCGTTTGCGATAAAGCCCATTTGTGAGAACCGCGTACATACTCAATCGTGCCTGCTCCCTGCACCGCATCGCTGAGGGCAATCCAGGCAATCACAATGTCTTGCGGTGTGTGATAGAAGGAGTACATTGAGTCTTGATGCAACGTTGTTTCTGAAGCTCCATAAGGTTTGCGCCACAGCCCATCCACCAGAACGCGAGCACCTGACCAATTACCTAAAGTTGCACAAATTTGCCCCAATCCGCTAGAGAGCATGACACTCGCCAAGGTGCGATCGCACTTCCATACGCCCGTCATTTGTCCCGACGCTCCAGACAAGCTCAGATAGGGATTCCAGTGCCACTCGTCGGGATACACCCCCGTCTCAAAGTCACCCGAAAATAGGGGTTCAACTCGGCTAACCAGTCGATCGACCAGAGATTGATCCAGGAGATCTTCAATAATTAAAAACCCGTCTTCGTGAAAGCTAGCAATTTGTTCAGGGGTTAAGGAAGTCAGTGGTCTAGACATGGTCGAGATGTTATAACAACTGAATACATCCATCCTCAAGGGTTGGATTGCTGAAAACCGTTATCTAGACTACGGAAACCGTAATTCCAGATCAAAAATGATGATCGGGTCTGACTCAGGAGTTGCACATGCCAGAACACAATCGAGTGCCAGAACACAATCGCGTCCTAGTAATTCGCCACGAAGTTTGCTCAGAATTAGGGTTTTTAGAAGCCGAGCTGCGTCAGAACTCAATCCCCTTTCGCTATTTAGACACCGTGTTGGGTGAAACGCTCACAGAACCCATCACCGACTATTCCCACCTGATCATTTTGGGTGGGGCGATGAGTGCCTTTGAGGACGAGGAATATCCTTTCTTACGTTACGAGTTTGGGCTAATCGAAGAGGCGATCGCTCAAACTGTTCCTACATTGGGCATCTGTTTAGGCTCGCAAATTTTGGCAAACGTTTTGGGTGCTAGAGTCTACCGAGGTGAAAACGGGCGTGAGGCAGGCTGGTGTGAAGTAAAGCTCAAGCCAGCGGCACAGCACGATCCCGTCTTTCAAGGGTTGCCGGAGCAATTCAGAGTGTTTCAGTCACACCAGGATACGTTTGAGATTCCGCAGGGGTGCGTTCACTTAGCGTTTAGCGATCGCTATCCCAGTCAAGCCTTCCGATATCAGCAGCATGTGTGGGCGATTCAGTTTCACCTGGAGATGAATGAAGCGGCTCTAAAAAGTTGTGGTGCGGTAATTGAGCAAGAACTGGAAGACAGCAAAATCACAGATACAACCCTGGAGCAAATGTTGGCAGAGGCGCGATCGCACGAACCACTGGTAAGACCGTTAGCCGATCGCTTTATGCAACAATTCATCGGGTTAACGCAGGGTGTAGCCGTTTAACACAAGCTCTGCGGCTTCATTGAATTCGTTCAAAAGCGTTACTGATCTAATGTATGAATTCCGGAGGGGCGTTTCGCGAGACGCCCCTACAGCAGCCATCTTCTAACTCGCTTGCAACTCCTTCACCAGTGAGTCGTCATAGAGTTTTGTGGCATCAACAGGTTGACTGATCAACTTGATCTCTTGACTGGTTTTTGCAGCAAATTCAAGACTATCTATGACGTTGAGTGGATCGTCGGCATTGAAAACAACAGTTGCGTTTTCTTCCATATCAAAGATGCGGACGGTATCCAATAAAGCCGGAACTTCTTCTGGTGTAACCCCTAGCTTTTGAGCGGTAATCTCAGCCATTTCATCCGGGCTTTGGCGTACAAATTGCACTCCCTTATCGATCGCCCGTAAAAATGCCAAAATTTCGGGTTTCCGTTGCTGAAGGATAGCTTCTTTGACCACTAAACCAACCGGAATAATATTGGTGTTTTTAGAAGAGAAAACAATTTCCCCTTGACCCTCTTGAGCCGCTTTAGATAACCAGGGTTCATAGGTGACAGCGACATCCACCTGTTTACTGGCAAACGCTGTAGCCGCTTCAGCAGCAGGCATGGTCAGCAGCGTAATATCTTGTTCAGTCAAACCACCCGTCTCTAAATACTTCCGCAATAACAACGACTGGAGTGGCAACTCCTCCCAGGCAATCTCTTTGCCCTTCAGGTCTTGAGCTTGCGTAACGTTTCGCGCCAGGATGCCATCTGCCCCATTGGAATAATCCGACAGCGCAATCAGGCGCAGCGATGGATCACGCTCCGCCATCATCACCATATCGGGAACACCAGTCCATGCCAGATCCACTTTACCCGCTAACAATGCTGTATTAACATCGGTAGCAATTTGAAAATACTGATCCTCCACCAGAATTCCTTCTTCCTGAAAGAACTCTTTTGCCAGTGCCACATAGTGGGGAGCAAACCCAGGCCATGGTGATGACGCAACAACCAATGGCTGAGTAGATAGCTCTGGAGCTTCTGTAGAAGGTTGCTGAGCATTACAGGCGACCAGTAAGCCAAATGTCAGCCCTGCCAGCAGAAAGAATCGAACAATGCGACGGAAAACAAGGTTAAACATGGCTCAAACCCAACGGTGAACACTGATAGAAGCTAGTAAGTGCAAATTACACGCGCGTTATGGTTACACAGTGTAAACCGATTTGCAACGAGAATGGGTGTCCATCTAAACTGTGCCGCTAAATTCTATAGCGGCATCCACTTGGGTAGAGCACAGAGTGTGGGGTGGAACCCCGTGTAATGAACCAACTGCACACTGCTGTAAATGCACTCAACCTATTCAGAGCCGTGGGCAATTGCTTTTACAACGCAGGCGGTGACTGAGGGGCTGGAGCGGGTGCTACCGGAGCAGGTTCAATGGCGGGTGGAGGAGCGGGTTGTTCCACACTGGCGGGTGGAACATAGACTGGATCAGCCGGAGGTAGTGACGTATCGGCGGCTGGTTCCGGCAGAGGCAACTCCTCCGGGACAAGGGGTTCAGATCCTTCAAACTCAGTTGGAGTTTTAGGAATCGTTTCTTCCGGCAGGGTCACTTTGTCTGGATCAAACGATTCAACCGGATCGATGGGGGGCGCAACGTAGCGATCGCTCACTGGGTCCTCATTCAGCTGTTCCGCTGGACGATCCCACCTTGATGGCGCAAAACTCTCAGTCATTTCCTCCTGAATAGGCCACCCCTCCGTTGGTGGGAAGGCTTGCTCATTGCTAAAAATAGGATGGCTGTTCGTAGTCGGCGGGTTAAACCGCAGTGTCAGCCCAAATCCTGCGCCTGCTAAACCGGCAACCACTGTCGTTAGCATCAGCGACGCAGGCAACCAGGGGTTAGTTTTGCGCTTGACGACCGTGGATAAAGCAGGCGATCGCTTGTCTCCGGCGCGAGCCACTACTACCGTTGCCGCATTGGGAGGAGAAGTGGGGGAGCCAGGAGCCAGAGAACCGTTGGTTGCTCCATTCGTCGCTGTTCCGGGCGTGGCAGCATTCGTCAAAGAACCATTGGCGATCGCTCCATTGGGTTGTTGCAAAGCAGTGGTCACCTGGGCGATCGTGGGTACACCCGCTGAAAGCCCCTCTGTTAATGGTTCAGAATCCCTGGAGTCTTCTACAGGCTCTGACGCACCATTGGCATCATTTGCGGATGGAGTCAATAACCAGTCAAGGATTTTAGGAAGGGGGTGCTCTGGAATATACTCCAACACCACATAAGGGGACTGACTCTCTGTAAAATAGTCCAGCACTCGCCCTGGATAGGGGTTCTCACCCTTATTGAGTCGTCGTACCCCTGCTAAGAACTGCTGCTCAAACCAGGTTACTTTTTCGAGGTCAGAATGCTTGTTTTCCAGCGTTTGCAATATGACAGCCTGGTCTAAATAAACATGAGTCGCTTTGTAGGTTGTGCCAAAGTCACTCTGCTCTAGCACCGCTTGAATCACGTATTTGCCGTTTTGCAACGGAGTACCGGCCGTCAAACTCATAAGACTGTCGTTTAGAACTATCAGATCTTCCCACTTATGCTACTTCTAATCGGGAGAATTTGGGGATCAGAAAGGGGTGATGGGGTGATAGGACAACTGTAAAGACGCGATTAATCGCGTTTCTTCCACTCCCTTACTCCCCTACTCCCCTACTTCCTAACGGAAAGTGTGTTGCTAAAAAAGCCTCCGCAGAGGTGCGATCGCCCACTTCCCCATCGAGGGTGGCGGCTCGGAGTTGCTCTAACATGACTTTGAAGTGTTTACCCGGTTTGTAGCCCAATCCCTTGAGATCGTTGCCATCCAGTGGAGCTTGGATGGTTGCCCAGCAGATCAGATATTGCCAGATCAACCGTCGCAAGGGACGAGGGCTATGAAGCGCAAGCAGGGTCAGGGTGGGCAGGTCATAAGCACTCAACTGCTGCACCACATGACTGGGTTTGACAGAGACGTTGCACTGGACAGCCATAGCTGAGGAATGGTCTGTAGACAACCCTGTTGTCACTTCAGCTTGAGTTCGCGCAAACTGTCGCAACCGTTCGATGCTCTCGGCTGGAAGTTGCAGGTTTTCTGCCACTCTGCCCCGTTCGTCGGGAGCCAGTTGGACGATGAGTACCTCTAACAACATTTGCCAGTGAGGCAGGGTTGCTTGGGGGTCAAATCGCTTGAGCCAGCGATCGCCCAATCGCAATCGCCACCACAACTCAGGGGTCAACTCCAGGGTGGGATGCAGGCATTTCAACGCACCCAGGTCAGCCAGCAAACGCAGAGCTTTTTTCCAGTAGGGAGCCTCCAGGATGTATTTCAGTTCTCGTCGCAGTCGAGTTTGCAAGGCTGGAGTGCGATCCATCTCAGCTTGAACACGGTTGTAAATACCACTGGCGATCGCATGATGAATGTAGTCCTCGGTTTGCGGCTCCAACCGGAACCCCAACCGCACCGCAAAGCGCACGGCTCGATAAATCCGGGTTGGGTCTTCAATAAAGCTGTTGGCATGGAGAACGCGAATTTGCCGCTGTTGCAGGTCGGGCACTCCGCCAAAAAAGTCTAGTAGCTCTCCAGAACGAGGCGAGGTCAGCCGAATTGCCAGCGCGTTGATGGTGAAGTCTCGACGGTAGAGATCCTGATGGATCGAACTGGCTTCCACTTCTGGGTTGGCAGCAGGATAGGGATAAAACTCAGTGCGAGCGGTAGCGATATCGATCCAGAGGGAATCCAAAGCGGGATCGTGATGCCACAACAAGGCGGCGGTTTGAAACCGTCCATGCACTTGTAACCGTGCATCGGGATAGGTCTGTTGCAATGCCCGTGCTAACTCCACCCCTGCCCCCGTATCGGCAGATTGGTGAAACCCATCGACTACCAGGTCAATGTCATCAATTAACAGGGGTTGCTGTGGATCTGCCAGTAACAGATCTCGCACCGCACCGCCCACCACATACAACTGCCATCCCCGTTGCTCTGCCTGCTCGGCAGCAGTCATCAAGACCTGCCACAGTGGATCGATCAACCGCTGACGCAATAGATTTTGCACCAGATGAGGCAACCAGCACAGCCGATAGGAACCCGCATCAGCCGATTGAAGGGGTTGCCATACCTCATCGATTGGGGAGTTGCCACGACCCCCGATCGCCTTTTCGCGGTGCAACTGGCGCAATACATCGGTGCGGGTGACGATGCCAACTAACTTGCCGCGATCGAGCACAGGTAACCGACCGATGTCAAAGGTCACCATCAGGGATTCAATCTCTGGCAACGTCGTCTCTGGGGCGATCGTCCTCAAACTGGGGGTCATGTAGCCCTTCACAGGGGCATGGCTAAACCCATGATGTAGGGCAATATCAATATCGCGACGGGAGATGATGCCCACCAATTGATCCTGAGCATCCACGACAGACAAGCCAGAGTGTCCGTAGCGCAAGAGAATTCGTTGAGCCTCGGCGATCGCCGTCTCTGGGCGAATGGTGCGAACCGGAGCCGACATAATGTCGCGTGCCAGTGGTGGATGGGGAATCTGGTCACGAATCTGCGCTAACAATTGCCCCAGCAATTTCTGTGGATCGTCCCCCCGCAGTGTCACCACGGCAGCTTTGGGGTGTCCCCCACCGCCCCAGGGTTGCAGTAGTCGATTCAGGTCAATGTCTTGGGCAGCATCCCACAACCCACTGCGGACTCGCCCAATCACCGTTAACTTTGACTCACCCGACTCGTTGGGGTTGTAGTGATGCGCCAACAGCAGGATGTCACTCTCAGTCAGGCTCAGCACATGCGACGCCAACGTGGACAACCCCGGCACAAAATCTTGGGTTGATAACAACACCCAGGCAAGGGTGACGCCTCGTACTATCTCCGTGTGGATCTCCTTCAACGCGATCGCCAACAGGTCTTGAAACTCCGGCGACAACCCCGGTTCCACATACTCCGCGATCGCCCCTAAACTTGCTCCCTGCCCCATCAACCAGGTCAACGCTGCCGCATCTCTAACCGTGGTGTGGTCGTAGGTGAGCGACCCGGTATCAACATGAATCCCCAGTGCCATCACGGTTGCCTCCGGCACCGTCAGTTGGATCTGCTGAGCTTGCAGTTGCTCTGCCACCAGGGTTGTGATCGCACCGACTGACTCAATCACCCGCTCATCAGCCTCAATGTCGCTGTCTGCATCCAGATGGTGGTCATAGAGGCAAATCTTCACGTCTGGCAAATCCAGCCACTCCGCGGCTTTACCCAGGCGATCGCGCCATTGCGTATCTACGATCAGGAGCGATCGCACCTCTGATGGAATGACCGATCGCCGCTCAATCAGCGGGTACTCATCCCGGTGCAACGCCAAAAAATCGCGCACAGCAGGGTGTGCCCCCCCGGTTACAACCACCCGTGAGCCAGGATGTAACCGCGTCAACCCAACCGCTGCCCCCAGCGTGTCAAAGTCAGCCGTTGTATGACAGAGGATCAAATCCATAAGGGGGGAGTGGGGAATGGGGAACGGGATAAACGTGATGACGACAGTCAAGGAATAAGTTGGGTAAAGAGGAGTGCGGATCTTGACCGCGAGGGAGGGACTCGTACTTCAGAAATTGCAGATGATTGTCTTAACTCTCATAATCGCGTCTGTACACGGATTAGGCTTTCTTCTTTTTTCACTCTTCTTTCTTCTCTTTTCCCTCCCGATCTTGGCAGAGAAAGTGCTGAAGGAGGTTCAATTTCTGATAGGTTACTTACTAGGGATGATACACAGGCGGGTGCAATTGCCTGATGTGAGTCCGTTGCTGTGCTGGGAGAGGAATTCTTTAAAAATGTCTATTTTGTTCCAGTTTGCTCTAATCGGTCTAGTGTTGATGTCATTCGCGATGGTGATTGGCGTACCTGTTGCCTACGCCAGCCCTCAAAACTGGGATCAATCTAAGCGGCTCATTTTGTTAGGGTCTTTTGTTTGGGTGGCGTTAGTCTTACTCGTCGGTGGGTTAAACTATCTAGTGGTCTAACTAGTGGTTCAAACCGGGCGATCGCCTGTACCGATATATCATGGCAGTTTTTGAGGGCACCTTTACCCAAACCGAGCCGTTCCGCATGGCACTGGTGATCGGTCGATTTAATGATCTGATTACGACAAAACTCCTGGAAGGTTGTCAGGACTGTCTTAAGCGACACGGGATTGATCCCAATCCTGAAGGGACTCAGGTCGATTACGTGTGGGTGCCTGGGAGCTTTGAAATCCCCTTGGTGGCACGTCAATTAGCGTTGTCTCGTCGCTATGACGCCATCATCTGCTTAGGTGCCGTCATCAAGGGGCAAACTCCGCACTTTGATTACGTTGCGGCTGAGGTTTCTAAAGGAATCGCAGCGGCTGCCTTCCAGACTGGGGTTCCAGTGGTGTTTGGGGTACTAACCACCGACACCATGCAGCAAGCTCTAGAACGCGCAGGCATCAAGAGCAACAAAGGCTGGGACTACGCCATGAATGCCATTGAGATGGCAAGCCTGATGCGGCAGGTGAGAGCCATCACCCCCGATTACAATGGCGCAATTGCTGGAGCATCCGCTTCTCAAAGTCTGCCTGCTTCTCTTAGAAGTGCAGAGGTTGATGAGGCGATCGAAAGCCCCAGCTGATCAAATGGGGAGAGAGTAGGGCAATAACGGGTGGTCGGATACATGAATCAGGCTCACCGCTACCCTTTTACCCACTCACCCCGGTATCTCTAGCAAAATCGATGGGGCAATTTGCTAGAAAATGGTTGACAAGCCCCCGCATTTCTGACACTATAGTAAATGCGTTATTCGCGGGTATAGCTCAGTGGTAGAGCGTCACCTTGCCAAGGTGAATGTCGCGCGTTCGAATCGCGTTACCCGCTTCCGACCTTCGATGAAGTAATAGCCAGTAGACCTTAGATTTGAGGTTTATTGCTCAAATATTGTTTAATTTTTCTGTGTATTCTCCTGACGCTTCTCAATGCTTGGGTTAGTCTTGATGAATTCCTCAACGCTTACACAGATATAGCTTGGCTTGAGGTTCCAACCTATCTAGGGTGTTAGAATCGGACTGAATCCAAGGCACTGATTCAAGACCACGTATCGTTCAAAAGGCATCCTTAACTCGATACCGCTTGCATCAACCTCACTGCTCATCCTCCACCTGAACTCACCTTGCCCTGCTAACGCTCGTGCAGACTCAAAAAGCTCAAAAAATCGATTTATCTGTTGATTATCCCTGTCCTTGCCATCGTCGGGGAAATCTCACGCCGATCGCATTGACCGAGGCGTTTGGCTGTAACCGATGTCAGCGTATTTTTGTGGTTCAGGAAAGCGGATACGTGATTGAAGAGCTTTCCACCAACTATCCTTACAAAAAGGCTTGGCGGTGGACTGGAAACCAGTGGAGCACAGCCCACTCTGGTCTGGGTCGAGCCTATTTGCCCCTGACGCTCATCATTATTTTTGGAGTAGTCTTTTTATTGCTAGTGACCACGCTGCAATCCCCTCTCAGCTCTAGCATGACGTTTCGGGCGATCGCAGCACTGGTGCTCTCAGCCATGCTAGTTCTGATGCTTTGGTTAGCTTGCAGACGTTAATCGATGGTGACGGACTCCTTGCACCCCTCTTCTTACTTAAGCACCGCCGTTCAACAGGCATATCAATCCTCCTTAGAACTGGCAGCCCTCAAAGGTACTGACCGCAGCCAAGCCTTACAAGTTATGGCGGATGCCCTGAATAGCCGCCAGGATGATATTTTGGAGGCAAACACGCTGGATTTAGAAGCCAGTCGTGAGATGGCAGTGCCAGACTTAATCCTGGAATGGCTCAAACTGACTCCTGAACGCTTGCAGAGTGCGGTTCGCATCCTACAACGACTGAGTGAGTTATCTGACCCCACTCAGCAGGTGTTAAACACGCCCTATCAGGTGGAGCGGGGGCAGACCTACTGTCAACTAACCCCACTGGGGGTGATCGCGCTGGTGTATGAGGCGTTTCCTGAACTGGGGGCGATCGCAGCAGGGTTATGTCTTCGCACCGCCAACAGCCTGATCCTCAAAGGAGGGGCTGAGGCGAGCCATTCCAATCAGGTCATCGTAGAAACGCTACAAAATGCGATCGAAGATGCCAAGCTACCGCCGGGGTGTCTGCAACTGTTGCCATCGGATCAGGGCGATCTACTGCGGGAGTTGATTACCCAGGATCAGTACGTTAACTTGGTGATCCCCTATGGGCGCAGCAGCCTGGTGCAGCAGGTGATTCGGCAGGCGACTCTGCCCGTACTCAAAACGGCGATCGGCAACTGTTATCTCTATTGGTCGCCATCGGGATCGATTGATGTCGCCCGTTGGATGATTTTAGACAGTCATCAAAGTGAGCCTGACCCCGTAAATGCGATCGAAAAAGTGTTGATCCATCGCCAGCAGAATCTCACCATGTTGTCGTTGTTGTGGGAAACACTGCGGGAAAAGGGCTATGAACTCAAAGGGGATGCAGATCTGGTGGCACAGTTTCCAGAGCTAAAACTGGCAGAAGAATCGGAGTGGGGTCAACCCTATCTCGATCGCACCATTACCTTTAAGTTTGTAGATGGGCTAGAAGAGGCGATCGGCTGGATCAATGCCTACAGCAGTGGACATGCTGACTGTTTAGCCACAGAATCCTACCAGGAAAGCCGTCAATTTGCCCTGGGCATCAACAGTGCCATCACCTACATCAACGCCTCACCTCGCTTCTATCGCAACCCCAAACGGGGTAGCCCCATCTCGTTGGGCATGTCCAATCAAAAAGGACACCGCCGCGGTCTGATCAGCCTGGAAACCCTGACCACGGTTAAGCATGTCGTCCAGGGCAGCGGACTGAGTTAGCGTTTCAAGTTACAAATTTTAAGTTTTGAGTTTTAAGTCAATCCAGTCAGCCACAATGCAATCGCGATGCATAGGATAATAAAATGTGCAATCGCCCCTGAGTCAGGTAGAGGGTAGATGGGTGGACTGTGAAAGGGTAGATGGGTAGATGTGACTTTACTCAGCCATCCCCAACTCCCAACTCCCTATTCCCTACTCCCATCCAATGTGTTGATAAGAGGAAAAGATCTTGGTTACTACATCTTCATTGAAAACCACCCGATCAGAAGAAATTTTTGCAGCGGCTCAAC
Organism: Oscillatoria sp. FACHB-1407; assembly: GCF_014697545.1. GTDB lineage: Bacteria > Cyanobacteriota > Cyanobacteriia > Elainellales > Elainellaceae > FACHB-1407. The sequence goes on along the minus strand of NZ_JACJSA010000007.1, from coordinate 88,621 downwards.
AACTCATGCCCGGTGGAGTCAACTCCCCAGTGCGAGCTTTTAAATCGGTCGGTGGGCAGCCGATCGTATTCGACCACGTCAAAGGAGCCTACATTTGGGATGTCGATGGCAACCAATACATCGACTATGTAGGCACTTGGGGACCCGCTATTTGCGGTCATGCCCATCCCGACGTCATTCAAGCACTCCACTCTGCCCTGGACATGGGAACCAGCTTTGGTGCGCCCTGCTATCTCGAAAACGTGCTGGCAGAAATGGTGATTGCTGCCGTTCCCAGCATTGAGATGGTGCGCTTTGTCAACTCCGGTACAGAGGCTTGCATGGCGGTGTTGCGTCTGATGCGAGCATTTACCGGACGCGACAAAATCATCAAATTTGAGGGCTGCTATCACGGTCATGCCGATATGTTTTTGGTAAAAGCGGGATCTGGGGTCGCCACGCTAGGACTGCCTGACTCGCCCGGTGTACCCAAATCGACCACTGCCAACACCTTGACCGCTCCCTACAACGACCTGGAAGCCGTTAAAGCCCTGTTTGCCGAGAACCCTGGTGAAATTGCCGGGGTGATTCTGGAACCCATTGTGGGGAATGCAGGCTTTATTCCTCCCCAACCCGGTTTCCTGGAGGGGTTACGCGAGGTGACTCAGCAAAACGGTTCTCTCCTGGTATTTGACGAGGTAATGACGGGTTTCCGCATTGCCTATGGCGGTGCTCAGGAGAAATTTGGCATTACCCCGGACCTGACGACACTGGGCAAGATTATCGGTGGTGGTCTACCTGTGGGAGCATACGGCGGTCGCAAGGATATTATGTCGATGGTGGCTCCTGCGGGTCCGATGTATCAGGCAGGAACGCTTTCAGGCAATCCTTTGGCGATGACTGCTGGGATTAAAACCCTGGAATTGCTGCAACGTCCGGGCACCTATGAGCAGCTTGACCAGATCACCAAGCGATTGGCAGATGGCATGTTGCAAGTGGCACAAGAAACGGGTCATGTTGCCTGTGGTGGTCAGATTAGCGGCATGTTTGGCTTCTTCTTTGCAGAAGGTCCAATCCACAGCTACGAAGACGCCAAGAAGTCGGATCTCAACAAATTTGCCCGATTCCATCGCGGCATGTTAGAGCGAGGCGTTTATCTGGCTCCATCCCAGTTTGAGGCTGGCTTTACCTCACTGGCACACACCGAGGCGGATATCGATCGCACCCTTGAAGCCGCGCGAGCCGTGATGTCAAGCCTGTAATAGAACAGGTAGGGGCACGATTAATCGCACCCTTACCTGTTCTATTTACATCCATCCTTTGAGGCGATACACCAAAATGCCGACGTATTCCTTCATGGCGCGACTGGTTTGCTGTAACTTTTCGGCGTCGGGGAGCAAGTTCAGCAGAAAGCCCTGCAAGGTAGCCTGATACTCCTCCAGTTCTTGAGCCGTAATGCTGAAATCGGTCGGAGCGGCGATCGCCTCAATCCCCTGCTTCTGAAAGATTCCCATCGATCGCGGCATGTGCATGGCCGAGGTGACGAGCAACACACGGTTAATTCCCCGTTGCTGCAAGATCTGTTTGACATTCACCGCATTTTGATACGTGTTGAGGGAAGTGGGATCTTGGGCGATCGCCGTTTTGGGTACGCCTAACACTTCAGCCAGTTTTGCCATATCTTCTGACTCTGAAGCACTGCCACCTCCCTTCCACTCAATTCGCCCACCACTCAAGACAACGAGTGGAGCTTTGCCCTGTTGATATAGCTGCGCCCCGTAGAGGACGCGATCGCCCGCCTCTGCCACATCTACCCAGGGTCGCGGAGCAATCTGGGGTTTGATGCCACCTCCCAAGACCACAATCGCCTCAGCATTGGGTAGGGTTGTCGGGACATACTGCCACTCCAGCGATCGCACCAGTTGCGCCGCAACCCAACCGTTACTCCCCAACAGCAACACCACCAGAGCGGCGATCGCACTCAGAGCAGCAATGTGAGGTCGCTTCCACAGGGTGAGTAGGGTCAACCCTAAAAAAAGACATGCCAAACCCAGTGGATAGATGAACAGCGGTAATAATTTAGACAAGAACAAAAACATGGGAGATTAGGGTAAAAGAAATCAAACTTTATCAAATCCAGTGAATGCGTTGTCATTCCGGTGGGGGTGGGCGTTATGGCTAAATCTAGACTCCAGACAGGTTGCGTCTGCTCAACCCACCCGTCCAGTGTTGCGCTCAGTGGTAAATGGTTGAATTGAATTTGGTGCGTTTCAAGACATGGGGTGGGTATGAAAAAAGCACTGTATATCCTGGCAGAAATTAGCGATCGCGATTTTGAGTGGATTCTTTCAGTCGGTCGCAGCAAGCGTGTCACCGCAGGCACGACTCTCATCTACGAAGGCGAACCGATTGACGCGATATACATCGTGCTAGAAGGCACTCTGGCGGTCTGCGTCGAGTCACTGGGCGGTGAGGAGGTTGCCCGTCTAGGGCACGGCGAAGTCGTGGGAGAGATGTCGTTTGTGGATGCGCGTCGCCCCTCGGCGACGGTCAAAGCTGTTGAAGACTCGCTTGTTTTTACCATTCCGCGATCGCAACTCGCTGCAAAGCTAGCACAGGATCTGTCATTTTCATCGCATTTCTATCAAGCACTGGCAATCTTTTTGAGCGATCGCCTGCGGAGCACCGTAAGCCGTCTCGGCTATCCCAAAGAAACCTTTGCGGCTCCTCCCCCTCAACCCTCATCAGAGGATGAAAATCACTACCTTGAGGATAGTTTGAGACTGGCTGAAGCCAGACTAGACTGGATGTTAAATCGCCTGAAAGGACGCTAGACGGATGGAATTTCCTTTATCACGGCAACATTTTTATCAAGAGATCCATCAACCCGACGACCAAATCGATTTAGCAAGAGCTGCTTTATTTTTTGCCCAAGAGGAATATCCCGAACTTGACCCTGACGAGTACCTCAATGCATTGGATAGCATGGCCTCCGAGGTCGAAGAACGCCTACCCGAAACGCGGTATCCATTGCGGGTCGTGCAAACCATCAACGACTACCTCTACCAGGATCTGAAGTTTAATGGCAATCTAGAGGACTATTACGACCCACGCAACAGCTACCTGAATCAGGTGATCGATCGCCGCACCGGAATTCCCATCACCCTCTCGCTGGTCTACCTGGAAATTGCCCGCCGCATCGACTTCCCCATGGTTGGTGTGGGGATGCCCGGACATTTTCTGATCCGTCCAGTAGCCGACGAAATGCAAGTCTTTGTAGACCCCTTTCATAACGGAGAAATTCTCTTTCCAGAAGATTGTCAGGAGCGATTTAGCCTGCTACACGGCAAATCCATTCCCTTTGATCCTGACTATTTAGAATCAGTCACCCCTCGTCGCTTTTTGGGTCGAATGTTGACCAACCTCAAGGTGATTTACCTCAACCGAGGAGAGTGGGCAAAAGCACTGGCCACGATCGAACGATTACTGCTGTTGTTTCCAGAAGCCCCCATTGAACAGCGCGATCGCGGCATTTTGTATTACCAGATGGGGCGTTGGATCGAAGCCACACAAGATTTAGAAAATTACCTGATAAGTGCCCCTACGGCTGAAGATGCGACCATCGTCCGGCAACTGTTAAAGCGAATGATGGAGAAATAGGATAGGGGATTCAGGGATTAGAGGCGTACTTCATACCCCATCACCCTATCACTTCCTACTCCCCATTCCCCACTCTCTCCCACTTACTAAATCTCTTAAGATCTCAACCCCGAAAATGGGTTACGTCCGTCATCCGTGCGTTCTAGAATTCAAGGAACCGAATTTTCATTTTCCTGGAGTTCTTTAGTTGCTGGATGCGCCATGATCAACCCCAAACGTGCGATCGCCTTGAACAATCGGCGGTTTAGTCTACGAACACTGCTGGTTGTCCCGTTTGTTCTACAAATTGTGACGGCTGTCGGTTTAGTGGGGTGGCTCTCGTTTTTAAGTGGTCAAAAAGCGGTCAACGAGGTGGCGACCTCCCTACAAACAGAATTGGCGTTTCGCATTCAGCGCGAGCTTCAGGGTTATTTTGAAAGCCCCCACTCGCTCAACCGCCTGAATTCTGTCTCGTTTGTGCAGGGAGATATTGACTTTGCCAACGCTCAAAATGTGGCGCAATTTTTTCAGCAGGTGAAGATTTCGCCCTATGTTGATGCGGTGTATTGCGCGACTCAACAGGAGGGCACGTTTCTCGGCGTAACTCGCGTGTTTAATGAGGCTGACTTTCAGATCATGCTGAGGAACAGCGAAACCGGGGGACGGATGAATCTTTACAGCGTGGACAGCCTGGGCAACCGCCGATTGTTTGTTGAAGCGTTGCGTAAGTATGATGCCCGCGTTCGCCCCTGGTACAAGGCTGCTGTGCAAGCCGAGCGATCGGTGTGGAGTCCGGTTTATCTTGATTTCACAACTCAATTACCGACAATTACTGCGAGCCAACCCGTCTACCGCGAGACAAATGGGCAACTGTTGGGGGTGTGTGCGACGGATGTGATTTTGCCGAAGGATTTTCGCAATTTTCTGATCAACCTCTCCATTGGGGAGTCGGGTCACGCCTTTGTGATCGAGCGATCGGGATCGATTTTGTCGAGTTCAACGGATGAGTCGTTGATTTCGGGCGAAGGCGAAAACGCCAAGCTGCTCCAGGCAACCAACAGCAGCGAACCTCTCATTCGAGAGACGGCTCGCCAATTGCAAACCCAATATGGCAGCTTTGAGGGAATTCAGCGATCGCTCAAAACAGAATTTATCCTGGATGGTCAACGGCAATTTGTGCAGGTTCTGCCGTTCAAGGACGATCGGGGGATTGATTGGCTGATTGTGGTGGTTGTGCCGGAATCGGATTTTATGGGGCAAATTCAAGCCAACACTCGCAATACGGCTCTGTTGTGCGCTGCTGCCTTGGTTGGGGCGATCGCTTTAGGCATCTTTGCATCTCACAAAATCTCGCAACCGCTCCTCCAGGTCGCTCAAGCTTCTGAGGAAATCGCAGATGGCAATTTGGATCAACATTTGCAGCCCAGCAGCATCACAGAAATTGAACGATTGTCCAATTCCTTCAACAGTATGTCGGGGCAACTCAAAGACTCTTTTGCGGCTCTGGAAACTAAAAACGAGGAATTACGAATCGCCGAAGAAAACTATCGCAGCATCTTCCAAAATGCGCTGGAGGGGATTTTTCAGGCAAGCCCAAACGGGCACTTTATCAACGTCAATCCTGCGATGGCTCGGCTCTACGGATACGACACTCCGGAGGCGATGCTGAACCACATGGCAGCGATCGGCACTCAAGTGTACGTCAACCCTGAGAGTCAGGTGGAGTTTAAGCGACAGCTAGAACAGCACGGCGAAGTCAAAAACTTTGCTTACCAGATCTATCGCCAGGATGGCAGCATTGTTTGGCTCGAAGAAAACACCCGTGCGGTTCGTGGGAAGGATGGCAATCTGCTCTACTTTGAGGGCATTGTGGAGGATATCACCCTCCGCAAACGGGAGGAGGAAGCCTTAAAACGAACCATTGAGGAACTCCGAATTGAGATCGATCAGAAGAAATTGGAGCAGGAAGTGACCCGCATTACGGAGAGCGAATACTTTAAAAAGTTGCAGGATGAAGTGTCAAACTTGCACAGCGATGATGTCTAAAAGTGCAGAGAACAAGAGGAGTTCAAGCCTTCGCTCTATCCTACCCGCAACTGAAGTGCGGGCTAATGATATAAAGTCTGCTAAAGCAGACTAAAAGGGCATGATCCCAAACACAATGGATATCTCTTGTACTTGATTTTCTCCAACTGCTTCTCTATAGCTTGAGCGTTAGATCAATTGCCTGTTTTAGTCCTTCATAGGAAGTAAGGATACCAAGTTGCTTCAACCGAGCCAGTACAACCATTTTTTGATCTCCAAACGACTCGTCAATCCTATCTGTGCTTACAACTAGAAATATCCATCGCTTCAAATCAAGAACATTTGCATTATTGATATCCTTCTCTTCGTAGAGGGAGAATACATAACAGTCTGCGAGCCGGCATCTTAATTCAGACATGATATTGGTTTCAGCGTCCCACCCTTTTTTCTTACTAATATCAAATTTTATTAAAGAGGGTTTTTTCTGCTGCCAGCTTTGAATATAGGCAGAAGACTTTACTTCAATTTTCTTGTCGCAGTAATGCAGATCAACTGCATCCCATTCCACTCTCGGTCTATGAGTTAAACCTAACGCAGCAGCAACAATGAACTCTGCAAATATTGAACGATTACGATTTGACAAAATATCTGAATAAGCCCATGACCAGAAATCATGAACAGTTAACTCTGTCAGGGTAATTTGCTCTAGACCAGTGAGTTTTGAGCTATTCATCTTTTCCTTTGAATGATTCAGGGAAAATATTTAAGTGACTCAACCAAAGACAACCGCACTTGGTACAGATGCGAAGCGCGAGTTTGGGTAAATTGAGGCACCTTCTGCTAGGGGGTTTGGGGGAGGCAGTGGCGTCCCCCAATCGGGGGTTTGGGGGAGAATCCCCCAATGCCTGGTTGCCAAACAATTGAAGCGATTGACTGTCTAATCCAGGAAAAGCAGAATAAATCAGCTTTTAACATTGGCTGAGATATTACTTTACCCCACTGCCATGACTGCGGGGATCGTCACTGCGGGTTTGGGTTGCAGCCGTGTCTACCTTAGAAAATTGTCCGTTGATTTGCACATATGGTAACGTCGCATCCGTCGCCAGAGCATCCAGATTTGCTGCCATAATCGTGCGGGGTTGTTCGCCAATTGTGCTGGCGATCGCCTCTCCCTTGCCATTCATAAAGACAAAGTGGGGGATACCATCCACCCGATAGCGCAACATCTCTGGTAGCCATTTGCTGTTATCCACGTTGAGCATGACAAAATTGACGCGATCGCCATACTCCCCTTTGAGGTCGTTCATATCGCCTGCCATCGCCTGACAACTGGTACACCAATCGGCATAAAACTCAACCAGCGTCGGCTTTCCATTCGTAGACGCCACCTCTAAGGGAATGGCAGATTCAGCCATCGCGCTCAAGGACGAAGACCCGGTCTCAGTCCGAAGACCCAAGAAAATCGCTGTGCTGAGCACCACCGCCACAAACACGATCAACAGATTGCGAACACGGGTTGCCAGGTCAACGTTGGGTTGCGTGTTTGGGATAGGGGCAGGATTGGGGGTTTGGTCAGACATACAAGAATCTGGGCTGAACGATACACTGAGAAAGACTTAAACAAAAGTTTAGAACTACTCTTTAGTCTATCGATTCTCTATAGCTTTAGCGTGTGAAACGGCGAGTTACCCTGACTTTTCCTAAACGGGCGGTACACATGCCCGTGACCTATCGATTGGCAAAGGATTTCAATATCGCTGCCAATATCATTCGGGCACAGGTCGCTCCGAACCAAATTGGAACACTGGTAGTAGAGCTATCAGGTGATATTGATCAACTCGATGCGGCACTAGATTGGCTGCGATCGCAAGATATTAGTGTCTCCACTGCAAGCCGCGAGATCCTCATCGACGAAGAGGTTTGCGTTCACTGTGGCTTGTGTACAGGCATTTGCCCCACCGAAGCGTTGAATCTCGATCCGCAAACCTTTCGGCTCAACTTTACGCGATCGCGCTGTATCGTCTGTGAACAGTGCGTTCCCGTGTGCCCAGTACAGGCAATCTCCGTCAATTTGTAAATCTGTGGTTGATTAGGAATGGTGCAGGCAACGGTTACAACCTGGTATCTTGAAATGCTCAGCCCAGAGCAACTTCGCCCTTCTCTGTCTGATAATCCTGACCTGTTAGTGATGCAGGCAGAAGTGCCCTCCCCTGAACTCAATCGGTTTCTCTATAGCAGTGTTGGTGGCGATTGGTATTGGATCAATCGCTTGAGTTGGAGCTATGAGCAATGGGTGAAATACCTCGATCGCCCAGAGGTACAAACTTGGGTTGCTTATTTAAAGGGCACTCCGGCAGGCTACATTGAGCTAGAAGCTCAACCGGGGGATCAAGTTGAAGTCGCTTATTTTGGGCTAATGCGGCAATTCACCGGAAAACGTATTGGCGGGCATCTGCTCACCGTTGGAGTGCAACAAGCCTGGGCAATGGGAGCAAAACGGGTGTGGGTTCACACCTGCAATTTAGATGGACCCTATGCCCTGGCAAACTATCAGGCCAGAGGATTTCAACTCTATAAGGAAGAGACGCACACCGAAGAATTGCCAGCGCAACCGATTGGACCCTGGGAAGGAGCTTATCGATAGTTTTTTCAATCAGATGCTCGGTTGCTGCAATGAGTTTGAAAACCAGGCATTGGGGGAGTCTCCCCCAAACCCCCTAGCAGAAGGTGTTTGGGTTAACCCACAGGCGCGCTTCGCATCGGTTCCAAGTACGGGTGCTTCTGATCAGGTCAAGACCCTTGACAAAGACCAAAGTCTCTCTGGAGTTGGAGGATTTAGAGGGTTGCGAGAACCTATGTATACACGGTAGATCTAGCAAGGGGAAGTGCCGCAGGACGTTCGGCAAAGCGCAGTCGAGCCGTCGAACCGTGGTGGGGTGTGATCTGTCGCAGCAATTTTTAGAGTTGGCATGAGAAGCCAGGGATCAAAATCTAAAACAAACCTAAAGCCTTTGACAGTGTAGCCCTCAGCACCAATCTGCAACAATCGGTTACTGTATGTTGCATAAGTCGAAGTTTAACAATGGTTACTTATGCACGTAGAGGACGATCGCACTGGGGTGGATGTGAGAACGCTGAGACGTGCTCTCGCAGACAACCTTTACTGCATTCAAGGCAAGGATGAACAGTTTGCCACGTTCTACGACTATTACATGGCGTTGGCATACACTGTGCGCGATCGCCTGACCCATCGCCGCATCAAGACCGTCCAAACCCACGCTGAAAAAGATTCTAAAGTTGTTTATTATCTGTCGGCTGAATTTTTGATTGGGCGGTTGCTCATCAACAACCTGATCAATCTAGGGATTTACGACGAGATGCAGCAGGCTCTCAAAGAGTCTGGCTTAAACCTGGATGATCTGGTAGAGCGGGAAGAAGAACCAGGTCTTGGCAATGGCGGTTTAGGACGGCTAGCAGCCTGTTTCCTGGATTCCTTAGCGACCTTAGAAATTCCAGCGGTTGGCTATGGCATCCGCTATGAGTTTGGCATCTTTGACCAGTTGATCGCCAACGGTTGGCAGCACGAACGCCCCGACAACTGGTTGCGATTTGGTAACCCCTGGGAGTTGCCCCGTCCCGATTACACCGTTGAGATCAAATTTGGCGGACACACCGAGGCTTACACCGATCCCCAGGGTCACTATCGGGTGCGCTGGTTCCCTCGCACGACCGTTTATGGCACACCTTACGATACTCCTGTCCCTGGCTATCAAAATAACACCGTCAACACCTTAAGGCTGTGGAGTGCAAAGGCAGGTGAAGACTTTAACTTCCAGGTGTTTGACGCGGGTGATTACACTCAGGCTGTTGCTGACAAAACCTTCTCTGAGAACATCTCTAAAGTTCTCTACCCCAACGACAACACCCCCCAGGGTAAAGAACTGCGGTTGCAACAGCAATACTTCTTTGTGTCCTGCTCGCTGCAAGACATTATTCGCCGCTATTTGCGCGATCATTCCGATTTCAACGCCTTCCCTGACAAGGTAGCCATTCAGCTCAATGACACTCACCCATCGATTGGCGTGGCTGAGTTGATGCGGCTGTTGATTGACGAATATCAACTCGACTGGGATACCGCCTGGAATATCACACAGCGCACCTTTGCCTACACCAACCACACCCTCCTCTCAGAGGCGTTAGAGCGGTGGTCGGTAAGCCTGTTCCGACGGTTATTGCCTCGTCATTTAGAGATCATTTACGAGATCAATTACCGCTTCTTAAGCGAGATTCAGCTCAAGTATCCCAAAGATGCCACACGGCTCGCCCGCATGTCCTTGATTGAGGAGGGAGCCGACAAAAAGATTCGGATGGCGCACCTGGCTTGTGTGGGAAGTCATACGGTGAATGGGGTTGCGGCTCTGCACACAGAGTTGATCAAGCAAGACTTAATGCGGGATTTCTATGAGATGTATCCCGACAAATTCCAAAACAAAACGAATGGCATCACACCCCGTCGCTGGTTGTTGATGAGCAACCCAGGCTTGTCTCAGTTGATCACTGAGAAAATTGGCGATCGCTGGATTACCAACTTAGATGAGTTGCGCCGTCTGGAGTCGTACGCCGATAACGCTGAATTTCAAGCTCGTTGGCGACACATTAAGCAAGAAAATAAGCAAAGGCTAGCCGATTACATCCAACGAACCAACAATATCGAAGTTGATGTGAATTCGCTCTTTGATGTGCAAATCAAGCGCATTCATGAGTACAAACGCCAACTGTTGTGTGTGTTGCACATCATTGCTTTGTATCAACGTATCAAAGCCGATCCCAGTATTGAGATTTTGCCACGTACCTTTATCTTCGGGGGCAAAGCTGCACCGGGTTATTTCATGGCAAAGATGGTGATCAAATTGATCAACTCGGTCGCCGACATGGTGAACTATGACCCCGATGTGGCAGGGCGATTAAAAGTCGTGTTCCTGGCAAACTACAGCGTCTCACTGGGACAATTAGCGTATCCCGCTGCTGACCTATCCGAGCAGATCTCGACTGCCGGAAAGGAAGCCTCTGGCACAGGCAACATGAAGTTTGCCCTCAACGGGGCACTCACTATCGGAACACTCGACGGAGCGAACGTCGAGATTCGTGAAGAAGTCGGCGCAGAGAACTTTTTCTTGTTTGGGTTGACTGCCGCAGAAGTAGTTGACATGAAAGCAAAGGGGTATGACCCGATGCACTATTGCAATACCAACGAAGAACTGAAAGGAGTGCTGCATTCGATCAGTTCAGGGTACTTCTGCCCCAGAGATCCAGGTGTATTTAAAGCCATCATTGACTCGCTGCTACACACGGATGAATACATGTTGTTAGCGGATTTTCAGTCCTATGTAGATTGCCAACAACAAGTGAGTGATGCCTACCGTGACACTTTGAATTGGACTCGGATGTCTATCTTAAATGTGGCGAGAATGGGTAAGTTCTCAAGCGATCGCACCATTTGGGAATATTGCAAAGAGATCTGGAAAGTACACCCGGTACAAATCAATCTCGATGCCTACTCCCACGACGCCGCAGGTCTAAAAGTTGCCATGTCTCAAAGCAGTTAAGCCATTCACCCAATCGATGTAACATGCGGTGACATCCGATAGGGGTTGTATCTGACGGTTAGGGGAGTGGCGGTTAAAACCGCAGCTACTGGGACAAAACCTGCCTACGAGGTTCAAAGCCTCAGTCCGCGTCGGCGGGCTTCGCTCCAGTCGCCGCGAATTCATTCGCCGAGTTCAGTCCCCCAATCACGAGATGCACCCATCACAATAGGTTTATCTTGCCCTCGTTCGACCCTTCTCCTGGTGAGAAGGGTTTTTAGTTAACACTCTAATGCCAATTACCCCTAACGTATTCGGGATCAGGATTTTGGCGGTTCACAAACCCTGATGCTGGGAAGCTTCCTGACTCGCCTTCGCCTCATGGCATATGGCTACAGCTATACAAACAAAACCGATCTGCGTCGGTAAGTAAACCTTATGATTTCCGGTAGTCTGCGTCGGCGAACTTCGCTTTGATAGCCGCGAATTTATTTGCCAGGCTCTTAAACCGAACTGACGTTACCCCTACCGGAATGACACCTGTCTCCTATCTTTTGCCTCAACTCCGTTAAAACAATATAGAAATCGCTTCCCAACCTTGATACATTAGTACTAACAAGACTTGACCGTAGAGCTGCTTTCGGAAATCTTTTTCTACAATAGAAATCCAGAATTCCATAGGTAAGACACTATCAATAGAGCCTTTATTTTAAAATCCTGCTAGATGTAGTAATCTGGACTCAATCCTTCACCTTGGTTGAGAAAAATGTCGTTTGTTGGTCTCCATATTCACAGCGACTATAGTCTTCTGGACGGTGCCAGTCAATTGCCCGATCTGATCGATCGCGCTGTCGAACTGGGAATGCCTGCGATCGCCCTGACGGATCACGGGGTGATGTATGGTGCGGTGGAATTGCTGAAGGTGACAAAAGCCAAAGGTGGCATCAAGCCCATCATCGGCAACGAGATGTATGTCATCAACGGCGACATCACCAAGCAGGAGCGTCGCCCCCGTTACCACCAGGTCGTGCTGGCAAAGAACACCCAGGGCTACAAAAACCTGGTGAAGCTGACTACCATCTCTCAACTCAAGGGGGTTCAGGGCAAAGGGATCTTCTCTCGTCCCTGCATCAATAAGGACTTGCTGGAGCAATATCACGAAGGTCTGATTGTCACGAGTGCCTGTTTGGGCGGTGAAGTGCCCCAGGCAATTATGCAGGGTAGACCCGATGTGGCGCGACGGGTCGCCCAGTGGTACAAAGACCTGTTCGGTGACGACTATTACCTGGAGATTCAGGATCACGGGTCACAGGAAGACCGAATTGTGAACGTTGAGATCGTCAAAATTGCCCGCGAACTCGACATCAAAATCATTGCCACGAATGACTCCCACTACATTTCCTGCTTCGACGTAGAAGCCCACGATGCGCTGCTCTGCATTCAGACCGGAAAGCTAATCACCGAGGAAAAACGTCTGCGCTACAGCGGCACGGAGTACCTCAAATCCGCCGATGAGATGCGGCGACTGTTCCGCGATCACCTGACGGATGACGTGATAGAAGAGGCGATCGCCAACACCCTCGAAGTCGCTGACAAGGTTGAGGAGTACAACATCCTCGGAGTGCCCCAGCTACCGAACTATCCCGTCCCCCCAGGCTACACGGGAGAGACCTACCTCCACGAGGTGACCTACAAGGGCATTATGGAGCGGCTCAACGTTCAGACGGTCGAAGATTTGCCTGCCACCTACCGGGAGCGGTTAGACTACGAACTCCAGATGATGCAGAAGATGGGGTTCTCGACCTACTTCCTCGTCGTGTGGGACTACATCAAATTTGCCCGCGACCACAACATTCCGGTTGGCCCCGGACGGGGATCTGCCGCAGGCTCTCTGGTAGCTTATGCCCTCCGTATCACCAACATCGACCCTGTCCACCACGGCTTGCTGTTCGAGCGATTCCTCAACCCTGAACGGAAGTCGATGCCGGATATTGACACCGACTTTTGCATCGATCGCCGCGACGAGGTGATCCAATACGTTACCGAGAAGTACGGCACAGAGCGGGTAGCGCAGATCATCACCTTCAACCGCATGACCTCGAAAGCGGTACTGAAGGACGTGGCGCGGGTGCTCGACATTCCCTATGGGGACGCCGATCGCATGGCAAAGATGATCCCCGTCGTCCGGGGTAAGCCGACTAAGCTCAAGGTGATGATCTCAGATGACACGCCTGCCCCGGAGTTCAAAGAGAAGTATGAGAACGACCCCAAGGTGCGCCATTGGGTCGATATGGCAATGCGGATCGAGGGCACCAACAAAACCTATGGCGTTCACGCGGCGGGCGTAGTGATTTCAGCGGAACCGCTCGATGAGATCGTGCCCCTGCAATACAACGATAAAGGATCTGTCATCACCCAATACTTCATGGAAGACATTGAGGCAATGGGACTCCTGAAAATGGACTTCTTAGGGTTAAAGAACCTGACGATGATCCAGAAGACGGTGGAGCTAATCGAGCAGACCCACAACACATACGTTGATCTCGATCGCCTGCCCATGGATGATCCCAAGAGCTATGACCTGCTGGCAAAAGGCTGGCTCGAAGGCATCTTCCAGTTGGAGTCGTCGGGGATGCGGCAGATTGTCCGTGACCTCAAGCCCTCCGGTTTAGAAGACATCTCCTCTGTTCTAGCACTCTACCGACCGGGGCCGTTGGATGCTGGACTGATCCCCAAATTCATCAACCGCAAACACGGACGGGAAAAAATCGACTATCCCGACAAGATCCTCGAACCCATCCTCAACGAAACCTACGGGATCATGGTCTACCAGGAGCAGATCATGAAAATCGCCCAGGATATGGGCGGTTACTCCCTGGGTCAGGCGGACTTGCTGCGACGTGCCATGGGGAAAAAGAAACCCGCCGAAATGCAGAAGCACCGGGAGATCTTCGTCAATGGAGCGAAGGAAAACGGCATCAGTGCCAAGGTTGCCGAAGAACTGTTTGATCAGATGGTGCTGTTTGCGGAGTATTGCTTCAACAAGTCCCACTCCACCGCTTACGGCTATGTAACCTACCAGACCGCCTATCTCAAAGCCAACTTCCCAGTGGAATATATGGCGGCGTTGCTGACCACCAACAGCGACGACCAGGACAAGGTGCAGAAGTACATTGCCACCTGTTTGGCGATGGGCATTCAGGTGGAGCCACCCGACGTGAACCGCTCTGGCGTAGACTTCACACCGCTCGAAAAGAGCATTTTGTTTGGGCTGTCTGCGGTACGCAACGTGGGACAGGGGGCGATCGAGAACCTGCTAGCCGCACGAGAAGAGGGCAACTTCACATCCCTGGCGGATCTCTGTAGTCGCATCGATCCCCGCACGGTGAACCGTCGTGCATTGGAAGCCTTAATCCAGTGTGGCGCGATGGACTGCCTCAACCCCAACCGCAACCAGTTGATGCATGACCTGGAGTTTGTCCTGGACTGGGCACAGTCCCGCGCCAAGGACAAGGCGATCGGGCAGGGCAACCTGTTCGACATGTTTAGTAGCAACGGCAACGGCAGCGACTCGATGTCCGTCTTTGACACGGCTCCCAAAGCTCCCCCCGTAGACGACTTCCCTCCCCAGGAAAAACTGAAACTGGAGAAAGAACTACTGGGCTTCTACATCTCTGACCACCCGTTGAAGTCCGTCCAGGATGCCGCCCGGATTCTCGCGCCGATCAGTCTCAGTGACCTGGCGGATCAGCCCGATAACGTTACCCTCAGTGCGATCGTCATGCTCAGCAGCGTCAAGCCCGTCACCACTAAGAAGGGCGATCGCATGGCCATTATTCAAATCGAAGACCTCACCGGGCAGGCGGAAGCGGTCGTCTTCCCCAAATCCTTTGAGCGAATTGGCGAACTGATCCAGCCCGATGCTCGACTGATGGTGTGGGGCAAGGTCGATCGCCGCGACGATCGCTCCCAATTCATCGTGGAAGACGCGGAACCGATCGAAGACATTCAACTGGTGATGGTGGAACTGGAACCCAAGATTGCCAGTGACATCACCTATCAACACCAACTCCGCACCGTACTGCTCGAAAATCGGGGTGATGAAGACAAGTGCAAAGTCCCTGTGGTAGCGGTGATCTCCAATCAGCGTCGGCGCGAGATCGTCCGACTGGGGGCACAGTTCCGCGTGCAGGATCACCAGGCAGCCGTGAGTGCCCTTCAAAGAGCCGGATTCTCGGCTCGCGCCGCAACCCTCGTCGGCGCGTGACTTTGAAGCTTCTTCGCCCCCTAAATCCCCCAATCCTGGGGGACTTTGAGTCCTTGCCAAGCATCTTAACCAACCAGAAGCACCCAAACTTGGAATCAATGCGAAGCGCGCCTTCGGGTTAACTCAAAGACCTTCTGCTAGGGGGTTTGGGGGAGGCAGTGGCGTCCCCAAATGGGGTTTGGGGGAAACTCCCCCAATGCCTGGTTCTCAGATGATTTGGAGAAGAGCAGAGATATGTGTATACGGTAGCCTTAATAAAGGTTACTGAGGAGGATCGCTTAGGAGCAATAATCTGTCGCAAAGATTGTTTCAATTTGTATAAAGACTCCTAAACGAGTATCAAACACGCTCGAATGAGTGATCCTTACTCTCAAACGAGTATCAAACACGCTCGAACGATTATCCGAGACTCTTGAACGAGCCTCCAATACTCTCGCACGAGCCTCCAATACTCTCGAACGAGCCTCCAATACTCTCGCACGAGTCATCGCATTAGATGCCTCTAACAAAAAGACTCATCCACGACACCACAAGGGTCACGAATGAGTCTTTGCATTTCTTGAATGAGCGATCGCCCTTACACAGCGGGTGTTGTCTTGCTACTTTTGCTGCGAATTGCCTTAAAGCGTTCGCCCAACTGTTCCGCGATCGCCTTTAACCCTGGTCGCTTTTTGGCTGCCATCTTGACGTAATCGTAGACATTGAGGCTGCTACTCATGGTTTCGCTGCCGACGGCTAACAGGGTGTCGTCTACTTGCTCTGACAACTGCCGTAAGCTAAACATTAATTCTGTGAGAGCTGTGACTAACTGATAGTCGCGAGAAAACTCATCAATATCAAAGCTGGCGGGCAAAATATCGCGGTTGGTTTGAGCGACGGTGAGGCTCGTGTTTACAAAGGCGAGGCTTTTGTCGCCCATTTTGAGTAGTCGTCGCCGTTCTTCAGTGGTCAGAGTAATGAGGAAGGGCAACTTATCTTGAATCGTTGCGAATGCGGTCTTGATTTGCTGGAGGTCAGCGTCAGAGAGGGTGGCACTAATGTTTTGATAGGGCACAGATGCTCCAAGATTTAATAGTGGTGAACGATTAAATCTAATGTTCCCAACTGCGCCCTTTCCTACCCAATCAAATGCTTCTCGTGCTCCCTAAATCGCGCCCCCTAGATCCCCCAAAATTGGGGGACTTTTTCGATCTATTTACCTTGGAAGGCGTTCTGAGGTGGTTGCCCCCTAAATCTCCCAAAATTGGGGGACTTCTGAGGTGTTCGCCCCCTAAATCCCCCAAAATTGGGGGACTTCCCAAATGTTCGCCCCCTAAATCCCCCAAAATTGGGGGACTTTTTCGATCTATTTACGGCTGAGTGGCTTCAAGAATTTGCTGGAGCACACGATTCAGGTCGGTCATGACTTCGTGATTACGGAACCGTATAACTCGATAGCCCAAGTGGTTTAGGTACTCTGTTCGAGCCTGATCGTAGTCAATTTGTTGATCATGGATGTCTCCATCTAGTTCAATTACAAGGCGATATTGAAGGCAGTAAAAATCAACAACAAACGAACTAACAGGATGTTGACAGCGAAACTTGAGTCCATTTAGTTGTCGGTTTCTCAGAGCTTCCCATAAAGTCTTTTCAGCTACTGTAAGACGTTGTCGCAGGTGTCGAGCGGCTGCAACGATGTTAGGAGTCGTTCCCCGAATACGCTTAGGATGCACAGTCGAGATTTGTCATGGAGTTATTGATAAAGTTCCCACGAGAATACACTCAACCTGTAGCCTTCAAACAATAATTCAAAGTCCCCCAGAATGGGGGATTTAGGGGGCTGAGAGACTTGTAGACACACAGTGAACTCATCTGAAAACTCACACATTTTGCCCCAACCTCCAAAATTGCTACCGTGTATACACATCTCCTGTATCAACCTCAAACTCTTGCATTTGCCCCCCAACCCCCCAAACTTGGGGGACTTCCGATCCGCCTCCTATAGCTCAAAGCCCCCCAGAATGGGGGATTTAGGGGGCTGAGAGACTTGTAGCTACACAGTGAACTCATCTGAAAACTCACACATTTTGCCCCAAAGGAAAGAGCTTGCCCAGCAAACTTCTTGACGATGGCGATTTGCTCAGTCGTTGCCGCTCCTTTGCCATCTACAGCCTGAGTTTGTAGCTGATGCAGTGTATCAAAATACTGCTGATGCCGCTCTGTGAAGGGATCAGGCTTGGGAGTAAGGTTGAGTACATCTCGCTTGAGCAACACAGGCGGAGGAAACTGCTCCAGCAATAGCCCATGTAGCTTCTTCATTAACTCGGTAGTGTTTCAGATCTGTTGCTACTAACCCCCGGCTGTCGCCGTCCCCCTTACCAAGGGGGACTACAGGGGGTCTTACAGAGGTTATCAACAGGTTTGGAACACCACCCATTAACTCAATCGGGCTATCGATTCCTTCTGTTTCGCCAAACTTGACAGGCTTTTGGTCAATTGCTGGAATTGCCGCCTCTGGGTGTTCGGCAATCAATTTGTTGAGTAGAGTCGATTTGCCTACACCACCCGTTCCCCAGACGTGAAACACGACGGGAGATTGAGCGGGGTCTTGGAGGGCAGAGGCGATCGCACTCAGAAACGCTTCAGCGGCAGGGCGAGAGATGTAGGGAGCAGAAAGCATTGAGGAGAACTCAAAGTATTCTTTCCCAAGATCTTAAAGGCTAAAAGAGAAAAAAACTGAGATCCCCGGTTGCTGATTCGCTTCCTCAGAGAACTTTGCTCTCTCTCGACAGCAGCCGGGGAGGTGAGGGGTAAAAAGCTAACTCCCCGGCTGCTTGTATGGCTTTTCAGAAAACTTTGTTCTCTTCAAAGCAGCCGGGGAGCTGGCTGGTCTAACCTTATTCCGAAGCGTTCGCCACCGCCGAGGTTTGCGGTCGCGCAAAGATCATTCGTCCCGCTGACGTTTGCAGTGCGCCTGTCACCGTCACGCACAACTCATCCCCGATGTAATTGCCTCCTTCCTCAACGACAACCATCGTGCCATCGTTGAGATAGCCCACACCCTGATCGGGTTCCTTACCCTGTTTCAGGATCTTCAGGTCAATGTTGTCTCCCGGCAAATAGTTCGGACGGATCGCCTGCGCCAGATCATTGATATTGAGCACAGAAACGTTCTGCAAGCTGGCAACTTTGTTGAGGTTGTAGTCATTCGTCAACAGCGCACCGTTGATCTCCTGGGCTAGCCGTACCAACTTCGCATCCACCGTCGCCACATCATCATAGTCAGCCGGGTGAATCATCACCCGCTCTGGATAAGCCTGACGAATCCGATTCAAAATGTCTAACCCGCGTCGTCCCCGGACTCGCTTTTGGTCACTGGAGGCATCGGCAACTCGTTGCAACTCCTGCAAGACGAACTGCGGAACTAGCAGTTGACCCTCTAAAAATCCGGTGCTCAAAATATCCTCGATGCGTCCGTCAATAATACAACTGGTATCGAGAATCTTGGAAGTTGCTGGTTTCAGCGTTCCTTCACTAACCAGGAGGGTTTCAATGCTGTTGGGATTGATCAACCGCAACAGGGTACGACCGTGAGCATCTGCTAGACTCATCCCGGAGAAGGCGAACAAAATACTGCCCAAGACGGCAGTTAAGGGTTTGATGAAGGCGAACTCAGAGGGGATCGGCAACAAAAACAAAGGTGCTAGCATCAAGTTAGCCACCAATAAGCCAATCACCAACCCTACCGAGCGACTCAGCAGAACATCAACAGGCATCTCCTGAATCTGACGTTCGAGGCGACGGTAGCCTGTTTGTGCCACTAGCCCAAGGGCAATTCCAATAATTGCGCCAAAGCCACCCGTCACAAAGCTCAACCCTTCCAGGCTTGTAACCTGGCTCAAGGCATCACCGGGCAACAGATCAACACTATAAAAGCCTACCCCTGCCCCTGCTATTATGAATGAAATGATTATGATTGCATCAAGCATGGTTGTAATCCAAATTTGGATTTAAGGTGCAGTTATGAATGGCGGCTCTCTACATTACCCGTGAAGATGACTGCAAAGTGCCCTCACTCAACTTAGGCATCAGCCGAGCAAGTTCTAGGCTAGTGGTTGAAGGCTCTGGTGAACAGAGTGCTAGATAGAACAAAACTCAGCCCCGTAATAATGGCTTTATTATATCGCTCTGTCTAGAATGCTTAAGCAATCTATTGTTTCGTGAAATCTCACCATTGACAGCTCCTACAGCCGCATATATTCATATCCCGTTTTGTCGGCGTCGATGTTTTTACTGCGATTTTCCGGTGTCAATTGTCGGCGATCGCACCAGAGGCGAGACATCAGGGGCGATCGCCCAGTATGTCGAGGTTCTTTGTCAGGAGATTCTGACCACTCCTCAACAGGGAGAAATCCTGCAAACGATCTTCCTCGGCGGCGGCACACCTTCTCTGCTATCTATCGAACAACTAGAACAGATTCTTAAAACCCTCGATCGCCACTTCGGCATTGCTTTAGATGCGGAAATCTCAATTGAGATGGACCCTGGCACCTTTGACCTGGCTCACCTCAAGGGCTATCACGCGGCTGGGATCAATCGAGTTAGCCTGGGGGTGCAATCCTTCCAAACTGAACAATTAAAAGCTTGTGGGCGCACCCATACTGTCGAGGATGTATACGAGGCGATCGCCCTGATTCACCAGGTCGGAGTCTCTAACTTCAGTCTCGACTTGATCTCTGGGTTGCCCCACCAAACGCTCGAAACCTGGTGCGAGTCTGTAGAGGCGGCGATCGCGATCGCCCCGACACACCTTTCCGTGTATGACCTGATCGTAGAACCCATGACTGCCTTCGGTCGCTGGTATCAACCGGGGGAGTCACCCCTACCCACCGATATTGCCACCGCTGAGATGTATCGTCTGGCACGACAGAAACTCACCCAGGCGGGATACGAACACTACGAAATCTCCAATTATGCCAAGTCGGGCTATCAATGCCGACATAATCGCGTCTACTGGGAAAACCGTCCCTACTATGGTTTTGGGATGGGTGCAGCCAGCTACGTTTTGGGTCAACGTTTCACTCGACCCCGCAAACGCCAGGAATACTTTCAATGGGTGCAAACGTTGGTAGAGGATCACGGTAAAATCGACTGCCCCATCACGCCACCAGATGAAGTCTTGCTCGATACCCTAATGGTGGGATTACGTCTCGCTGAAGGGATTAGCCTTGATGCGTTAAAGCCGTTTGGTACGGATCAGGTAGAATCAGTCCTCCAGCGATTGCGCCCCTATCAACATCAAGGGTGGATTGAAATTACCTCAGAATCCACTTCCGCTCCTCGAATTCGCCTCACCGATCCCGAAGGCTTTCTCTTTTCTAATGTCGTTCTAACTCGGCTATTTGAAGATATTTGAAGACGCTTAGGATTGTGGACTATAGCCGATCGCCACTAAGCCGATCGCCGTTGTCGTCGCACAATCCAAAAGACGAACGCCAGCACAATGCCCAGCAAGACTACCTTAGACACAACACCTAAGTACTCTTCAACCAGGTTATAGTTCTCTCCTAACAAATATCCGGCGAAGGTGAGCAATCCAACCCAGGCAGTTGTTCCCAATGTTGAGTAAATCAAAAACGGGGCGATCGCCATCCCACTAAAACCCGCAGGCAAGGAAATCAGCGTCCGCACTCCCGGCACCAAACGGCAGAAAAAAACGGCTTTTGTGCCGTGTCTGTAAAACCAATGCTTGGAGTTATCAATATCTTTTCCGGTGATGCTGACCCACTTGCCATATCGGTCTGCCAAATTTCGCAGACGATCTTCACCCACAAACTTACCCACGTAATACCATGGCAGTGCGCCCAGCATTGTACCAATCACACCAGCGGCGATCGCCGGAACAAGCTCCATGTCTCCCCGTGCCACCGTAAACCCAGCCAATGGCATGATCAACTCAGAGGGGATCGGCGGAAATAGATTTTCCAGGAACATGAGTAGACCAATTCCCACGTATCCTAACGACTCCATGGTTTCGGTAATCCAGTTGGTAATCCACTCCGCCATCTAGCTTATTCCTTTGATTTGGGTTGTCTAGAACGAAGGATAAAGGTTTTAGCTTTATCCTTCATTCTTTATTCTTTCCTTGACACTTAAGTTCCGGATGTCCAGGAATTCATGTATTCAACCTGCTCTGTTGTCAGGCTATCGATCGCAATACCCATCGCTTGCAGTTTCAGACGAGCGATTTCCTGATCGACTTCCGTGGGGATAGAGTGCAAGCCAGGTTCTAACTTGCCTTTGTTTTTGACCAGATATTCACACGCGAGAGCCTGGTTAGCAAAGCTCATATCCATCACAGCACTGGGGTGACCTTCAGCCGCTGCCAGGTTGACCAGACGACCTTCACCCAACACTACAACTGATTTGCCGTTGTTGAGGCGATATTCTTCGGTGAAGTTGCGAACTTGCTTCACCTCAGTTGCCATGCCTTTCAAAGCTTTGAGGTCAATCTCAATATCAAAGTGACCGGAGTTACAAACGATCGCCCCATCCTTCATCACTTCAAAGTGCTCACCGCGAATGACATGCTTGTTTCCAGTTACGGTGATGAAGATGTCACCTTGAGGAGCCGCAATCCCCATTGGCAGTACGCGGAAACCATCCATGACCGCTTCGATCGCCCGGATTGGGTCGATTTCAGTGACGATCACATTTGCACCCATGCCACGCGCCCGCAGTGCAGTTCCCTTACCACACCAGCCATAGCCAGCGACGATTACAGTTTTACCAGCCAACAAAATGTTAGTGGCACGGATGATGCCATCCAGGGTGGATTGACCTGTACCGTAGCGGTTATCAAAGAAGTGCTTCGTGTCAGCATCGTTGACGTTCATCGCGGGGAAGGTCAATACCCCGTCCTTTAACATGGCTTGCAGACGAACAATTCCTGTCGTGGTTTCTTCAGTCGTGCCGATGAGATCAGCAATTTGGTGCTGACGTTCTTGAATCAGGGTTGCCACCACATCACTTCCATCATCAATGATCAAATTAGGGCGGTGGTCTAGCGCAGTTTGCACGTGGCGATGATATGTATCGTTATCTTCGCCCTTAATAGCAAACACTGGAATGCCGTAGTCTGAAACCAGGCTGGCAGCAACGTCATCTTGAGTTGACAGAGGGTTGCTGGCAATCAACAACGCATCTGCACCAGCATTTTTGAGCGCGATCGCCAGGTGAGCTGTCTCAGTGGTGACGTGACAGCAAGCAACCAGACGAATCCCAGCCAGAGGCTTTTCTTTGGCAAACCGCTCTTGAATTTGACGCAAAACAGGCATTTCCCGCCCTGCCCACTCGATTCGCTGCTTTCCTACAGCGGCGAGCGAAAGGTCTTTGACTTCATGCTTGATTTGGGTTGTGGTGGTCATGGAATCCTTTACGTTAAGAAAATTGAGATTTTTTGCACGTCTACTAGCCTACCCAGCTTACAGCAGTTTTTATAATCGTTACAATATGTATAATTCCAAACCTCTTGCACAGAGAGCCATTCAGCTGATTTTTCAGCAGAATTTACTAGAGCCAATTATAAAGTTCTTGACAAGGTGACAAAGATATCTCAGTAGCATCCTATTCTCCTGCTTGTATCCATTCCTGCAACACTACGGATGATGATTACAAGTGCCCTGGATACAGTGGAAAGATTACGAACAACCATCCTATTAGCCAATTTTTCTTCCAAAATTAAATTGCTAGAATAGGATTGTGCAATCAACTCACTGCCGATGCTTTAGTCAGGGATGACTGAGGCAGGCTCATACAAAATCTAATTTATGGAATCTGGTAGTCGAACTGAAAACCCTCCGGGTCGAACGTATTCGCGATTTGCTGACGTTATTGGTACATTCATTGCGCTGCTAACCCTGATTATGCCAATCGTGGCGATCGCTCACTTCTCCTCTGTAGACTCGTCAGTTCTCTTGTCTCCACCCGGCAATCTCGACAAATAGCCCTACGGCTTTTGGCTCTTGTAGATTCTGTAGGCTGGGTTAGGCTGTGCTCACCCAAGCTGCTAGATTCTCCTGTCCTTAACTCTCTTTTGTCACTCCTTCCGCCAACACACCTCGTCCAGACTTCGCTTCCTAACTCCTGCTCGGCAATGGCTTAGCACGATTCATCGTAAATCAGGGTAGGAATTTGGGCGCAGGGTGGAACCTCTGGCTAGGGGCTGTGACCCTACACCTCTGGTTTTATTTCCAGACCCGATCTGTGAATAGTAGTACTTAGCATATAGAGTGGCGAAGCCGCTCCTGAAGCAACGGTTAGCGGCATCGTCATCGGTACATTCCCGATGGGAAGCCAGGAGTAGGAAACTGGACACCATCCTTATTTCAGGTGATTCAAGCGGGTTCAAGACTGAACCCGCCTCTCGCTTTTGATTGGAGGCAGAGTTTCATCATGCCTTTTTCAGGTGTAGCCTGGAAACAAGATAGACCGAAAACGAGGTGTAACCCTAACGCCGTAAAATGCTATTCGGGAGTGATGGTGAATAGCCCATTCTCATACAATCGCCTCTTTAGCTTGGAGACACAGTTGTGGATTTATCTCGCATTCCCCCTCAGCCCAAAGCGGGTTTACTAAACGTTCTGATCGAAATTCCGGGTGGCAGCAAGAACAAATACGAATTTGACAAAGACCTGGAAGCCTTTGCACTCGATCGCGTCCTCTATGCGTCGGTGCAATATCCCTATGACTATGGATTTGTTCCCAATACCCTGGCAGATGATGGCGATCCCCTGGATGGGATGGTCATTATGGATCAACCCACCTTCCCAGGATGCGTAATTGCGGCACGTCCCATTGGCATGTTGGAAATGGTGGATGGGGGCGATCGCGACGAAAAAATCCTGTGCGTTCCCGACAAAGATCCCCGTTATACCCACGTCAAATCCTTAAAAGACATCGCTCCTCATCGGCTCGACGAAATTGCAGAGTTCTTCAGAACTTACAAAAACCTGGAGAAAAAAGTCACCGAAATTTTGGGCTGGAAAGATGTAGATCAGGTAATGCCTCTGGTTGAAGCCTGCATTGCAGCAGCAAAGAAGTAGAATGATAGCTTAGGGGATTCTTCGCCTCAGCTGGTTACTTCGTTGAAGCAATTTGTTACTCCCAAAAGCTGGCATCTACAACAAATTAGGGCTTACGCGGGGTCGGCAAACATCAACGAGTTTTGGTTTCAGCAACCGACGACTCCTGATCCACAACCGACCTGTTCTCATGGTGATGAGTCATCAGCGTAAGTCCTCTTTAAGTTAAGCGTTTTTTCTGATGTGTCTGTAGTCACTTGCCTGTTACGACTAGTGGGGGGTTAACCTAACATTGAGTCAATTTAGGCTATCTACGATCAGGTATCGGACAAAATTCATCTCTCAGCAGAAAGATTCATCAATCTGCTTCCCGATGCTAAAAGTTACATCAGTATATACCTGGTATAGGCACAAAAAGTTGAGTGATTCCATTCAACAATCTGGGAGCGATGGTGTGAGTGGTTAA
This sequence comes from Oscillatoria sp. FACHB-1407, assembly GCF_014697545.1. Classification (GTDB taxonomy): domain Bacteria; phylum Cyanobacteriota; class Cyanobacteriia; order Elainellales; family Elainellaceae; genus FACHB-1407. Next base: position 63,598 of record NZ_JACJSA010000007.1, on the reverse strand, counting down.
ACCCCTACTAATTCAAACCCCCTAGCATGATATGAAGCAGGAATTTATCCTGTGATCTGGGTCTGAGGAAGAAGGGTCGTCCTTCTTGATTTTTTTCGGTACTATGAACTGCTAAGCAAGGGTTAGTTAAACTTAGACATGCCAAGCCTGAACCCTACTGGTACGAGCAACCTATCTGTTGACCCTAACATTCAAACTGAGGCGGATGTTAGCCAGTTTGTGGTGGAGTTCTGGGGTGTGCGGGGCAGCATTCCTACTCCTGGAAAGGAAACCGTACGATATGGTGGTAACACAGCCTGCGTCGAAATCAAGGTAGGCGGCAAGCGATTAATTTTTGATGGCGGGACTGGCTTAAGAGCATTAGGCAAACACCTGTTGTCTCAGATGCCCGTCGAAGCCCATCTCTTCTTTACTCACACCCATTGGGATCGGATTCAAGGATTTCCGTTTTTCATTCCGGCTTTCGTACCAGACAACCATTTTCATATCTACGGGGCAACTGGCTTAAACGGGGCATCAATCAAACAGCGGCTCACCGACCAAATGCTGCGTCCCCATTTCCCAGTGCCGTTACAGATGATGCAGTCTAATCTGACGTTTCACAATATCGCACCCGGAGAGGTGATTACGCTAGACGATGTTGTGATTGAAACGATCTCGCTGAATCGCCCCAACAGTGCGCTGGGTTATCGGGTGACCTGGAATGGGCATTCGGTAGTATATGCCACTGACACTGAACATTCCCCTGAGCGAATTGAGCAAAGCCTGCGTTATCTTGCCTATCAGGCTGATGTCCTGATTTTTGATGCAGTTTACGCTGACCACACCTATTTCGCCCCAGAAGCGGCCAATGGAGTCTGGCAACCTGAAGCTTGGTTAGCCAGCATTGAAGTGGCGATCGCGGCTAGTGTAAAACAGATCATCATTTTTCACCACGACCCAGCACACGAAGATGACTTGCTGGATAAAGTCGAGGCAGAAGTACAATCTCGCTTCTCCAATGTGAAACTGGCACGAGAAGGGATGGTACTTCAGGTCTATAAAGAGTCTAATTAACGTCAGTTCGGTTTACGAGCCTGGCGAATGAATTCGCGGCTACTCAAGCGAAGTCCGCCAATGCGGACTACGGAAAATCCAGGTTTGACGAACCGATGCAGGTCGGTTTTGCTCTTATAGCGGCGGTTAAAACCGCCGAAATCCTTATCCCGAATTCACGTTAATTAGAATCTATCCGAAAACCCACCGAAAATCCGTTGTCTAGCGTGGGCAATGCCCACCTTAGGAGATTTCCAGGAAACAAAATACCTGTAAGGGCGTTGCGCGCAACGCCCCTACCAGAAACCGACTGGTAAATTCTTTCTCAGAAATCTCCTTGCCTGATGTCCTTGCAAATTACGGAAAAGCAAAGAGCCCTTACAAGACTTGGTTGCGATCGCACTTTGATCTTGATGCTAAAAGCTTTTGAAGATGCTTGCGAAGAGTTCCATACAGGCAACGAGGAGGGGGAAAGCAATGCCTAGAATGCCGAGCAGGCTGATGATCTCTCCCACCAGAGTCCTAAACGCCTTTACGAGCCGCGTGCCATAACGGTTAGAGACAGCAATAAACCCTGACCCAAAGCCAATTAGAAACGCACCTAAAATCCCCAATGGGAAGGTGGCATAGAACCAGGATTGTAGCTTGCTATTCGGCTCTACCAGACCCAGAACGGGCAGAAACACAAAGGCAACCATTTCTAGTGCCATCCAGATCCCCAGGCTGGTTAAGAAATCTTTGCGGGCGAGTTTGTGGGTGAAGAAGGCAGTCATAGGAGGGGGAATAGGAGTAGGGGAAACAACAAGGGGACATTCAAGATATTAAGGCTGAAGGATAAAGGATAAAGGCTGAAGGATAAAGGATAAGTCTAGAAGATGCGAGCTTTTCTTGCTTATCCTTCATCCTTGATCCTTAATCGTTTCCTAACAGTTGATATATTGCTCGATTTCCCAGGGGGTAATTTTAGAGTTGTAGGTATCCCATTCCTGATATTTGAAATCCAGGAAGGTTTTAGCTCCGGGTCCCAGGGTTTCTACCAGCAGGCTATCCTGCTGAAACGCAGTTAACGCCTCTAACAAACTGCTGGGCAAGGTTTTCAAATCGGGAAACTCTGAACCTCGAACAAACATATTTTCATCGAGTCGCTGTCCGGCTTTCAAGTGATTGCGGAGTCCATCGAGTCCAGCCGCGAGAACTCCTGCCTGCGCCAGATAGAGGTTAGTCGCACCATCCAGCAACCGAAACTCAAACCGTCCCCCTTCGGGAATGCGGATCATGTGAGTGCGGTTGTTGCCGCCATAGGAGACGTAACGGGGTGCCCAACAACTGCCAGAAACGCTAGTACTGGCAGATAGACGTTTGTAGGAGGTAATTGTGGGGTTGCAGATGGCAGATAAACCGCAGGCATGGGCTAACACCCCACCCAGAAATTCGTAGGCGATCGCCGATAGTCCCATTTCATCGCTGGCATCCGCGAAAGCATTGCTGCCATTGTTCCACAGGCTCATGTGGATGTGTGCCCCGTTTCCGGTGAGGTGGCTAAACGGTTTGGGCATGAAGGTAGCCGTAAGCCCTCGCTGTTCTGCCAGGGTTTTCACCATGTACTTAAAGAAAACGTGGCGATCGGCAGTGACAATCGCATCGTTATAAGTCCAGTTGATTTCAAACTGACCATTGGCATCCTCGTGGTCACACTGGTAAGGCTCCCAGCCCAACTGCTCCATGTAGCGCACGAGCGTTGAGATGAAGTCGAACTGTCGCATTAAGTTTAACTGGTCATAGCAAGGACGAGCAGCCGTATCGAGGGGATCAGCGACTTCATATCCGTTACCTGTCTTTTTTAGCAAAGAAAATTCAGCCTCTACGCCCGTTTTGTAGGAATAGCCCAAGCTTTCACACTGTTTCAAAACTTGCTTAAAGATGACTCTAGGACTAGCCGCAAATGGCTCTCCATCCAGGTAAGCATCACTGGCGAGCCAACCAACATTGGGCTGCCAGGGCAACACAATTAAGGAGTTTGGGTCAGGGATGGCGGCAATGTCGTGAGCATCGGGACCTAAGCCCAAGTTTGAGGCGAATGGGGCAAAAAAGGCTCCATCGGACTCAACCGCTGCAATTTTAGCGGCAGGCACTAGTTTCGCACGGGTTCCACCCAGGAGGTCTGTGTAGGAAACAAGGAAAAATTCAAGATTTAGCTCATCGGCTAATTCAACGAGTGATCGATCTTTGGGCAACGCTGAAACCATGTCAAGACCTCCGGACATACGCCTCCAGTAAATCAAGCTTGTCAGGCTAATTTTGTATTTTTGAATACAGGTGATAGGGGATGAGAAATGACCTCCGGTTTACCTCTTCTTTTCCCTGATCAGAGATTAATTACCTGTATAAATGAATAGGGTTAGTTTCACATACGACCAACGGAGCCTTGCGCTTTGTTATTTATTTTTTATGGTTTAGATTGTCCTGCAAGATTCCTATTTTTTTCTAAGTAAAGGGATGGGAAGGGCACTCCTGACCCATACTGGAAAAAGGGTATAGCATTTGAGGCAGCAAGATTGGCAAGTAGCTGGTGGGAAATTCAAGTTCTTTGTGATCCGGCTCTGGAAGATCTCGTCTTCTGGAGACTGGAGGACTTTGGTTGTCGCGGTGCTTCCAGTGAAATAAAAGGTTATGCCTGCATTGTGCGGGGGTACTTATCCCAAATTCAAGTTCAGTTGCTTGATTTGGCAGCGTTGGCGTTGTTACTCAAACAGGATGCTTTGTGCGTTGGAATGCCAGTGCCAGCGGTACAGTGGCATTTAATTGACGAGGAAGATTGGGCAAGTAGTTGGAAGGATTATTGGCATCCTCAGGAAGTGGGCGATCGCCTGCTGATTAACCCTGCCTGGTTGCCAACCCCGGAAAACAGCGATCGCCTGGTGTTACGGCTCGATCCGGGTGTCGCCTTTGGGACAGGCAATCATGCTACGACACAACTCTGTCTGGAGGCGTTGGAGATGCGCCTGGGTGATGATGGCACCTCAGAGGCGATCGTTGCAGATATTGGTTGCGGCTCCGGGATTTTGTCGATTGGAGCAATTCTCCTTGGCGCGAGACAAGCCTTTGCAGTAGATACAGACCCTCTAGCGGTGCAAGCAACAGCCAACAGTCGCGAACTGAATCAGATTGACCCGCAACGATTGATTGCGGCAGAGGGCAGCATTGAGAAGATTATAGAAATGGTCAGTGCGCCTGTGGATGGGATTCTCTGTAATATTCTGGCAGAGGTGATTGTTGAATTGATCCCAGCCATGAGTGCGATCGCCAAACCCACAACCTGGGGCATTCTCAGCGGCATTTTGTTAGACCAGGTGAAACCGGTAGCCGACACGCTAGAAGAAAACGGTTGGATTGTGGCGACTCTATGGCGTAAACAGGACTGGTGTTGTCTTAACATTCGACGGTCTTAACCCCTTTTGATTTATCTCAGATACATTACAAATAAGCCGATGAGGTAGAACAGGTTCACTCCAACCATTAGTGTTTTACTGATGGGCGATCGCACCCAGCGAAACAGATAAATCGTGGAAGCGAGAACTAGCAGCATCTCAACGACTGCAACGATGTTGCCGTAGTGATCCGGGTCCCAGTAGGAGATTGGGCTGATAAAGCGGTAGTTGCTGAAGGGAAAGAAATGGCGATGAGCGTCATCGTTGTGAACAGGCAAATCGAGCAGATCGTGGAGCACCATGCTGAGACAAACGAGACGACCCGTTTGCCAGTTGCGCCAAGCCGCAATGCCCACTCCCATCAACGCCAGGGGAATCGAGTGCAGGGTGGCGATCGCATTTTGCCAAAACGGTTGATAATAGCCCTCCGTCCAAATCTCGGCGCGAGGCATCTTCTCGATCCAGACTGCCCAAATGAAGAAGATGAAAATGGGGATGTCGGGCAGGATGCCACCCAACGCGATCGCCAGGTTGAACTGTGGCTTGGCTGGGCGACCTAAAGCGGCCAGATTGAGAATAGCGTGGCTGGGGGTGTTCAAGGGGGGAGTAGGGAGTAGGGAGTAAAGAGTAAGGGAGTAGAGGAGTGGGAGAGTATGGCAGGAGAGACACGATTAATCGCGTCTTTACGGTTCACCTATCACCCCATTACCTTGACGATTGACTAAACTAACGCTGGCTCTGGAATGACGCCTTTCATGCGGGTCAGATAGTCGATCAGGCTATCCAACTGCTGTTCGGCTTTGAGCACGCCCAATCCCCGCACCGTGACTTTACCGGGGCTGTAGACAAAGCGCGATCGCAAGTATTCTGGCAGGTTCTCTTTGAGCAAGTTCCAGGCGGGTTCTTCCATCGGAGTTTCGAGGACAACGTGTTGTTTGTTCTCCGGTTTGATGCGGCTAAAGCCGAGAGGTTTAGCGACCTGTTTGAGTTCCACAATACGCAGTAGTTGTTGGGCTGCCACGGGAATCGTGCCGTAGCGATCGCTCCAATCTGCCGCGATTTGAGCCAATTCTTGCTTGGTCTGAGCCGAGGCAACCGCACGATAGGCACTCATCTTTTGATCCAGATCGGGGATGTAATCGGCGGGAATGAACGCCGTGAGGCTGAGGTCAATTTGGGTGTCGTCCACCTGCGGAATCTCTTGACCACGAATCTCTTTGATCGCGTCCTCCAGCATCTCCATGTAGAGGTCAAAGCCGATCGCATCCATCTGTCCCGACTGTTCAGCCCCCAGCAAGTTACCCACACCGCGAATCTCCATGTCGCGCACTGCCAACTGGTAGCCAGACCCCAGTTGGGTGAACTCTTGAATCGCCCGGAGTCGTTGCCGCGCGGCTTCTGACAACTGGCTTTGACGAGGATAGAACAACCAGGCATGGGCTTGAATTCCGGCGCGACCCACCCGACCGCGCAACTGATACAACTGCGACAGACCAAACTTCTGGGCGTCTTCGATCAAGATGGTGTTGACACGGGGAATGTCTAACCCCGATTCGATAATCGTTGTACAGACGAGAATTTCTGCTTCGCCGTTGCTGAAGGTGAGCATGGTGGCTTCGAGTTCGCCTTCGGGCATCTGACCGTGAGCGATCGCCAACCGCGCACTGGGGATCATCTCCCGCAACATCCCTGCTGTCTCTTCAATACCCTCGACACGGGGCACAACATAAAATACCTGACCACCGCGATCGAGTTCCTGTCGAATGGCCGTGCGGATCATCTCCGGGTCGAAGGGAGCCAGGTGAGTTTTAATCGGGCGACGCGAGGGGGGCGGTGTGGTGATCAGGCTCATCTCTCGCACCCCAGACAACGCCATGTAGAGCGTCCGGGGAATCGGCGTAGCACTGAGAGTCAACACGTCCACCTGCGTTTTCAGGGTTTTAATCTTCTCTTTCTGGTTGACCCCAAAGCGTTGCTCTTCATCCACGACGAGCAAGCCCAAGTCCTTGAAGCTGACCCCTTTGCCCAGGAGTTGGTGGGTTCCCACGACGACATCTAACTCCCCGGTAGAGAGCCGTTGTTGAATATCTCGACGTTCTTCAGCCGTGCGGAAGCGGTTTAGCAATCCCACCTGAATCGGATAGGGGGCAAACCGTTCCTTGAGGGTGTGGTAGTGTTGCTGCGTCAGAATCGTAGTTGGCGCGAGTAACGCAACTTGCTTTCCAGCCGTGACGGCTTTGAAGATGGCTCGAATCGCCACCTCCGTTTTACCGAAACCGACATCGCCGCAGACCAACCGATCCATCGGGCGATCGCTCTCCATATCGCGCTTGACATCCTGCACTGCCTTCAACTGATCGGTGGTCGGTTGATAGGGGAAGGAGTCTTCCAATTCCTCTTGCCACGGCATATCGACGGGATAAGCAAACCCTTGCTGCTGCGATCGCTGGGCATACAGTTGCAGCAGATCAAAGGCAACTTTCTTGACGGCTTTGCGAACTTTGCTCTTGGTCTTCTCCCAGGCTTTGCTCGACATTTTGTTGAGTTCGGGTGCGGTGTCGCCTGCCCCCCGAAACCGAGATAGGGAGCTGAGTTGATCCGCTGCGACTCGCAACAAACCATCGGCGTATTGCAACACGAGATATTCGCGCGTCTCATTGTTGATGGTCAAACTCTCTAACTTGAGAAACCGCCCAATCCCATGATTTTTGTGAACTACAAAATCGCCCGGTTGCAGCTTATTCGGGTCAACTTGCTTAGAGGCAGCCCGACGACGCTTGCGAACGTAATTCGGAGTGGCGAGGGAATGTTGCCCAAAAAACTCGCGATCGGTAACGACCACCAACCGAAACGTTGGCAGAACGAAACCCTCTAACTCGGCTAACCCGGAGTATTTGACCGCAACGGGAATACGCTGGGACTGGAGTTTTTCGATCGCCGGATAGTCGCGAGGATTCGGCACAAACTGGGCGGAGCAGTCATGCTCCTGTAACAACGCCACCGACCGCGAGGGTTGAGCCGACACCAGCCATACCGAAAAGCCGCGATCGCGCTCAGCCCGAATGGTTTCGGCTAACTTGCCAAACTGATGGGGTGTAGCAGGCACCGGACGACTGGAGAGATTCAACCCTTCCCGTTCTTCCGCCAGTTCAGACAGATAGATCCGTTCAAAGCTCTCGATTTCAGTGAGGGAGTCGTCAAAGCGGCGATGCGTCTGAGGAAACGAGGTTGCTAATCCGGTGGAGACATCCCGCCAGTGGTCTTCGACATGCTCAAACCAGCGATCGCTATGGGCACGGCACTGCTCCTCCTCATCGATCGCCACCACCGTATTGGGGGGCAAATAATCCAACAGCGAGGCGGGTTGCTGAAAGGCAAGTCCTAAAAAGCGGCGCATTCCCTCTGGCATCTGTCCGGCTTCGAGCCGCTCCAGTTCTTCAGGCGAGAGGTAAGGGCGCAGGGCATCCAGACGAGCCGTCTCGGTATCTCCTAACCCCTGCAAAATCATCGGGGCAAAGTTAGTCGTCGTTAACACCAGTCGCTGAACGCTATCGAGCGATCGCTGCGTAGCGGGATCAAACTCGCGCAGGTGCTCCAGATCATCCCCAAACAACTCCAGACGAATGGGCAACTCAGACGCAACCGGAAACACATCAATAATGTCCCCCCGACGGCTCCACTGCCCCTCCGTTTCCACCAACGACACCCGCTCATATCCCAGATTTGCCAGCTGACGGCTAAACTCCTCCAGATTTAGCTCCATGCCCCGTTGCAGCGTCAGGCAATAGGGGCGAAATGCCTCCGGGGGTGGCAGATGCGGCTGGAGGGCACGTTCTGTCGCGATGATCGCCAACCCAGGAGAAGTACCAGCGACAGGCTTTACGGGTTCCCCAATTTGCAAATCAGCAAGCACCTGCAACTGTCCCCAGGTCATCTCCGATTCGGGGTCAAACGGCTCATAGGGGGAGGATTCAGAGGTCGGATAAAAGTGAACCGTTTGCCAACCCATCGCCTCGATTTGGGCTGCCCAGCGTCCTGCTTCTTCAAGTGTGGCGGTGATCACCAACAAATTACGCTGTTCGGTTTGCGCCAGCGTGGAGGCGACGAGTCCCTTGGGGATGCGAGCGATGCCATTGAGCTTGAGAAACTGCTGCTGATGGAGCTTGGTCAGCAGTTCAGTGGTCAGGGGCGATCGCCCTAAGGCACGGGTTATCGAAGAAAAAGCCATACGTTTCAGGGCACCACAAAGAGACGAGGATGGAGCAAACGAGCCGTTTACCTATCTTTACTATTCTAAAGACCTGCAAGGGAGTGGGAAATGGGACGTGGGGAATGGGACGTGTTTTAACCCCTTTTATAGCGATCGCCAAAACCATTAGGACATTGAAGTTGAGTCCTGCCGAGAGAGACGCGATGAATCGCGTTTGTCCTGTTGAGTGCCTTGTCTTAACTGAGGTGGCTACGGCTATAGCCATGTATTGCAGCAAAAGCTCCCCGATCCCTCTCTGTTTCAACTGTCTCAGCAATTGCCAGGATTTCTATTAATCTTTTGTAAAGCAGCTTTAATATTTTTCACACCTGCTATTCTAAAGATTAGTGGCTTGAAAACCTGGCTGTGAGTATTTTTCAGACCGATTTGCAACAAGTTACGGTATTGGGCGACACACCTACTGTTTCTCATAAATGTCCCTCAGCGGATGGATGGACATCCTTTGAGCAGATGTTGCAGCGGTTGCACAACGAAGGCATTTACATTCACGCGGATCAGCTAGCCGAGTTTTTGCTATTCCATGGGCTGCCTGTCCATCTGCGGTATGTCCCTGTGCATCTGCGGCAAAAAGCAGAGCGGATCAATCAAAACTATCGGGGCGATATGGCGCAATTGGTTGAGGAGCAGGACAATCCCTACTAGCTTGAAAATCGGACAAAGTCGTTGACCGTGATCTGGTTAGCCTGTACGCCACGCAGAATAGCGACGAGGTCACCACTCAGAGTGACAAAGGTTTGTGAGCCTCGCTGAAGAATTGTGATATCTGACCAATCCACCGTCCGCGAGATACCCAGGCGATCGCGCCGATCTTCAAAATCCAGAATCAAGTTTCTACCTGATCCTGGCTCTAACACAAACGCATCGCGTCCTCTGCCACCTGTGAGTTTGTTGTTGCCTGTGCCGCCATCCAGGCGATCGGCTCCGTCACCACCCTCCAGGCGATCGCTCCCCGCTTTGCCCACCAAAATATCGTGTCCCCCTAACCCCAATAATTTGTCGTTACCGCTGCCACCTTCTAAGCGATCGTTGCCACGAGTGCCAATGCGCAGTTTGGGGCGATTATCCTCTGGTGGGGGAATCGGGTTGCCACTGGTGGGAGTGCCTGTAAAGGCAAAAAAGTCGCGATTTGTCAGTTGCAACCCAGACGAGAGAAAGGCGAGTTGTACTTGGGGAGCCGAACCTGTGCCATCGATATCAAACCAGAGTGCTCCGGTGATGGGGTCATATAGAAAGCGATCGCTGCTGTCGAGGGCTACTCCTCCAAGGCGAAACTGCTCAACGGTGAGTGTGGCATTGGGAGTCAACCCAGCGTTGGCAAACGCCGAACCTGTCCCCGTGAAGTCGAGCGCAATGCCGATCGTGTCGTCAGTCACGTTGAAGTCGATAATCTGATCAACTCCATCGATCGCCGGGTCGAGGAAATCAAAGCGATCGCTGCCAATCCCTCCTTCTAACACATCGCTGCCCCCAGCACCCACCAGTACGTCATCGCCATTCATGCCATACAGGGCATTGCTGCTGCGATTACCCAAAATGCGGTTATTCAGGTTATTGCCCATGCCGACAACAGCCGCACTGTTTTCAACCAGCACTAGACCTTCCAAATAGCTACCCAGTTGCCAGCTATACGCGGACGACAGCACGGTATCTTGTCCTGTGCCTGCTTCAGTCACCGTGTCACGGCTATCGACACTGTACACATCATCCCCATTGCCGCCTGTGAGACGGTCGATGCCAGCACCGCCCACGAGGGTATCGTTACCCTCTCCGCCAATCAGCAGGTCATCGTCAGCATCGCCAAATATCGTGTCATTCCCTGCACCGCCATCCAGCACATCATTTCCGGCTTGACCTAAGATCGTGTTATTTTCGCTGCCACCTGTGAAAATGTCATCTAGTGGCGAACCCGGAAAGGTGGTTAAGGGAAGGGTGGTCATGGTCGTTTCAGGTCACGAGGAAGGATGGTTCTGATTTAACCCGTGCAACTCGGAAGTGACTTCACCTGATTGGGGAGAGGAGGATTGAGTACACCTAAAGCCATTTCTGTCATTTTGAGCAACGCGAGGAGTTGCAAGAGATGCTTTATTGCATTCAGCACAACATCAGCTGCGTCAGCCCTGATTGATATCAGTTCTGATCAAGATTAGATAAGGAAACGCATAGGGGGCGATCGCATGATTCAGCAGAAGATATGGCATCAGCTAACGACGATGAATGCCCGTCGGCTACTGCTTAATATCATTGCTGGAGTGGTGAGTTGTATCGTAGGATCGCTGTTCTCGATTTCACTCGTTGCACTGATCTTTTCGGGAGAGCTATCGCAATACGTCTCGATTGGCGTTGGCATTGTCCTGTTCAGTGCGATCGCTCTACGGACTACAGTGGCTCTCACCAGTTCACTGCCAATCGTAATTGCAGATGTTGATTCATTACCAGCGGCGATCGTGGCCTTGAGTGCGACATCAATTCACCAAAGCATGGTTGGAGCTAGCTCAGAGGCTATTCTAATCACCATTTTGTTCACGATCGCCCTCGCGACTCTCCTATCTGGGGGGATTTTATTAGTTTTAGGATCGCTCAAAGTGGGTGAACTCGTCCGTTTTATCCCTTATCCCGTGATTGGAGGGTTTATTGCGGGCACGGGGTGGCTGTTGGCTCAAGGGTCGATTCAAGTCATGACCGATGTCGCTCTGGACTTGGCAAACCTGCCTACATTGTTGCAACCCGATCGCCTGTTGTACTGGTTACCAGGGGTTGGGTTTGCGATCGCCCTATTACTGATCTCACGGCGAAGCGATCGCCCCTGGGTGATGCCTGCTGGGATCTTTGGTGCAGTTGGCTTGTTTTACTTGGCTCTATGGATCACTCAAATGTCGATCCCAGAAGCAAGAGTGGCGGGTTGGCTGTTGGGCGATTTTTCCCAAGAGAATTTGTGGCAACCGCTTCATTTAACCCAGTTGAGCCAGGTTAACTGGGCTGTTTTAACAGCCCAGGCGGGCAACATCCTCACAATTGCATTGATCAGCCCCATTTTGATCTTGTTGACAGCCAGCAGTTTGGAGTTGGTGACTGAAAGCGATATTAACCTGAACCGGGAATTACAGGCGGCTGGACTCGCTAACCTGGTTGCTGGCATTGGAGGAGGTTTGGTTGGCTATCAAATGCTTGTAGACTCCATGCTGGCCTATCGCATGGGGGCAAAAGATCGATGGGTTGGTTTGATCTCGGCTGGATTATGCACGTTTGTGCTGCTGGCTGGGGGGGCATTAATTTCTTATTTTCCCAAAATTGTTTTGGGGGGCTTGTTGCTGTTTCTAGGGTTGTCGTTATTAGTGGAGTGGCTCTACGATGCGGCGGCTAAGATGCCCCGATCAGATTATGCAGTGGTACTGCTGATTCTGGCAGTGATTGGATTTTTAGGGTTTCTACCCGGAGTTGGGGTGGGGCTCATGACCGCGATCGCCCTATTTATCGTCAACTACAGCCGCACCAGCGTTACCCGCCATGTCTTATCTGGAGCGACCTATCGCAGTCATGTCAATCGCCCCCGTCATCAAGAACAACTCCTCAACCAACGTGGAGAACAAACTCTCGTTTTGGAGTTACAGGGATTTATCTTTTTTGGGACAGCAAACCATTTGTTAAACCAAATTCGCCAACGGTTCAACGACATTAATCTGGAGCCCCTCCGCTTTGTGGTGCTTGACTTTCGCTTAGTCAGCGGACTCGATTCTTCAGCCGTGATCAGTTTTGTCAAACTCAAACAACTAGCGCACAAATGGTCGTTGCGTTTGGTGTTTACCTGTTTGCACCCCAGCATTAAAAATATGCTGCACCAGGGGGAGTGTCTAGAAGAGAATGACCCAATCTGCCTGGTGTTTGCCGATCTCGATCGGGGCATGGAGTGGTGCGAAGGGCAGATTTTAGAAGCGGTGACCTGGCGGCGCGGACGGTTTATGCCCCTGACACTGCAACTGCAACGGGTGTTTTCAGACCCTGACCAGGTGGCACCGTTTACAAAATACCTGGAGCGATCGCAACTTGCTACCGGAGATTGGCTATTTCACCAAGGGCAACAGCCTGAAGCCCTCTATTTTATTGAATCAGGGCAGATTACTACCCTGCTAGAACGGGCTAACCAGACTACTGTCAGACTACAAACGCTGGGAGTCGGTACAACCGTTGGCGAAATTGCCTTCCATACTCAAAGTCCTTATCAAACTTCGGCGATCGCGGATCAACCCACCATCCTCTACAGCCTCTCGGTCGATCGCTTGCAGCAGATGCAGCAAAACGAACCTGAAGTTGCCACTGTGTTTCAAGAATTTATGATTGCTCTGTTGGCAACCCGTTTGAACCAGGCGTATCAGGAGATTGAGAATTTATTGTCGTAGCAGCAACCATAACAAAACCTTAACCTCCTTCCTCTGTAAACTTCTGTATATTGAAGGACTGCCAAGTTATATTTGCGACCCGTAATTCTCATTCATTCACATGCAGCCGCAATCATCCGTTGATTCGCCCCAGTCTCAGTCTGAGCAACAACCCAGCAAAATAACATGGTTTAGTCAGTGGTTCCCTGGCTTTAGTGCCGGGTTAATGTCAGGGGTCATCTCGGTGCTAAAAGCCATCTCGCTAGCCGCACTGGTCTTTTCAGGGGGGTTGTCTAATCAAATTTCGCTAGGGGTTGGCATTGTGTTGATGAGCAACGTCCTCATCCGCCTGGTGGTTTCCCTGACAAGTTCTTATCCGGGGGTCATCTCCAATCCTCAACCGGAACAGATCGCCATCCTGGCACTGATTGCTACATCGATCGAGAGCCGCATGGCAGGCACCGCCACTACTGAAGAGATTGTGGTCACTGTTGTTGGGGCGATCGCCCTTACCTCAATGCTTACAGGGGCGTTTTCGTTAGTGTTGGGTTGGCTCAAAGTGGGAGAGTTAATTCGCTTTATTCCCTATCCCGTGGTGGGCGGTTTTCTGGCAGGCACGGGATGGCTGCTGCTCAAAGGGGCATTTCATATGCTGGCGGATGTCTCCCTGACCTGGACGCAGTTGCCCGACCTGTTTACCCTCGATGTCTTGCCGCATTGGCTATCTGGGTTGGGGTTTGCGATCGCCCTGTTGCTGATCTCGCGCCGCTTTACACAGTTTTGGGTGATGCCTGCTCTGTGTCTGGGGGCGATCGCTCTGTTTTATGGCATTTTGACCGCGACCCAAACCTCGATCGCCACTGCCAGTGCTAATGGTTGGTTTCTGGCTGACCTGGGGAGTAGCAGCGGCGGAATGTGGCAACCGATTACCCTCACGGCTCTGCCGCAGATGAATGGAGGGGTGATCCTTGATCAACTGGGCAGTATGGCCGTGGTCGTGGTGCTCACCAGTCTATCGTTGCTGTTGAGTGCGAGTGCATTGGAACTGGCAACCGACCAGGATATCGACCTGAACCGCGAACTCAAATCTTTGGGGATTGCTAATTTAGTGTCAGGGTTGAGCGGTGGTATGCCTGGAACCCATTCCCTCAGCAGTTCGGTGCTGGCATATAAGATGGGCGGCAGAAATCGCCTCACGGGCATCAGTGCAGCGGCTATTTTTATCGTTGCCCTGGTGCTGGGTCCCTTTTTTGTGGCGTATTTGCCCAAGCCCATCATTGGTGGATTGTTGCTGTTTTTAGGGCTGTCACTGTTGCTGGAATGGCTCTTTGATGCCTGGTTTACCCTACCCAGGGCTGACTATGGGGTAGTCGTTCTGATTTTGGTATTCATTGGGGTTGTGGGTTTTTTAGAAGGAGTTGGCGTAGGCTTGATTGCCACCATTATTTTGTTCGTGCTCAACTACAGCCAGACCCGCATTGCCAAACACGTGTTGTCAGGCTCCAGCTACACCAGCCATGTCTCGCGACCACAACACCAGGAAACCCTGATTCGGGAAAAGGGCGACCAGGTCTACATCTTAGAGCTACAGGGATTTATCTTTTTTGGCACTGCCAATCGTCTGCTCAACCAGATTCGTCAACGGCTCACTGACCCTGATCTGGAACCCCTGCACTTTGTCATCCTCGACTTTCGGCTGGTCAGTGGGCTTGACTCTTCAGCCGTGTTGAGTTTCGTCAAACTCAAACAACTGGGACGCAAACAAGGGCTGCGTCTGGTCTTTACCCATCTGCACCGCCGCACTGAAAAGATGCTAAGACAGGGGGGATGTCTGGAGGAAGATGACCCGATCTGTCAGGTGTTTGCCGATCTCGATCGGGGTATGGAGTGGTGTGAAGCCCAGATTTTGGAGTCTGTTACCTGGCGACGGGGACGGTTTATGCCGTTGACATTGCAACTGCAACGGGTGTTTTCAGACCCCGACCAGGTGGCACCGTTTACGAAATACCTGGAGCGATCGCAACTTGCTGCCGGAGACTGGCTGTTTCGGCAACATACCAAAGCCGATTCACTGTACTTTGTGGAATCTGGGCAGGTCAGCACCCTGCTTGAACTCGATCGCAAGCAAACCGTCCGAGTACAAACTCTGGGAGCAGGCACCATTGTGGGTGAGATTGCTTTCTACACTCGCACAGAACACGAAACCTCTGCGATCG
The DNA here is from genome assembly GCF_014697545.1 of Oscillatoria sp. FACHB-1407. Classification (GTDB taxonomy): domain Bacteria; phylum Cyanobacteriota; class Cyanobacteriia; order Elainellales; family Elainellaceae; genus FACHB-1407. The sequence continues at coordinate 48,276 of NZ_JACJSA010000007.1, read as the reverse complement.
CCGATCAATCTACGATTCTCTATCGTCTCTCGGCTGAAAACCTGCAACAGATGCAACAGGATGATCCTCAAGCGGCAGCGGCGTTTCAGGAATTCATGATTTCCCTGCTGGCTAACCGTTTAGCGCAATCTCAAAAAGAGATCAAAAATTTACTCTTGTGATGAAGTAAACAAGAGCGAAAAATAACACCAAAAAGCGAGAAAAATGAAACCTGAAACATCATTTTCCTCTACTCCAGCACAGACACCCTTCATCGCGCCTCCACCCATTCCCCTTTTACGTCTCCATTCCCCCATTCCCCGTTTGCCTGCGGTATCATACCTGGAGTTCATCAATCCGTGTTCGATAACATTAGGGCAAGTGTGAACTGCTCACCTTCATTGCAGTCAAACTATGGGGAAAATCGTATCTGTTCACTCGTTTCGAGGTGGTACAGGGAAATCAAATTTAGTAGCTAACTTGTCAGGTAGTCTGGCAGTCCAGGGACATCGAGTTGGAGTCATCGATACAGATATTCAATCTCCAGGGATTCATGTCCTGTTTGGATTAGACATTAAGAAGGTCAGATACACGCTCAATGACTACCTCTTGGGACGTTGCTCAGTCGAGGAAGCTGCGTTTGATGTTAGCCCAACCCTTGCGGATGGTGCAGATAAAGTTGCGGCTAGCGGCGGCAAGATTTACCTGATTCCCTCCAGTATGAAGGTAAATGAAATCACCACGGTGTTAAGTGAGGGCTATGATGTTGGGCTGCTCACCAGTGGGTATGAGCAACTGTGTCAAAGTCTGAAACTCGATTACTTGTTGATCGACACTCATCCAGGGGTCAACGAAGAAACCCTGTTGTCAATCGGTATTTCTAATCTGCTGATTGTGATTTTGCGTCCCGATTATCAAGACTATCAGGGTACTGCTTTGACGGTGAAAGTAGCCAAAGAATTAGCCGTTCCTAAGATTGTGTTGCTGGTCAATAAGGTTTTGACGGATTACGACTTCAACGATATCCGTCAGGAGATGGAGAAGACCTACGATGTCCCGGTGGCGGCAGTGCTACCGCAATCCGATGAAATGATGCGCTTGGCAAGTCGTCAGATTTTCTGCCTCTGCTATCCTGATCACCCCATCACTCAGCTGATCAATAACGTTGTTGCCAAAATCACAGCCTAGATGCTGGAACCTAACCCAGACCAGACACCACCAACATCTCGTTCGCCCCAAACTGGGTTGACCATGGCGGATGTGCTGGCATTACCTGATTTAGAGCGGCAGTTGGTGAATTCGATGTTGCGATCGCAACCCCCAACAGGGATGACCAGGGCAGAGGCGATCGCCGCTCTCAATCAAAACAACGATCTTGAGGAATCCGCCATCTACGCCGCCTTTGATCGCCTGCTGCAAAGGGGGTTTCTGCGCCCTGTAGACACCAGCACCGAGGCACGCTATCGGGTACAACTGGGGTCAATGCGGGCACAACGACCTCAATCCTATTGGAAGCGGCTCAGCCCTGATCAGTAATCCGCCACATCAATTCGGGAATCGCCCACCCCATCTGCATCTCAACACAGTATCCTAAAAAGTGAATGCACCTGACCCTCTACTAACCCTCTACAGCGGTGCGATCGCTTAGCCTGTGACTTCTGACAAAGCTCTCACTCTAGTTAAAGATCCTGAGCGTCTGGAGACTCGCCTCAAAGAGATTCCCCAGGAGCCAGGGGTCTATTTCATGCGCGATGCCAGCGATAACATTCTCTACATTGGCAAGTCCAAGAGTTTGCGATCGCGCGTTCGCTCCTATTTTCGGGACAACCACGACCACAACCCCCGCATTGCCTTGATGGTGATGCAGGTGGCTGAGATTGAGTTCATTGTCACCGATACAGAAGCGGAGGCACTGGCACTCGAAGCCAATTTGGTGAAGCAGCATCAACCCCACTTCAACGTGCTGCTCAAAGATGACAAAAAGTATCCCTATCTCTGCATCACCTGGTCAGAGGAATATCCCCGCATTTTTATCACCCGTAAGCGGCGATCGGGCAATGAGAAAGACCGCTATTACGGCCCTTATGTAGATGTGGGTTTGTTGCGCCGTACCTTGAATCTGGTGAAGCGGGTCTTTCCCCTGCGGCAACGTCCCCAACCGCTGTTTAAAGATCGTCCCTGCCTCAACTACGACATCGGGCGGTGTCCGGGGGTGTGTCAAAAGTTGATTAGCTCCGAGGACTATCGCAAGATCTTGCAAAAGGTGGCAATGATTTTCCAGGGACGCACTCAAGAACTGGAGGAAATCCTATCAGCCCAGATGGAGAAAGCCGCTGAAGACCTCAACTTTGAATATGCGGCTCGGTTGCGCGACCAGATTCGCGGGATTCAGTCCCTCGGTGCCGACCAAAAAGTATCGCTGCCGGATGATACGCTTTCCAGAGATGCGATCGCCCTTGCCGCTGACGATCAACACGCCTGCATTCAACTCTTCCAGATTCGTGCCGGACGGCTGGTGGGACGGTTGGGATTTGTCGCAGATGCTCAATCCGGTACACCCGGAGCGATTTTGCAACGAGCCTTAGAGGAACACTTCCAAACCGTCGAATCGATCGAAATTCCCGCTGAGATTTTGGTGCAGCATGAATTGCCCGATGGCGATATTTTGTCGCAGTTCTTGACGGAACGACGGGGACGCAAAGTGACGATTGTCGTTCCGCATCGGCAAACCAAAGCCGACCTGATCGACATGGTAGAGCGCAACGCCGGATACGAACTGGCACGCACCCAACGCTTTGCCGATCGCAACAATCAAGCTATGCTCGACCTGGCAGAACTGCTCGACCTGCCCGACCTGCCGCATCGACTCGAAGGCTATGACATCTCCCACATTCAGGGATCAGATGCTGTCGCCTCTCAGGTGGTGTTTGTGGATGGCTTGCCCGCCAAGCAACACTATCGCCACTACAAAATCAAGAACCCTACGGTGCGATCGGGTCACTCCGATGACTTCGCCAGCATGGCAGAGGTGATTCAACGTCGTTTCCGCCGCTATGCCCAAGATCCCAATTTGCAACGGGTGGGCAACCCCGACTTCCCTGATTTGGTGATGATCGACGGAGGCAAAGGGCAACTCTCAGCCGTGGTGGAAGTGCTGCGCGAGATGAACTTGATGGAAGATGTCAAGGTCGTCAGCCTAGCCAAGCAACGCGAAGAGATCTTCTTACCAGGGGAATCATCACCCCTTGCTACGGAGGCAGAACAACCGGGCGTTCAATTACTGCGCCGCTTACGCGATGAAGCCCACCGCTTTGCTGTTAGCTTCCATCGTCAACAACGCAGCGATCGCATGCGGCGTTCCCGTCTAGAAGAGATCCCAGGGTTGGGTTACACCCGCCAAAAGCAACTGCTGGCACACTTCCGCTCGATCGATTACCTGCGCGAGGCATCTCCCCAACAAATTGCGGAGGTATCGGGCATCGGTCCCAAAATGGCACAGCAAATCTACGATTACTTTCACCCATCCATGGCGATCGAAGACCCACCCTCTACAACACCCCCTCCAGAGCGTTCTCCTGAACCTGCCGTAGAATAATACCCTCATGAAACTGGTTTTCCCCGATTACCTTGAGCTACTGGATGAAGATTGGCAGGCACTCAATCGCCTTGGTGAAGTCACCCGCTATGACGACATCCCGGCAAGTGAGACAGAGCTAATCCAACGGATTCAAGGGGCAGAGCTAATTGGTACAGCGGTGGTTGCCATTACTCCATCCGTCATCCAACAGTGCCCTCATTTGAGATACATCGTAGTGCCAGGGATTGGTTACAACCACGTTGACGTAGCTGCTGCAACTGAGGCAGGCATCCAAGTCATGAACTGCCCCACCAACAACGTGTTAGCCGTCGCAGAATTTACGCTGGGGTTGATGTTTGCCATTACTCGCCGCATTGTTACCGCTCATGGGTTGTTGACTCAAGGCATTTGGGACTTTAAACCGTTGCAGGGGGTAGAGTTGTCGGGCAAAAAGCTTGGGCTAATTGGTCATGGGGCGATCGCTCAAGCCGTGGAACAACGGGCGATCGCACTGGGTATGACCGTCACCTACGCCACCTCAAAAACATCTCCAGAGCAACTCGATCGCCTGTTAGCCGAATCCGATATCGTTAGCTTGCACCTGCCCCTCACCCCCCAATCCAAATACCTGCTGGATGAGCGACGCTTGCGCTTGATGAAGCCGACCGCTTATCTGATCAACACCGCACGAGGGGCGATCGTAGATCCCAAAGCACTGCTCACCGTACTGCAAGAGAAACGCATTGCGGGTGCTGCTCTCGATGTGTTTGAGCAAGAACCCACCGATGGCACAACGAGTCCAGAGATTCAAGCGTTAGCCCAGTTGGATAATGTCGTCTTGACGCCTCACATTGCCTATAACTCGCAGGAAGCTCTCGCTCGGTTGGGGCAGGAAATTTTGCAAGCGATCGCCGCGTGCTTGAAAGGCGATCCCATCAATGTGGTGAACGCAATCAGTAAAAAGGATAAACGCTAAAGGATAAAGGGGAATAAAGAGAAGAGAGAAAAAAGACAAGGGGATGAGCCGAGTTATAGCTCTAGAGTGAGTCCTGCTGAAAGAGATGCGATTAATCGCGTCTGTCCTGTTAAGGATCACGAATTTATTAAGGTGTAATTCCTGGCGTAGGGACGTGGCATTCGGTCAAAAGCCCTTGCCATTGTTTCAGAACCCTCTGCCGACTGCCACGCCCGTAAAGGGGGTTGCCGTTTTTCAGGTTATTTAATTCACGATCCTAAGTACAACTCATCGTCAATAAGGGTGGAAATTTGGGGTGCAGGGGTGGAACCCCTGGCTGGGGGCGCAGCCCCACACCCCCCTGGTTTTATTTCCAAACCCTATCTGTGAATCACAGTACTAAGTGCATAACAGCGGGTTTAATCACCAAGATCCTTATCCCGAATCCACACTTCATCAACCATTGACCATTGACCACCGACCGTTGACGATCGCCCAGTTTACACACTGGCAAATAAGCTTTGACTCACCAGATAATGCGCTGCTGACAGCAACTCACTGTGAATGCGGGTGGGCAAAAACTTTTCCAAATAGGTTTGGCTGCGAATGCCACAAGTGAGGGCGATCGTCGGAATGTTAGAAGCTTGCCCTGCCAAAATATCAGCTTCAGTATCGCCAATCATCCAGGCAGGCTCAGTTGCCCAATGGGGAAACTCTTGCAATACTTCGGCCAACAGTTGGATCTTACTTTCAGCCGCGTTGCCATAGGCAACCGTGTCATCCTGCGTGCCGCGAATTAGCGTAAACAGGTTTGCCAGCCCATAGCTCTGCAAAATCTCAGTGGCTTGCTCTTGACTCCGCAGGGTGACCAGCACCAGACGCACGCCCTGCGAGTGGAGCAGTTCCAGTGCCCACCGCACTCCTGGTTGCAGGTGGTCTTGATGTAGCAAGGCAGGCTGATTCACGATGGAGCACACCCGCTGCAAAAAGTAATCCATCTGTTCCTGCCGCAACCCCGACCGCAACGCGATTTCGAGATCGGGAACCCGGTCTTGTTTCATTTGCCAAAAGTGGGTTTTGCTCAACAGGCACAATGGCAGGGGCGCGCCTTTGTCTTGATAGGCAGTTTGAACGTCGGCTAACGCGAGTTGGTAGGTGTTGTAATAGCGATCGCTGACATCAATAATCGGACCGTCAAAGTCACAGAATACGGTTAGGTTTGGAGTGGGGCGCAGAGTAAACCGACCGTCGAAGGGATGGGCTTGGCTCTGATTCAAAGCAACAACTCCTGTCATAAATCGAAACAATAGAGTTACAACTATGGGAAAAAATTAAATATTTCTTCACAGTATCAGCTAAGTCATAAGCCGTCAACAAAAAATCGACTTTTAATGATTTGGATAGCTTATACTGCATTCAACTCTTCCTTAAACATATTGACAAAAGTCATATATTCTCCGTCTAAAGAGTTCCCTAAATCGCCTCCTTCTCTAACATCAGCGTCACAGGGCCATCATTGGCGATCGCCACCTGCATATTGGCACCGAATCGCCCTGTTTCGACCCGCAACCCACTGCTTCGCAATTTATCAACAAACTGGTTGTAAAGTTGTTCTGCGTGAACAGGTGTAGCCGCTTTGTCAAACGACGGACGGCGACCTTTACGAGCATCCCCATACAGCGTGAATTGGCTGATCACCAGCAATTCTCCTCCAATCTCCTGCACCGACTGGTCAAACCCACTCGTTTCTGAGGGAAACAAACGCAGTTCCAAACACTTACGCGCCATCCACTCTAGCTCTGCTTCTGTATCCGTCTCAGCAATACCCACCAGCAGATTTAGCCCTCGCCCAATACTACCTGCGATTACCCTAGAGGGGGAACTGCTTTGCACCGCTCCATCGATCGTGACCTGGGAAGAGGTGACTCGTTGAATAATGACACGCATAGGAAAGAAGGAAAAAAGAAGAGAGAAGAAAGAAGGATAAACGATGAAGGATAAGAGAGGAAAGATGGAGGAAAGCTCAGGGAAAGAGGACAATAAGGAATACAACGATAAAAGATAAAGGATAAAAACGAGGATGTTGTGAGGATGCAAAACTTCAAATTAGCGTCGCTGGATGCAGATATGATTCTCAAAAACTTACCACTGCTGTACAGGCGTTTATCCTATTCTTTCTTCTCTTCTCACTTTTTATCCTTTACCCCTCATCCTTAATCCTTTTCTTTTTTCCTTCTTCTTTCCTTCCTTCTTCCCTATGCGGATTGCTTTTCTTGACCCTATCCCCTGGGATTATCGAACTGAAACACCCTATCAGCAACCCCTGGGTGGTTCTCAATCCGCGGCGTGCTACCTGGCAGAGGCATTGGCACAGGCAGGACATACGGCGTTTTTGTTAAACAACACCGCTCTGACTGATCTCTCGCGTGGAGTCATTTGTTTACCGTTGTCAGCAGGTTCACCCGAATTGCTCAAATCCCTGGCGTTAGATGCGTTGATTGTGGTCAACCAACCTGAAGTGGGGCAACACTTTCGCCGATTGTTACCTGATTCAACGCGGTTAGTGTGTTGGATTCAAAGTGCAGCTGATCAAGAAAATGCGCGATCGCTCCATCAACGAGAACAACAACAGGCATATGACGGGTTCGCCATGGTGAGTGAGTGGCAGCGAAACCAGTTTCACCAACACTTTGGGCTACCGTTGAACAAAATGCGAGTGTTGCGAAATGCGATCGCCCCAACCTTTCAATCTCTTTTTTCTTCTGAACCATCAATTCTTGCCGCTAAAACTCAAGCACCCATCTTGGCATATACCAGCACTCCCTTTCGGGGGTTAGAACTCTTGCTAGAGCTGTTTCCTAGAATTCGAGATGCTGTTCCTGGAACTACGCTCAAGGTGTTTTCGAGTATGCGCGTCTATCAACAGGATGCAGCTGAAGATGAGTTTAAGGAACTGTATGACCGTTGCTATGCATTGCAGGGGGTGGACTATGTTGGCTCTCTATCTCAATCGGAACTCGCCCAGGCATTGCGATCGGTAACAGTATGGACGTATCCCAATATCTTCTTTGAAACGTCTTGTATTGCGGCAATGGAGGCGATCGCCAGTGGGTGTCGGGTAATTACCAGTGCGATCGGAGCCTTGCCCGAAACCACCGCAGGTTTTGCTCAGTTAATTCCCATTGCTGATGCTGAAACTGCTGTCGCTCAACGGTTTGTCTCCTTTACACCAGAAACTCGGCAAGCATTTTGTCAGCAGTTTGTAGACGCAACGGTGCGGGTGTTGCAGGCACAGGCAACCGACCCAACCGCAGTCGAGACAGCGTTACAACAGCAAGTGGACTATATCAATCAGAATTGTATCTGGTCAGTGCGTGTTCACCAGTGGATAGAGTGGCTCAACTCCCTAGAAACACTGGAACTAACACCGTTAAATCCCCCGATAAAGACGGAGCATCCAATCCACGAATCTTTTTTAGAACCAATTCCTCCGTCACCACCCGACCTGCCGTCCGTTGCTCAGCTATCTCCTTCCGCAATCACCCAGTTGTTAGACCAAGCCGCCCAGTTGGGGCAAGCCGGACAGTTCGCAGAGGTGCAACGAATTTGTCAGCAAATCCTGCAACAGCAGCCTCAAACGGCACAGGCACTCCATTTGTTGGGACTGGCACAACTCCAACTACGTGACACCGAAGCTGCTTTAACCTCCTTGCAACAGGCGATCGCCCTGGCACCCAACGCGGCTGAATATCATGGGCATCTGGGCGTTGCCTTGTGCAGTTGTGAACAAGTGGAGGAGGGCATTACAGCTTATCAACGGGCATTGCAGTTGCAGCCTCAGTTAACCGATGTGCGCTATAACCTGGCATTGGCATTGCATCGACAGGGAAATCTTTCAGACGCGATCGCCCACTATCAACAGGTTGTAGCTCGTCAACCGCAAAACACGCAAGCTCTCTTGAATTTGGGAAATGCCCTGCAACAACGCCAGCAGTACGATCGGGCGATCGCTCGCTATCAACAAGCCCTCAAGCTGCGACCCGATCAAGCCGAAACTTGGTTGCGTTTGGGCACGGCTCACCAGATGCAGGAGCATTGGGAGGAAGCAATCCGCTGTTTTCAACGCGCATTGACCCTCAACCCTGAGTCAGTCGAAACGCACAACAATTTGGGCATCATCCTGTACGAGTTAGGTCGCGCACGAGAGGCGATCGCCCACTTTGAACAAGCTCTGGCACTGCAACCCAATTTGACCCATGCCGGATTAAATTTGGGCAATACGCTGTTAAAGCTAGAGCGATTTGCAGAAGCAGAAACCGCCTATCGGCAGGTGTTGCAGCGTGAACCAGATAATCTCAAAGCTCTGGATGGATTGGTGCGTTTGTTGCGACAAACCTGCCAGTGGGCAGATGTGGAAGCTCTGAGCGATCGCCTCATCACGGTTGCTCAAACCCAACTGGATCAGGGCAAACCCTGTTCAGTCACTCCTTTGAACACGTTACTGCTCCCTTTTTCAGCCGCACAACAACAGGCGATCGCACAACAGACCGCACAGGCGATTGCCCAATCCGTCGCAGAACGTCGTCAACAGTTGGGCTTCCAGTTCAATGAGAAGCCTCATACAGCCCATCGTCGATTACGAATCGGCTATGTCTCCGGGGATTTTCGCGATCATGCCGTGGCTCACCTGATGGTGCGATTGTTTGGGCTGCATAACCGTGAGCAGTTTGAAGTGTTTGCCTATTCCCTCGGTCCTGATGATGGCAGCGACTACCGTAAGACCTTTGAACAGGAGTGCGATCGCTTTATAGATATCAGTCATTGGACACCTGCCGCCAGTGCCCAACAAGTCTTTCAAGACGGCATTGATATTCTGGTAGATCTAGCAGGTTACACCGAATTTAGCTCTCCCCGGCTATTTGCGCTGCAACCTGCCCCAATTCAAGTGAACTATTTGGGCTATCCCGGCACGATGGGCGCAGACTTTATCGATTACGTCCTCACCGATCGGGTCATCACCCCACCGGAGCTAGCTTCCACCATGACGGAGCACTGCGTTTATCTGCCTCATTGCTATCAAATCAATGACAACCAACAAGCGATTCCTCCTGCCCCTTCTCGCCCTGCCATAGGTTTGCCAGAAACAGGTTTTGTCTACTGTTGCTTTAACAACACCCGCAAAATTGATCCTCACTTGTTTTCGGTGTGGATGCGGATTCTACAACAGGTTCCTAACAGTGTGATGTGGCTGTTTCATAGTTATCCAACGGCAGAACATAACCTCAAGCAAACCGCCGAAAAGCAGGGGATTAGGGGCGATCGCCTGATCTTTGCCCAACGACTGCCCAAGGCAGAGCACCTGAACCGTCTGCAACTCGCCGATTTGTTTCTCGACACTCGCTTTTACAACGCCCACACTACCGCCAGTGATGCACTCTGGGCAGGAGTTCCTGTCCTCACCACCCTCGGAGACACCTTTGCCGCTCGTGTTGCAGCTAGTCTGTTAACCGCTGTTGGTCTGCCAGAACTGATCACACCTTCGCTAGAAGCGTATGAACAACAGGCAATTCAACTCGCACAACACCCCCAAACCCTGCACGCTCTCAAAACTAAACTCGCCACACAACGCCTCACCATGCCGCTCTACGACACGGAGCGATCGGTACGGGCAATCGAGCAAGCCTATCAGATGATGTGGCAGGTTTATCAGTCAGGGGAATCACCGCGATCGCTGCCTTAGCTGATATAGCTGTAGCTGAAGGAGGCTCCCTTTAAAGCAATACCCCTTCAGCTATCGATAACCGTAGCGATTAAGATTAAGCCAGGAGCGGGGGCAGTGCCCCCTGCGTCACATCTGGCTTCGTCGGGATGTTAGAACCTGTAAGCGGCTCCTAACTGTAGGCTGACAGCAGAATCAGAATTCCCTTCGTAGGCATCAATCCCCAGTTTTGCATCGCCATATAAGGCAATGTTTCTTGTAACTGCCGTTTCAACACCTGCGGTCAAAACAGGAGCGTTTTGGTTGCCGAGGGGTGTAGCATCTTCATCGTCTGTGACAAAAGAGTAGCCCGCACCAAGGTAAAGGTTAGTGTTAGGAGCGATGCCTACGTCATAGGAAATGATAGGCATGAGAGCAGCACTTCCATCACTGATCAGGGCTGAACCTCTTAAGGAAATGGGTGCGTTAGCCAGATCATAACGACCTTGAACATTGCCACCAAAAGTAGTGTCGTCATCAGGGTTGCTTACACCTGCGGAGACACCAGCTCCGACATAGCTACCAGTCATGCCTCTAGCGACTTGAGCTGATGCCGAATCAGCCAAAGACAACACTGGGACGATTGTTGATGCTGCCAGAATAGAAAGAGTGACAGCGGATTTCCAGGAAAATTTCATTGCGATCTCCACGTTCAAATTGCAAATTGAAATGACTCAGGATTCACTAAGCCAGGTCAGAGATTTCAATCCATTTTTATGTAACGTTGGTTGCTGAGATAACGTTAACAAAATAGATTGAGATATCAAATTCATTAGATGCTTGTGTTTAAGCATGACTTTAAGAAGTCGATCCAGAAATTTAGCTATTGTGCTTCCGATAAAGCTATCGGTCTTAGCTTATCCCATGTAGAAACTCTAGAACTCAGCTACAGGCGAATGTTGTCTACATGGCTTATGAATGGGTGGGAGCGATCGCACATCAGCTCATAACTGAATCTTTGCTTTTACATCTCTCCATGACTTAAACACTGTGTCATCAGAACTAGTATCTTTACTCTGTATATCTGTTGTATCGCTCTTAAAAGATCAACTATTTCTGTAGTAGTCTGTTGTTTAACTGTCACACAGATATCGCATGAAATGATTCAAAAGTACTTTAAAAGTAAGAAATAAATGATATGAATGACGCTGTGATGACGTTCTGAATGCACTATTTGTTCCCACAATATCAGCTTAATTGAATAAATAGCGAGATCACATTCGCCGCACTCATTTGGTAGGACTGCAAATCCTCATAGGGGGTTGCTGACCCAATTTATGAATTTCGTAGGAGCGTTTCGCGAAACATCCGTACAGGGGTCTATAAAGCCCTCACAGGTTTCATCCCAAAGGAGTAGTCGGAGAAGGGGTGAATGAGTACAGGCTGCATCGGGGAATCCTTACTCATAGTGCCCAAGGTTCCATTCCTCTTGCCAGACAAGTCCAGCTTTCTGACCAACCCTATACTTCTTCCGAGTTACCTGAAGGCTTTAGAATCTACCGATTGCAGTTGAACGATCGCCTAGCTTTTTATATCAAAACCCTCTATGGCTCCTGCCGATTCTCCTGCTCCTAATTCCTTATTTGCGATTCCGCTGTTAAATCGTGCCAAAGATCAGTATGCGAAAGCGTAAACTTGCAACTGATCACAGATCGTCATGATGCTAAAGCCTGGGTGTCTAAAAGTACACTGCTCTCTAATTCTGGCGATTACTCGGATGCACTGCAACATCTCGATCGTTCACTACAACTTGATCCAACGCTGGCAGTTGCCTGGATGTCTAGGGGCGTGGTTAACGCTGCCCTTGAAAATTATTCCGCTGCCTTAGAAGACTTAACTCATGCGCTGCAAATTGATGCAAATTCTGTAGATGCTTACCTCAATCGGGCGACTGTTTATTTGCAGATGAAATTGTATCAGGAGGCAATTCAAGATTGCGATCGCGCTCTACAACTCGATGACCATTCTTTAGCAGCTTATTTCCTGCGTAGCCAAATCAAATTCGTCTTGGGCTTGCACCAGGAGGTGATTCAGGACTGCGATCGCGCTCTACAACTCGATGTCGATTCTGAATTCGTTCTTTTCCATTACATCAAAGGGTCATCGCTTTTATTCCTGGGTCAATATCGTTCTGCTCTTGATGAGTTTTTAGAAGAATTTCGTTTAACACCGGAACCCTCTTCTGACCAATATTACAGAATTGCTTTAGTGCAATATTGGTTGGGGATGAATAATAAGGCGATCGCCATCTTCGTTATTGATTGGTGAGAGGAGAAGCGTTATCTGTCGCCGGATTCAAACCAGAAGGTTTAGCGATCGCCCGTCACATTGCCGAACTCCACAACGGCACCATTCATGCAGAAAGTGTCGGAGAAGGACAAGAGGTAGTCTTTACCGTCAGGCTACCATTGCTCCAAAAGAGAGATGATTGCAGCAGCATTCAACCTGACCGTTGATCGATGTGAACGCTATAAACCCAGAGAATAATTGGCGATCGCCTACGGGTCAGTCAGGTTGAAAGCGTTCGCTGTCATCTACCCTCAAGTGAAGCCATCCAATGAAACAGATGTGTCAATCAGAAGATGTCTCAAATTATGGGAAGTGTTGTATTGAATATAATGCTTTGCCTCAAAGGGTGGCGATTATGCATTCACATCAAAGCCGACCTACAGAAGCGAGCCAGCAAAATTCGCTGGAGGGCATCCACATCCTATTGGTTGAGGATGAACCAGACATTGCCGATTTGTTGTTGTTCGTTCTACAAACAGCTGGTGCGAGCGTCAGAAGGTGCAGCAGTGCTGAATCTGCCCTTCTGCTCTTAGAGTCGTTTCGCCCCCATCTTCTCATCAGTAATATTCAACTGCTGGCGCATGATGGGAATTGGTTGATTCAGCAGATTCGCAATCATCCACGCCCTGATCTTCGCCATCTGCCAGCCTTGGGTGTCACCTCCTATCACCGAGAGGTTTCTGCTGACCGCGCGTTAGCATCTGGGTTTAATTGTTTTCTGTCCAAGCTAGACTCACCCAACACCCTGGTTGAGGTTATTTCTACGCTTGTGAGGTCGTCACGGGATGATTGGTGATTAATGTTGATCTGAGGACGGGTGACTGGAAAAGGTGTAATACCAATTTATGGATTGGTATGAAATTGAAGGCTGCTGTGCCAATGGTTGATTCATCGCGTTGCATTGGCTAAACAGCATTTGGAATATGGATCCTGCTTCGTCAGATAATTAAAGGGACAACAAACCTTCTTCTGTGTTTCATCATGACCGATCTGTCTTCCTGGGGTACGTCCCTGACCACCACTGCTCAACGGCTTCTCTTGCTTGGTTCCGGCGAACTGGGCAAAGAAGTTGCCATTGAAGCCATGCGTCTGGGGTTAGAAGTCATCGCGGTGGATGCCTATGCGAATGCACCCGCAATGCAGGTTGCCCATCGATCGCACGTGATCAATATGCTGGATGGAGCCGAGGTGCGGCGGGTTGTTGAGCAGGAAAAACCGGGGCTGATCGTGCCGGAAGTCGAGGCGATCGCCACAGCTACTCTTGTAGACCTGGAACAGGAAGGCTGGCGCGTTATCCCCACCGCAAAGGCGACTCAACTCACTATGAACCGAGAGGGAATTCGGCGTCTGGCGGCTGAGGAGTTAGGGCTAAAAACCTCGCCCTACCGCTTTGCGGAAACGGAAGCAGAATATCGGCAGGCGATCGCGGAGTTAGGCTTGCCCTGTGTGGTCAAACCCGTCATGAGTTCCTCTGGAAAAGGTCAGAGTACCGTTCGCACCGAGGCAGATATACAACCTGCCTGGGAGTACGCCCAAGCCGGGGGACGCACTAAAGGGGGGCGAGTCATTGTCGAAGGCTTTATCCCTTTTGACACCGAGATTACCTTACTGACGGTTCGTTCGGCATCAGGAACCCACTTCTGCCCGCCCATTGGTCATATTCAGGTGAGTGGCGACTACCGAGAATCCTGGCAACCCTGCGACCTGCACCCCCAGACGCTAGAGCAGTGCCAGAAAATTGCCGAGAAGATTACAACGGCTCTTGGGGGATGGGGCATCTTTGGCGTTGAACTTTTTATTCAGGGAGCAGGCGAAACCGCGCAAACTGTTTACTTCAGTGAAGTCAGTCCCCGTCCTCACGATACCGGGATGGTGACGCTGATTAGTCAGACGATGTCTGAGTTTGAGTTGCATGTGCGGGCGATCGCAGGGCTTCCCATCGGCGAAATTACCCTGATCCAACCGGGAGCATCGGCTGTGATTCTCGCCAATGCGGCGGGCGACAATCCCCGCTTTACCGGAATTAGCGAAGCGTTGCAAGTGCCGACGAGTAAAGTCCGTCTGTTTGGGAAGCCTCGCGCTTATCGGAATCGTCGCATGGGGGTTGCGTTGGCTCTAGGTGATACCGTGGAGCAGGCTAGAGAGCGAGCGACAGCCAGTGCGGCGGCTGTTACCGTTTTGGTGGATGATGCTGGATAAATGAGTTTGAGATGAGCATCGATGGCAATCCGGCAACGGCACCCTTTATCTACTCAATCATCTCGTAGCGAACCAGTTGGCGAATTTCCTGCTGTCACAAGGGCAGGTCTGTGGCGATCGCCGCTCTAATGGGCTGGGGAGGACGGAGCACAGCGGTTCTATCCCTGGTTCCCCTACTCCAACACGCCTGCGGAGGGCACCTACACGAGACGGCGATCGCCTCCTCGACAACGCTTTGGTTGGGAGCAACTCAAGCAACCCAAACACCTCAATCATGATCCTGAGCACATAATTAACTCGCTGGAACCATCTCTCCATGTCTAATGAAAACTTCTTCTTTCAAGCGTTCGTTTATTTGGCAGCGGCAGTTCTGACAGTCCCAATTTCTAAACGATTAGGTTTGGGTTCTGTTTTGGGATATTTAATTGCCGGAGTTATCATTGGTCCCTTTGGGTTGCGCTTAGTAGGACAGGAAGGTCAGGATGTCATGCGCTTCGCCGAATTTGGTGTCGTGATGATGTTATTTCTCGTGGGGTTGCAGCTTCAGCCAGAGTTGCTGTGGCGAATGCGAGTTTCAATTCTGGGCTTGGGCGGATTGCAGATGATTGCTAATGTCATTCTCCTGTCGGGGATAGGGCTTCTGTTGGAATTACCCTGGCAATCAGCAGTGGCGATCGCGTTAATCTTGCCGCTTTCCTCAACGGCGATCGGTGTGCAAACCCTAACTGAACGGGGAGTGATGAAAACAGAAGAGGGACAATCTGCCTTCTCCATCTTGCTGTTTCAGGCTGTTGCTATTATTCCTATTCTGGCACTGTTGCCCCTACTGTCTACAGCTCCAATTGAATCTGTCGATCAAGCAACGAATAATACGCTGGCAGGCTGGCAGCAAACCCTATTGGTTATAAGCACAGTCGGTGGCATTGTTGTGGGTGGGCGGTTCCTGATGCGACCGATATTCCGCTTTATTGCAGCCACTCGCCTGCGGGAGATCTTCACAGCAACCGCACTGTTACTGGTGGTGGCTATTACGCTGGCAATGCAAGCGGTGGGCTTGTCTCCTGCATTAGGCACCTTCCTTGCGGGAGTTGTGCTGGCAGAAAGTGAGTATCGCCATGAGTTAAACAGCACGGTAGAACCGTTTCAGAGTTTGCTACTGGGGTTATTCTTTCTCTCGGTTGGAGCCAGTATTAACTTCAATCTAGTCCTGGGTCAACCGATGCTCATTGTGGGGCTAATTGTCGGAGTCTCAATTCTCAAATCTGGCGTGTTAATTGGTCTAGGTAGACTCTTTAAGCTCGATCTAAATCAGAGTATTTTGTTTGCGTTCGCTCTGGTACAAGGAGACGAGTTTGCATTTGTCCTGTTTTCTTTTGCAGCACAAACCAACGTAATCTCAGAGGATTTAGCAGGTAGTTTGATTGCAGTTGTTGCACTTTCAATGCTGCTTTCTCCAATTTTTATGATCGCTTACGATCGCCTGATTGCGCCTCGCTTCATTTCCCAGTCTAACGACCAGGAAGCCGATGAGATTGATGATAATGAAAATGCTGTGATCATTGCTGGCTTTGGGCGGTTTGGTCAAGTTGTAGGGCGGTTACTGCTTGCTAATGGCTATCCGATTACCGTTCTCGAACATAATCCAGCCCAGATTGAGCTTCTGCGTCGCTTTGGTTGGAAAGTCTTTTATGGAGATGCATCCCGAATTGATTTGCTTTATGCATCTGGTGCAGCACAAGCGAGGCTTTTGGTGATTGCGATCGACGATAGTGAGCAGATTTTAGAGATCGTCGATTTAGCGCGTCAGCACTTTCCTCACCTGAGGATTCTGGCGCGGGCAACCGATCGTCGTCATGCCTACGAATTAATTCGTCGGGGTGTGGAGGTAATGAAACGGGAAACGTTTGGATCTGCATTAGATATGGGAGTTGAAGCATTAAAGCTATTGGGAGTGCGCGCCTATAAAGCGCATCGTGCGGCTCAAACCTTTAGAAAGCACGATGAGGAAGCGTTACAGGATATGGCTTTTGTAGAGGGAGATGACACGGCTTTAATGGCTCGCTCTCGCCAGCTAGCAGAGGATCTGGAACGAATTTTGCAATCAGATGAACAAGAAATCTTACATGAGGTTGATCGGGCGTGGGATATTTTAGCTCAACAAAAAGACCCGAACTGAACATCAATTCGCAGAGCTACACACCTGCAATAACCGCCCTTGGACTAGCGGAGGAACGCTAACCAACAGGCGGTCATTCATTTTCATGGCTTTGTGTAAGTTAACCCTGCTCCATGCAGGAGGAGGGTTCCTGGTGGACATGCATCTGTGCACCTGGGACACTGAACCTTATTTGTTGTTATGAGTTCAATTTACTCATCTCTCAGGGGTCTTTACTTCTAACTGTAGTGAGAACACCTCTCTAGCCTGGGGTGAACGTTGAGTTGCATTTAAGTTCTATCCAGTGGTAGGCGATATTTAAATGAATGACTGCGATATTGGGCGGTTGGGTTTAGCAGGCAACACTTGAATTCAGCAAGTTTTATAGCTTGGTCAGAAAGCTTAAGGCAAAAGCAATGGCTCAAACTCTGATGGTGGGAAACGCTTACTCCCTCTCACTCTCACTTTTGAATCTATCAATAGTCGTCTACAAAGTCCTTGTCAAATCTAACGTTGCTTGCATTTTTGTTTGCGTAATCACTTCTTCAATGATGTCAGCCGCATATTTTACCCCACCAGAATGATGAATAGCTGACTGCAAGCGAACCGCATGGCGTTTATAGTCCTTCTGATTTAAAACTTTCTGAACAGTATTTCGCAACTTTGAAACATCTAAATTAGACAAGGATAATAACTCTCCGGCACCAGACCAGGCAATTCGCGCTGCTACTCCCAGTTGATCGTCAGCTAACGGAATCGCAACTAATGGAACGGCATTATTCAGAGATTCTAAAACCGTATTTAACCCGGCATGAGTAATGCAAAGACTCGCTCGCTTTAGTAATTCCAATTGTGGAGCGTATTTCACCACGATTGGATTTCCCGGTAGTTGTGATACTTCTTCTGGTTCTAGCCCACCTCCTAGTGCAATCACAAGCTGCACGTCTAAGGTTGCACAAGCTTCTGCAATTAGCGAAAACAAGTCTTTGATCCGATTGCGAGAAGTTCCCAGTGAGACGTAAATCAAGGGAAGGGAGTTTAACTGCTCAAACGGAAAGTCAACCTTAGAACGTCCAATAGAACTGTGAAAGGGTCCAGTAAAGTGGAAATTGGGTGGGAGTTTACGACGAGGAAATTCGATTTCAGCAACCTGATGACTAATTGTCGCTAGTTTAGAGAAACAGTCATTATAGGTGGAGTAAGGGGGTAATTGGCATTGCTTGCGGTAGTCAGCGATCGCACTCCAAACAGGGCGAGATAGGAGCCAAAGCAGTTTGTACGCAAGCCAATTACGCAACCGAAAATACCAGATTGGGTTGTAGCTCCAGGTTGTTAAAGTCGGTGGAATGTCATTGTCCTGATACAGCATCAAAGAACTACAGACTGTAATAAACGGAACTTGCACAGAATCAGCGATCGCCCCTCCTTCAAAAGCTGACATATCAACCAGTAGAGCTTCAATACCCGCTTGCTGAATCGCAACGGGAGCCTCTCTCAAACTGTCGATCACCCTTGCTCTAAACAGGTCGATGCCCTGAAACAATGCCCTTAACCCGGTCACTTTCGCTCGATCTGGATCAACTTCCGCACTACCGATCGCCCGAAAGTTAAAGCCTGCCTCTATCGTTCTACGTTCTGCACGGGCATCACTGAAGACCGTAATTGAGTGACCCCTGCGTTGAAGTTCCGCTCCCAGTGGGAGCATTGTGTTTAAGTGCCCAGTTCCACCCAAGCAAAGAATACCGTAGTGAGTCATTGTTGTTTTAACTAACCTGAGTTTGGGATCAGAATTTTGGCGGTTGAAACCGCAGCTATCAATTACGCCAGATGCTTGCTTTATATCTCAGCTATTAGAGGCTTTGATCTGTTCCTTCTCGGCAAACTCAGCTATGGATTGATTTGAATTAAACCAGGCTCTAACCCTTTTCCAGGTTCGGTAAGGAAACAAGAGTTGATCTAGAAAAGTTTCCTTGATTTTTTCTCCAATCAACCCAAATTCCCTGGGTTGTTCGCCCTGTGGCATATAAAAAGTACCAAAAATCAGATCGAACACTGGGAAAAGTCCGGCAAAATTTTTGCCTGCTCCAAGTTCTTCTGTTGTGTGATGCCAGCGATGAAAAGCAGGGCTAGAAATGACATAACGAAACGGACCAAATGTCCAAGAAACATTGGCGTGAATCAGGGCAATATGGCTGGTTAGCAATACCACATACACATCAACAGCCATAGGTGAAAAGCCTAACAGTAGTAATGGAGTGGCTTGACACACTCGCGAGATAATGTCGTTGAGTGGATGTAATCGCATTGCCGTGAGCCAATCTATCATTTCACTGCTATGGTGAATGGCATGAATACTCCAAAGCTGACGACTATGATGCCAGCGGTGTGTCCAGTAGCCAATAAGATCGCCCACGACGATCATGATTAGACCTTGTACCCACAGTGGCAGGTATGAAACGGCTCCATAGCCAGCTAAAATCTGATTGACATCCAAGGATAATGTCCCATTTTGGATGGTAATTCGCCCCAACAGCAGATAAAAGGGAACGGCAGCAAGGGCGATCGCCCCAAGACTAATGACTTGCGTCACCAATTGAGTGAAAAACCAGTAAAAGGTGTCTAGCCAAACGCCGCGCCGCCACTTTGGTTGTTCAGGAATGCTTGGGAAAAATCGTTCGAGCACCCCAAAGACCAGGGTAAGAACTACAAATAGAATTAGTGTTCTAACGAACCGTGCTTCCATGCATTAGATGTTTACTTGAGAGTTGCTTGTTTAAGTTCTTTTACATTTACCGTGATAACTTCTAAATAGCAACTGGACGATCGGGTTAAAAATTTAGGATTAAAGTGTTATCAGCACTCTTAATAAAGGTGATGCTGTGTGGCGGGTGTCATTTGAAACTCTGGAGTCTGAGTTGTAGCTTAACTAGCAAACGTACAGCAATTTTCATTTTTGTATGCTAAATCACTCTCTCGCATCGCCTGAATCCACAGGTATTTGCTATGTGGCACTCGTCTGAAAACCGCTGTAAATTGATTCCCCTGAAAGGCGATCGCCTCAGACTACCGCTCTACAACTAAAATCAATGGGATTTCTCCTTGATACTCAGACACCACTGCACTAGACCAAATTACACCTAGACAACATTACACTCAGACAACATTACACTCAGACACCACTGCACTCAGACACCACTGCACTAGACCAAATTACACCTAGACAACATTACACTCAGACAACATTACACTCAGACAACATTGCGCTGTGTGCCATGCAACTCGATCATGGGCGGGCGATCGAATCAGTCTTTAGTAAAAGAAATATCTAATAAGCATCTATCTACGGTACGAAGAAACTCTTTTCTCATCAGGAAAAATAAAATTGCTTCATGGCAGTTGACGCTACAGACTCCGGTGTGAGCCTCAGTCAAACACTGAGCAGCACACACTTTGGGGTGCCCTCACGCTCACAACAACTGGCAGGTGTTCTGAGAAGCAAAGTAAGAGTACTAGTAGATGCGAGTGTGGTTACTGTTGCGATCGCAACCACTACCAGTAACTCTCTCAATCGATTGTCGTTCACAAGCACACCCGGAAGTAAGTGTATCTAAATATACCTTTATATTCTAAGTAGTTTTAGAAACCAATACTTCAGCGAAATTGCCGATTGTGCAGGGTGAGGGCATTGGCGATTCTCACCCCAACAGCTACGACCCATCGTTATAATGCGTGCCCTCAAGGACATCTGTCTGCTGGAGTGATGCAGCCTTTGCGCCCTCACGACCATCGAATCCCTGCTAGCTGGTTCAGACATAAGAGAAACAATTGGGCGTTGGGCAAATTGCTATACATAAACTCATACTTTCCTTTGCCAGACCACCATCGAGCGTCTTTGTGAGCGAAATAAAATGAGCCAGATTGCAGCTTGATATCTTTCATGTCAGTAACGGCAACGGTTTGTGTGGAGCCATCCTTCAGCACAAACTCCAGAAACCCCTGACCCACTCGAACCGCTTGAGGATTGGCTTGTTGCATTGGAAATTCGACATAACCCAGTCGCTGCAATTGTTCATTGATCACCCGCAAGAGGTGATTGCTCCAGGCAGCTTCAGCCGCATTTGCAAAATGCCAGTTGCTTGTGTCATCGGGTAATCCCTGTTGGGCATGGTGTGTTCCCCAGATCTCAAAGGGTTTGCGACCAGGCATCTGCCAGGTATAACGAAAATCTGTGCCCTGATAGGCTCCATTTTTGTATCGTCGAGTTTGCGATGTGTAGAGATTAGCAGCATCTTGAAAGCGCATGATGCTCGATTCGGGTTCAGCAGACCGAGAACCGTTGATGGAGTATTCGGCAATTCCCTGTTCGCCAACATAGGAACAGGTTTGATAGAAAACCAGGATGTAAGTGTAAATCAATGCTGCGGCGATCGCCCCCACCACTAAACCAGTCAGCACATTCCATGGCAACGGGATGTGAAAAGCAGTCACAAGTAACGCAGTAACAACTGTGAAACCAATGCCCCACAACAATGCGCGAAACAGTCGCTGAGCCGTTGATAACGGTTGGGTTGATACGGTCAGAGTACTGTAAGCAGAAGTAATTTTGCCGATCTCAATCGGTGGTGCAGCAAAAAACTCTAAATCTGATGAAATCGGTTTACCCGCATGGGTGGTGATCCCGGCAGGGGGTATCCAGGCAGAAGATGTGGTGACCATTGAATTGATATAACCCTCATTGATGAATGGTTGCGGTTAGCCCGACAGTTCAATTTCGGGAGAACCAGACGACGGATGAGATGCACCGCTATTGAGAAGGGTGAGATGAGGTGTGCTGGTCCCTAAAGGGACATTGCTCCGCGTCGCACCCAATGCCTGTAATGTTGCTTTTTGCGTTTCTGTAATGCCTGTGACGCCGGTAATGTTCATCCCTTCATAGGGGCGATCGGCTCTGAGAGTTTTCAAGCAGCGACCTGTCTTGATATCCCATAGCTTGATGGTTTCATCGGTGCTACTACTCGCTAAAACCAAGTTGTCTGCTGACCGACCAACCGGGCACCACGACACCGCACCGACCTGTCCCGTGTGCCCCTGCAAAACAGCCAAACATTCTCCAGTATCTGCTCGCCAGAGCCGAATGGTTTGGTCTTCCGATCCACTGGCAAGAATGCATCCATTGGGACTCCACGCCACACTTCTAACCATATTGTGGTGCCCCTGCAAACAGGTCAGACAATCTCCGGTGCTGACATCCCAAAGCCGGATCGTGTGGTCATCACAGCCACTAGCAATAGTTATCCCATCGGGACTCCACGCCACCGACTTAACCCAGGCTTCATGCTCTGTCAAAACCCGTAAACAAGTTCCAGTGCTGGTATCCCACAAGCGAATGGTGCGATCGTCAGAAGCACTGGCAAGCCTTGTGCCATCTGGGCTCCACGCCACAGCCCAGATCCCATTCTCGTGTCCTTGCAACACCCTCAGACATTTCCCTGTGCTAACATCCCATAGCCGAATGGTGAGATCACTAGACCCACTGGCAAGCATTCTGCTATCGGGACTCCAGGCTACTGTCCAAACCCAGACATGATGTCCTTCCAGGGTTTTAAGACATTGATGAGTGCTAGCGTCCCAGAGCCGAACCGTCCAATCAGCAGACCCACTGGCAAGCATCTTGCCATCGGGACTCCAGGCTAAACCACGAATCCAACTGTTATGCCCTGGCAAGCTTTTGACGCACTTCCCCTGTTGAGCATCCCACAGGCGAATCAATCTGTCGCTGCTACTGCTGGCAAGGGTTTGTCCATCCGGGTTCCACACCACGGCATAGACAGAATTACTGTACCCCTGCAAGATTTTCACACACTTCCCCTGTTGCACATCCCACACTCGGACGGTTTGGTCACAGCCACTGGCGAGGGTTTGTCCATCCGGATTCCACGCGACAGACCAGATCAGGTTTGTGTGTCCCTGCAAAGTTTTGAGGCATTGACTCGTGCGAGTATTCCAAACTCTGACAGTTTGGTCGATATGTCCACTGGCCATGACATCATTTCCCTCATCTCCGGGGTGACCTGGGGAAAGAGGATTCCAGGCAATTGAAAACACAGCACTGTTTCCCGGTAAGGTTTTAAGGCATTGACCCGTGCGCGTGTTCCAGAGTTTGATCGTTTGGTCTTGGCTACCGCTTGCGAGGGTTTTACCGTCTGGATGCCAGGCAACAGCCCAGACAATGCTGTCGTGTCCCGATAAGGTTTTCAGGCACTCCCCAGTGTTGGTATCCCAGAGCCGAATAGTTTGGTCTTGAGAACCGCTTGCGAGAAGGGTTCCATCGGGGCTCCAGGCAGCTGACACGACCCAATTATTGTGTTCCTGAAACACCTTCACGCACGCTTTCCGCTGCACATCCCATACGCGAATTTTGTTGCTATCTCCACAACTGACGAGAAAACGTCCATTGGGGTGCCACGCCACACACTTAATCGTGTCCTTACTGTCATCCTGCAAGATTGCCAAACAATTTCCCGTCTCAACATCCCAGAGCCTGACGCTACAATCCTCACTGCCACTCGCGAGAATCTGACCATCGGGACTCCAGGCAACTGACCAAACCCAACCCTTATGCCCTTTTAGGGTTAGTCTCGGTTGACCGTCTGCGACCTGCCACAGGCATACCAGATTGTTATTGTCCCCTGTTGCAAGAAGCTGACCCTCAGGACTAAAGGCAACTGAGTAAATAAAGCCAAACGGCTGGGTAAATCGGGATTTAGAGAGGTCAGAGTGGGCAAAATTAACCCGATGAAGCGAGATATCTTGAAGGTCGGCTTGCCAAACGCTGAGGTGGGAGAAGTTGTAACCGCTCAGGTCAACTTGAAGATGACGTAACAGATTAATAATGTTACCGCCGGTATAGCTTGCTTGATTGGGGTAATCGGCTTGCAGCCGATATAGGATTTGCTTTAACCGATAAACGATCTCTTTTTGAGCCCCCAGACAGTGCAGTAATCTGACAATTAATGGTGTTAAGATTACTCGAATTTGGCTATCCCGAATGTAGTCTTTGTCTTGGGCTTTAATTAGAGCGTGGGTTTGCAGTACGGAACCAGAGGACGAAACAATGGGAAATGAGCGATCGCTTATTTCATCACGAACGCGACCGATCAGCATTTCAGTGACATATTCCATCACAACAGGTTGTAATGTAAATTGGCTGGCATTGGTTTCGATCAGCGATCGCCCCTGTAGTCGTTGCAGGGCTTCCATCACTTGAATGGATGATATTCTGCCCTGTAAATCTGCCTGGAGTTGAGCAAACGAAACCCATTCTCGGTCAATTGCCAACCACACCATGATCTGTTTTTCTAAGTCAGAGAGGCGGTTCCATTGTTGTTGGATTAAATCGGAAATGTCGCCAAACAGCGTGACGTTGTGTTCTAAAAAAAGATCGATATTGCCACCAAAGAGATCGCGAATCGTCGTCGCGACAATCTTTAATGCCAAAGGATTACAGCGATAGCGATCGCACAACAGTTGGGTTTGAGCGGCTGATCCGGTTAATCCTGTTGCCTTGAGTAGTGCCTGAGAGGCTTCTGGAGAGCCACTCAACGTCAACATCTGCACGGTTGGGTTTCCTTCCCATTGAGCCGACTGGGCACATCTCTCACGACTAGTGACGACCACACAGCTTTGGTGTCGAGTTGTAGCAATTCGATGCAGCAACTCTCCATATGCCTCATACCCAGAACGATATTGCCCGGAGCGATCGCCCGACTCTAGCAGGGTTTCCACATTGTCTAAAACAATCAAGCAGCGATGATGTTGCAAACACTGAAAAAACCGACTGATGTCAGCTTTTGTCTCTTGTTGCCCTGATAGAAAGGGAACTAATTCTGCCAATAGGGTTTCGAGGGGTGGGGCATTGCGGAGCGATCGCCAAATGACGTGTGTGAAAGTAGGAGTTGAGGCACAGTCAGGCATCTCCCTCCCGATTCCCAACTCCCGATTCCCCACAATATCCTCTACTAATTTGACCGACAGGGCAGTTTTACCAACGCCCCCAATGCCAATGATGCCAATTAAGCGGCAATTGTCCTGGAGAATCCATTGGGCGAGTGTGGTCAGTTCTGTAGTGCGCCCATAAAAGGTGGAAACATCTGGGGCCTCTCCCCAATCTGGGGCGATCGCTCTTACGATTGGCTTTTCTACATCTGCCTCTGCATGGGTTCCTGCGGGTTGGAGGTAGTCCTGTTCAGTAAGAGTCAGGTCAAAAGCACGAAAAAACTCCTCTAAGGTTTGGCGATCGACTGCGATTTTACAACTTTGTAACCGAGTGATGGAGCGGACACTTAAGCCTGTGAGATGGCTCAGTTGTTCTAATGTGTAAGCATATCCTTCGTTTTGGGTGATGGCTAGTTGCTCCTGAGCGTCTTGGAGACGCTGCCAACCATAGGTTGAAAGAATGACACCCCGACGTTTGCGTTTTTGAGCAGGTTGAGCCATACAGGTTGAATGAAAAAGTAGTTTTATAGCAACTAAAGCGTTGGTCAGGACGCAGTGCAGGGATAGAATCCTCACTGGGAACGAATTTCCAAACTCTCCGTCTCAAGTGCTTTAACAGTTGCTATCGTATCTGCGTTCTATTCAGAAACTTGCTTTGAGGCAGTCACCGATAGTTAGTCAATCCGTCTTTCCACGCAATCGTTGTTTCTACAAACCATTGAAATGGATTGTAGAAAATCTCAGCTTTTGACTTTAAGATAGGAACGATTGCCAGGACATCACCCACTTGGGGGCTTCTCTATCTACTGTTTTTTTGGAGTTGCACGTAATCAGAATCAAGCTAGCTTTACGCGATTCCAGATACATTTCTGCCCATGACTCACGATCAAAATAACTGACAAAAGATTTTGCAGATTATGGCATAACTGACCACATCTTAAAATTGTCGGTTGATCTAAAAACTCAAAATCATCTCCCAACAAGGTTTTCATTATTCAAATTCTAGTTATTTCAAAGAAAGTCATTAAGTGACCCACTTAAGTGGCAAACTGTCCTGGACGTTTTTGGACAGTCAAGACAAAGTGAGTAAATCGAATGCATCGATTGCAGCGTTCCATTTCCACTTCGGAAATTAAGCCCCTTGCTGCATCGGCATTGCAAGATTCCTTGTCGTTCTAGTTTGCGTTCAGTTGAAGATCACTGCTGTCAGTGAGAGCGATCGCGCAGGAAACTCAAATTCCTCGCCTTCACTTGATGCAGTCCCTTCTGTTAAACGCTGCAATGCAAACCACAATTTTTGGAGAAATCAGATGGAATACCAATACTACTTTGGTGACAATGGTCCTAACAATTTTGAAGCATCTCCTGATGCAGATTGGATTGAAACCTATCTGGGAGATGATATCGTCATCGCTGGTGCAGGAGATGATTTGATTCGCTCTGGACCACAAGATCCGGTAGCGGGTTACAGCGACAATGACACTATGTACGGCGATTCAAAATTTAGCCCGGCAGGAAACGACCATATCTATGGCGGGTATGGAAATGACGTGCTTTGGGGCGACAATCTCGATAGTTATGGCGGTGGAGATGATCAGCTTCATGGAGAGGCAGGGAACGATCAACTGATTGGGGGTGGCGGTAATGATGCGCTTTGGGGCGGTGAGGGTAATGACCGAATCGATGGAGATGCTGGAAACGATTACTTAGATGGAGGTACTGGAGCCGACACAATGGAGGGCTGGTCTGGGAATGACACTTACTGGGTTGATTCTGCCAACGACATCGTTTCTGAATCGGCTTCGGCGGGAAATGATACGGTCTATTCCACCATCCACTACACCCTGGGAGCTAACGTTGAAAACCTTGGTCTGGATGGAACGGCTGCCATTAACGGCACTGGCAATGACTTGAACAATCAAATCAATGGCAACAACGCCGATAATATTATTGCTACACAGTTAGGCAACGACACTGTGTATGCTTTTGGCGGGAATGACCTCGTGCTTGGCGGTGGCGGCGATGACGGCATGGATGGGGGTGAAGGGAATGACAAAATCTATGGAGACAGCGGCAACGACCACCTGAATGGTGGTGCTGGGGCTGACCAATTAGAAGGCGGCATTGGCAATGATATCTATTGGGTCGATTCAGCATCTGATGTCGTTATTGAGGCAGCTTCAGCCGGAAATGACACGGTATATTCCACTGTCAGCTACACGTTAACCTCAAACGTTGAAAATCTTGCCCTACTGGGTTCTACTGCCCTAAACGCAACAGGCAATGGCTTGAAAAATCTGATTTACGGTAACGCTGGCAATAACTCTATCTCTGGTGGTTCAAACGACGATAACCTATTCGGTGAAGGCGGCAGTGATAACCTCAACGGGGGCACGGGCAACGATATCTTAACGGGTGGAGATGGTATCGATATGCTCACAGGGGGTTCGGGCGCAGATAAGTTCAGGTTGGGTTCTCCTAACATGGATAGTGATGTCATCAAAGACTTCAAGCGCAGTGAGGGAGACAAAATTCAAATCCTCACAACATTTCTTGAAACAAACTCTCTGAGTGGATTTAGCTATAACCGCTCTACGGGTGCCTTGTTCTATGGCGACAGCATGGGACGAATTCAGGTAGCAACGATCGCCAATAAACCCAGTGACTTTTCAGTTCAACGCGACATTGTTCTAGTTTGATAACGTATCAGGACTTCTCACAAATCAAAGCAGAATGAACCATGAGGAAGTATTTTTTTGTATGTTCTACATTGCTATTGGTGACATTAGCAGGATGTGTCGATGAACCACCCACCGTTGGAAGAGCAGTAGAACTTGAGCAAGTTTGTGATCAAGCCAAAGATGGTGAACGAGTCTCTATTGAAGGGTATTTAACCCTACCTCAAACGATTCCTGGTGATAACAAAGTCACTTTACTGCTTGAGCTTCGTCCATCCGAGAGTGTAGAAAATATGGACGGTAAAGTTGGAGTATGGACTAAATACGGCAATGAAGCCAATCGAGTTTCTCCAATTGCATTTACAACTCAGTCCCCTGGTGCTGGAGACTACACTCACGAAGCTTTGAAAGTAACTGCCAGTGATGGGCAACAGATCACTTATACCGATCGAGTTCGTGTTTCGGGAAACGTTAAATTTCCTACCTCATCAGAAGTACTGGCAATTTCTCGCTGTGTTCTCAATAATCCATTGATTGAACGCATCGAACAGCCGAATAGCTAATGCGGCATCTTCTCAAATGCGACGTCTTCTCAACGCGATAAGTGCGATCGCTTCAGCTTGACACACTCAAAAACATTCATTGGAGTCATCAAATGACAACTCAATCTCTTCAAACAGGCAACAAGATTGCCAGAGCCGCTGCATTTGTTTATGGTCTGGTTTGTTACGCTATTTTCTTCGTTACGTTTTTGTATGCGATCGGATTTGTCGGCAATTTTGTTGTGCCAAAATCCATTGATTCTGCACCCATCATTCCCTTAGAGCAAGCACTTCTAGTTAATGTTGGATTACTCGGACTGTTTGGGCTTCAACACAGTGCTATGGCACGACAAGAGTTCAAAGTGTGGTGGACGGCAATTGTTCCTAGACCTGTTGAGCGCAGCACCTATGTCTTATTCTCTAGCCTTTGCCTGATTACGCTGTTTTATTTCTGGCAACCTCTAGGTGTCACGATTTGGAATGTTGAGAACCCAGTTTTTCGTAATCTCCTTCATGTTTCTTTTGGGTTTGGCTGGTTAGTGGTGCTAGTGTCTACATTTCTAATTAACCACTTTGATCTATTTGGGTTACGCCAGGTCTATCTCTATCTGCGTGGCAAAGTTTACACACCCCTCAAGTTTGTCACTCCTGGCCCTTACAAATATGTTCGTCACCCATTGTATGTCGGTTGGTTATTTGCATTCTGGTCAACACCCACGATGACTGTTGCTCACCTTGTGTTTGCGGTAATCACAACAGCATATATTTTGGTCGCCATTCAGTTAGAAGAACGCGATTTAGTGGCAATTCACGGCAAGGATTATGCAAACTACCGCGATCGCGTTCCTATGCTGATTCCCTTTAGTCGTCGCAAAGTATAACGCCTGTTGCATCAGATCCATGCTAGTAGAAGCGATCGCACCGCTTTAGATCGAATCAAGAGTGCTGCGATCGTATTCCTTCTACCTTAGATGGCCTGATGAATGAGAACTATTGACCTCAGGAGATTAGATCCATGTTGCTTAGATATCGCGGTATTCCTTATCATGTCTCTTCCTCATCCATTCGACATTGCACATCTGTCTCAAGTGCGATCGTCCTAAACTATCGCGGCACTGCATATCTAATCGAGCGTTCTGCATCCACGCGTTGGGAAGTTGACCATAAAAACTGATTTATGACAGCTGAACTGTAAGCGATCGCTCTCGTAACGTATCCAAGCATTCGTAGCTTTTGTTAGCTACTCAATCCGTTGAAATTCAGCAGGAGAATTAACATGGCCTATATCCCAGGAACAGATGCCAGAAATATCCTCATGGGTACCGCAGAGGCTGACACCATTTATGCCTATGGAGGAATCGACTCAATTGCTGCGGGGGCAGGCAACGATTACATTAATGCTGGAGATGATAAGGATTATGTTGATGCAGGAACGGGTAACGATTACGTGTTGGGGGGTGCTGGCAACGATGTCGCCTATGGTGCATCAGGAAATGACAAGCTTTTTGGCAACGACGGTGAAGATACCTTAAATGGTAATGCTGGCGATGACTTCATCAATGGTGAAAACGGTAACGATTACCTCTCAGGAGGCTCAGGTAATGATGAAGTCTTCGGACAAGCTGGAGATGACCAACTTCTTGGAGAGGATGGCAGCGATTTATTGGATGGTGGTGCGGGCAACGATTCCATGGATGGTGGAATCGGAGAGGATGTGTACATTGTAGATAGCCTTGGAGATACCGTAATTGAATGGATATCGGAAGGCTCTGATGTTGTTAAGTCTTACTTGCAGAGCTACACCTTAGCTACCAACGTAGAAAACTTAAATCTAGTAATCGGCAGCAATGCTTTGAATGGCACAGGCAATAGCCTCAATAATCTGATCTCTGGAAATGAGTTCGATAACATTTTATCTGGTTTAGAAGGAACTGATTCTATCCATGGTCACCAGGGTAATGATCGGATTAACGGTGGATTAGATAATGATGTTTTGTTTGGCGATTCAGGCAAAGATACTTTGATTGGTGATCAAGGCGATGATGATATCTATGGTGGCTCAGGCGATGATCATCTAGATGGTAGTTCGGGAAAAGATAGTTTACACGGTGCTTTAGGCAAAGATACTTTGATTGGCGATCAAGGCGATGACTTTTTAGCCGGTGGCGTAGACCGTGACACCCTGACGGGTGGAACAGGAAAAGATACCTTTCACTTCTACGCCTCAAGAGAGGGTCTTGACACGATTACGGATTTTAAGGTCATTGATGACGTTATCGGAATTGAGAAGATTGGATTTAGGGGTGGATTGACGTTGGGAACCCTTAAAGCTGAGCAATTCCGCATCGGGTCAAGTGCTAAGGATAGTAGCGATCGCTTCATTTACAACAAGTCCACTGGAACACTGTATTTTGACAGCGATGGCATTGGAAGATCGGCTCAGATTCAGTTTGCCAAGCTATCGCCTGGCTTATCTCTAACAAACCAGAACTTGTATGTGCTTGAAAGTAAGTAGATAACCATCTTGTACCCAGGCTGCAATGCGGTTGATCTAACCACAAGCATTGTTTAATCGAAACACCGATCGCTAATCGTTTCGGTGCTAGAAAGATAATTCAGTGCGATCGCATCAATCAAACTTTCCAAAATACATTCCCACATCACCCTCAAGAGATCTAGCTCTTACTTCTCTCTAGAAATTAAACCACTGAAACCATTAAATAAACTAGGAAAATAACCATGAACATCAATGGTACAGACAATAGCGACTTTCTTATTGGTAGTAGCGAGGTTGACACTATCTTTGCCTATGGTGGACATGACTCCGTTTTTGGCAAGGAAGGCGACGATACGATTGATCTTGGGGCGGGTGATGACTTCGCTTATGCAGGAGCTGGGAACGATTTCGTTGTCGGAGGTTTAGGGCAAGACCGATTGTACGGTTTCATTGGAGAGGATCGACTGATTGGAAATGAGGGAGACGATTATCTGGACGGGGAAGCAGGCAATGACGTCATGGAAGGCGGGCTTGGAAACGATTCCTATTATGTTGACAGCCTTGGAGACATTGTGATTGAAGAGAACTCGAATGGTCGTGATAGTGTTCTCTCTTTCGTAAACAACTACACCTTGTCCGCTAACGTAGAGGACTTGTATCTATCCTCAACAAGCAACGTTTTGAATGGTACAGGCAATAGCCTTGATAACAACCTCTATGGCAATGAATTTAATAACGCCCTTTCCGGCGGTTTAGGCAACGATTACTGCTTTAGTAGTTTTGGTGACGATACTTTGATTGGCGGTAAAGGAAATGACTTTTTGGTTGCCTTTAACGGTAACGATCGCCTGGACGGTGGTTCGGACAACGATTTACTAATCGGTGGTTTAGGCAGTGACAACCTGACGGGGGGTACAGGAAAAGATACTTTTGCCTTTGATTCTGTAATAGATGGGATAGACACCATCAAAGACTTTAGAGTTGTTGATGATTTGATCCGAGTGAGTTGGGAGGTTTTTGGGGGCGGATTAACGGCAGGTGTCCTCAAAGCTGAACAGTTTTGCATTGGGGCAAGTGCCAAGGATAGCAGCGATCGCTTCATCTACAACAAATCCACTGGGGCAGTGTATTTCGATAGTGATGGCATCGGTGGATTAGCTCAAATTCAGCTTGCTCAGCTATCTAAAGGGCTAGCGATGACGCACCAAAACTTTTACACCATTGAATGATGCTGACTTAAGCAAAAGTTGTAGCCAGATCTAAAACTTCATTAAACAGTTTTAGATCTAGTGAACCTAATTCAGTGATATCTCAACTAGAGATGAAAGGGCGATCGCATCAGCCTGGCACTCAAAATACATTTGCATATCTCTTATAAGAGAGCTAATTTTTCACAATTTCTGAAGAGCTTGACTACTAAAAATATCTCAATTCATCAGGAGAATCAACATGAACGAGATCTTAGGTACAAACAATAACGACACCCTTTTGGGCACCCGTGAACCTGATAACATCTTCGGGTATGGTGGCAACGACACAATTGATGCTTGGGAGGGTGATGATTACGTCAACGCTGGAGATGGAAACGACTACGTTTTTGCAGGGGACGGCAATGATTTTGTTTCAGGACTCTCAGGTGATGATGAAATTTTTGGTGAGGCTGGTAATGATCAACTTTTTGGTAATGATGGTGATGATAAATTAGATGGTTACACAGGTAATGACTTCTTGTACGGTGGGAATGGTAATGACTACCTTGTAGGTTTGGCAGGCAACGATCAACTGAAGGGAGATGCCGGAGACGACCAGTTGTTTGGTCATGATGGCGATGACCAACTAGATGGTGGTACGGGTAATGACTTCATGGACGGTAGTGTTGGAAACGATTACTACTATGTTGATAGCCTTGAAGACATGGTGATTGAGCGTCCATCAGAAGGTAATGATGGTGTCGGTTCCTACCTGAAGGATTACACGCTGCCAGATTATATTGAGAACTTGGGTTTGGGAGGTGATGCGTTAACAGGCACGGGTAATAGTCTCGACAACAGCATTGGAGGAAACAAATTAAATAACGTTCTTTCGGGTGACACTGGCAATGATCATCTAGATGGGGATGCAGGTAATGACATCCTG
The DNA here is from genome assembly GCF_014697545.1 of Oscillatoria sp. FACHB-1407. Classification (GTDB taxonomy): domain Bacteria; phylum Cyanobacteriota; class Cyanobacteriia; order Elainellales; family Elainellaceae; genus FACHB-1407. The sequence continues at coordinate 15,516 of NZ_JACJSA010000007.1, read as the reverse complement.
AAAGGTGGTCAAGGAGATGATACTTTGTTTGGCTCTACAGGGTATGACACCCTGGTCGGTGGTTCAGGAAAAGATGGCTTTTCTTTCTATGAACCGGAAGAGGGAATTGACAAAATCAAGTATTTTAATGTTACCGATGACGTAATTTACATTAATTCAATTGGATTTGGGGGTGGATTAACAGCAGGTGTCCTCAAAGCTGAACAGTTTTGCATTGGGGCAAGTGCCAAGGATAGCAGCGACCCTAACAGTAACGGCGAAGCTGTGCGCTTCATCTATAACAAATCCACTGGAGCACTCTATTTTGATAGTGATGGCATCGGCGGAGTGGCTCAAATACAATTTGCCAAGCTATCCACTGGGTTGTCACTGACACATAAAAACTTCTCAGTTGATATATAAACAGTTACACCAATTGCGCAAAAAGCTGTCTGGATAAGACTTTACTTGATGCATGGTTTTATATCTAACTCAGATCTTTCGCGATCGCGATCCTATTTTGGAATGTGTGGAAACTTCATAAGTGTAGTGTGATGTATTGATCACTGCATACAATTTTTCCATTCTAGTTTTTCAAGTTTAAGGAACTCATCTCATGGTAATGCAACTTTCAAATAACAAAAATTTCATTCGATTTATTCTTGACTCATCTCCATTAGATTTAATTTCTACTCGAAAACTTCACTCTATCTAATCTCAACTGCTTCTGATTTACAACCTCATCATTCAAATAATGGATCACTTCGTCCTAACTTAATTGCTTGTTGGGAAGTTGAGAACAACAAGCTCGTTTGTCGTTGGGTTATAGGCGATCGCTCTCGTAATTCACCAAACCATTTATAGCTCTTCAACCACTAGGAACACAGAAAATTATCAGGAAATATGAATATTAATGGCACCAATACTGATGACTTCCTACTCGGCACAGCAGAGATTGACACCATCTTTACTTATGGCGGAAATGACTCCGTTTTCGGCAAGGAAGGCGACGATACCATTGATGCTGGGGAGGGTAACGACTTCGCTTATGCAGGAGATGGAAATGATTACACTGTAGGAGGTTTAGGCAATGATCAGGTGTATGGTGCCACGGGAGATGATCACCTTTTGGGCAATGAGGGTAATGATGTCTTAGATGGAGAAACGGGCAATGACATCATGGAAGGCGGACTTGGAGACGATTCTTACGTTGTTGATAGCCTGCAAGATACCGTAATTGAACGGGCAGCGGAGGGTTATGATCAAGTCTCCTCTTCTGTTGACAATTACACTCTAACCAACAACGTAGAAGGACTAATCTTGTTAAGCGATCGCCGCACTTTAAAGGGCACGGGCAACAAGCTTGACAATCGAATCGCTGGAAACGAATTCGACAATGTTCTTTTTGGTCTAGAGGGCAGAGATTCTATCCGTGGTCATCAAGGCAACGATACACTAAACGGCGGTTCGAGCAACGATTCAATTGCTGGTGATTCGGGCGACGATCGGCTAGTTGGTGGTTCAGGGAATGATTTTTTAGAGGGTTGGGACGGTAACGATAGCCTGGAGGGTGGCTCAGGGCGCGATGAGTTAAATGGCAGTGCAGGCGACGATATCGTGAATGGTGGCACAGGAAACGACTTTCTGCTGGGTAATTCGGGGCGTGATACCCTCACAGGTGGTTCAGGCAAAGACTCCTTTTACTTTGGCACGCCAACAAATGAGGGCGACACGATCAAAGATTTTAATCTTGTTGATGACAACATCAGAATAGCAAGAATTGGATTTGGGGGTGGGTTAACGCTAGGAACTCTCAAAGCGAATCAGTTTCATATCGGATCAAGTGCCAAGGATAGTAGCGATCGCTTCATTTACAACAAGTCCACTGGAACACTGTATTTTGACAGCGATGGCATCGGTGGATTAGCCCAAATTCAGATTGCCAAGCTATCAAAAGGGTTAGATATGACCCATCGAGCCTTTTATGTCATAGAGATGTGAATGAAATAACCTATCGTTCTGGGTTCGCTGCGTTATCCCATTTGAACCACCATTGAGAGCACTATAACGGCAAGGCGATCGCCTGTTTATAGCTCTAAAAGAGGTGTTTTCGGTTGATTTAAAGATCATTTAGACAAGTCTCTCTACTGTCAGCACCGAACTTAGATCTTTCTACTCAAGCTTGTAATTTTCAACTCTTTCTTTTTTCTCAAGAAGCAATCATGGCACATTCACCCTTGTTCAAAACGCTGATTCACCTACTAAAATCAGCTAATTCACAATCTCTTCAACGACGAGTCACATCATCTTCTACATCTCGAAAAAAATCATGGTCACGACGACGGTTCCTGAGATATTCTACTTTGGCTGGAGGAGCGGCGATCGCAACCTTGACTGATTTGCCCAACTGGCGACCTGCTCTGGGTTCTACTCATCCCACGATTGCCATCATCGGGGGTGGCATTGCCGGGTTGAATGCAGCCTATCAACTCAAAAAGTTGGGGTTGAGGGCAACCGTTTATGAAGCGAAATCTAATGTGGGCGGTCGGATTCAGTCAGGAAGTTTGATCGATCGCGAATTAGTGAATGATTTCGGTGGTAGTTTCGTAAATACGGATCACGAAGACATTCTGGCACTTGCTGAAGAATTCGGTTTGGAATTATTCAACCGATTTGAGCACGCAGACACCTCCCAAGTAACAGAAACCGCCTTTTATTACGAAGGTCGTTTGATTCCTGAAGCCGAGATGGCAGAGAAATTAAGTCCGTTAGCCGCACAAATTGGCTCAGATGCTGCTCTGCTTGAGGAGGATTTTGATACCTACGTTGAACTGTTTGATGTCCTGTCCGTCACCGATTACTTGAACCAACATCAGGACAAAATTCTTGCTCCGTTTGTCCGAACACTAATTGAGTCTGGAATTCGCACAGAGTATGGTGTAGAGCCTGAAGAGGCTTCAGTTTTACAGTTGCTCTTCAATTTGCCAACCGTAAATCAAGATGCCGTTGAACCGTTAAGCAGTGATGAAACGTTTTGCTTTAAAGAGGGCAGCGGCAAGTTAATCGAGTCCTTAAGCAATGCCTTGTCTGGACAAATTCGTACAGGTTTGTGCTTACGACGTATTCAATCACGCAACGAAGGATTCCAACTGACGTTAGAGCCAAGGGAGTCAAGACAGGGTAATCCTCTGGTGGTCAATGCAGATTATATAATTCTGGCAATTCCATTCCCAGCGTTGCGACGGGTTGACCTACAAACGCCGTTACCAGACGGGCTACGGCAGTTTATTCAGGAGGTCGATTTGGGACGCAATGAAAAATTATTTGCTGGATTCCGCGATCGCCCTTGGAGACAAGCGACTGGCTTCACTGTTGATGCCTGGACGGATCTAGGATTTGCTCAACTATGGGAAGACACTCAACGCCAACCGGAGCAACAAAATGGGGTTCTTACCTTCTTTATGGGCAGCCGAGAAGTTCGACCTGACCTGCCTGTATTAGTGCTGGGGCAACAATTCCTGTCACGCTTGGATAGGCAACTACCGGGAACTGCAACCGCTCAAATGGGGCACTTCGTTCGTACTGGATGGGCGAATGATCTTGATATTGGTGGTGGCTACACCAACTTTAAACCAGGGCAATATCTGAAGTTTAGCGAGTTCCTGTACATCGAATCAGAAAACCCAGAGGAAAGAGTAGATGTGCATATTGGCAATCTCGTGTTTGCTGGCGAACATCTCAGCGATGAATTCTACGGTTATATGAATGGTGCTGCTCAGACGGGACGATTAGCCGCAGAAGTGATAGCAAACCTGGTGCAACAAACCGCTTCTCAGCATTCAACCAGCACCTCCATCACTGCACTGAATAATTTGTAGGTGGAGTTAGCGTAACCAATACTTGGGTTATAGACGATCGCCCCTACTCATCTGACCCCAATTCAACCGGAGTCCGTGTCGGCGGACTTCGCGTTGATAGCCGCGAATTCATTCGCCAGGCTCTTAAACCGAACTGACGTTGTATTAACTGTCTCGACAATTGCTACAGCACTTTTACAGCAATTTTCATGTCTTCGCTTTCTCAAAAAACAACTTCAACCAAGACACAAGGAGAATTGATATGGCTTACATCACAGGCACCGATGGTAAAGATCTCTTGATTGGTGGAATCGAATCAGACACTATCCTCGCTAAAGGCGGGAATGATGAGATCTTTGCCAATGGAGGTGACGATGATATTGATGCAGGCGACGGAGATGATTACGTTGTTGCAGGTGATGGCAATGATAATGTCTTAGGGGCTTTAGGCAATGATTTTCTGTTGGGTGGAGCTGGCGATGACAAACTTATTGGCATGGAGGGTAACGATTCACTCGTCGGTGGTGCAGGCAATGATCGCATGGACGGTGGTTTTGGAAACGATACCTACTCAGTCGATAGCGTAGGAGATGCCGTTATTGAACAGTCACCTAATGGAGGGATTGATAGCGTCAACTCTTACATCGATCACTACACCCTGCCCAGTAACATCGAGAATTTGTATATTCAGTCGGCAGGTGCCTCCAACGGCAAAGGCAACACCCTCAACAATTTTATTTTAGGAAACGATTATGACAATCTCCTTTTAGGGTTGGACGGGCGTGACCAAATAAACGGCAGACTGGGCAACGATCAATTGGATGGTGGTCTAGGTAACGATTTACTGGAGGGGGCAGGGGGAAACGATATCGTGGTCGGCAGTCAGGGAAATGACTCCGTTTATGGTAACCCAGGTGACGATCTCCTAGAGGGTGGTCAGGGGAATGACCTTTTGGGCGGTGGTATGGGTCACGATACTTTAACGGGTGGTGCAGGAAAGGATGGCTTTTCCTTCGCGAATCCGGTGAGCGGCATCGACATGATCCAGGATTTTGTCGTCACTGATGATGTGATTCGGATTGCTAAGAATGGCTTTGGAGGTGGATTAACCCCAGGAATCCTCAAAGCCAATCAATTCCGTATCGAATCAAGTGCTCAAGACAACAAGCCTAGCGGTAACGGCGAAGCGGTGCGCTTTATCTACAACAAGTCCAGTGGAGCACTGTATTTTGATCGCGATGGCATTGGAGGAGCAGCCCAGGTGCAAATTGCCAAGCTACCCACTGGGTTAGGGATGACACACCAAAACTTTTATGTGTATTCCTGATAGACAGCAGTGGGCAAGTTGACTCAGTACAGAGGATGCAGGGGGCAGTGCCTCCTGTGTAGGAGTTCCACCACTACACCCCGTACTTTACCCAGGCGGGTACTGCTATAGAGTCGCAGTCAAACCTGTTAAGACGATGTCCTTTGTGGGCTGACTCGACAGGTCAGAAATACTTAAAAAGGTTGACTACTGTATCCAATAGTCAACCTTTTATGTGATATGAAATGCGTTTCAACGAAGCATTTTTCAGTGAATTGCTAACCTAAGCCAACCTTAAATAGAGGACCCAAGACCTGCGTAGGCACCGTAGAAAAAGAGACCCACAACTGTAATGACTCCTAACCCTGCGACCAAGCCCACAATCCACAGAGGAATTCTGCCGCTCTCAGACATGATAGTTTAGCTCCTAACGACTTGAAGAGATGACTGCTTGAACCTACAATCTCAATTTACGCGATCGCGTAATTGAGTGTTTAGATAACAGAAATCAGTTCTATCAAAACATCATTGCTATTGATAGAACATTCAGTTTCAGCTAGTTGAAGAAATAGCTGGAAAATAGAATTCCGAGAACGAAAACCAACAGCAAACCAAGATATAGAGAAGTGCGGTTAAGCTCTACAGGTTGCTTATTGGGGTTTGGACTTCTTTCTAGTGCCACGGGACTGCTCCTATCGTTGAATGAACTGCATTGCAGCGATCGCTCCCAGGAAAAAGATGGTGGGAACGGCAAGGGTATGAACCGCCAACCAACGGACGGTAAAAATAGGGTAGGAAATCGGTTGATTTGGGGTGTTGCTCGTCATAACTTGTTGTTACCAAATAACGTTATTTAATCTGCGTCAAAAAATCATCAATTTGCTGTTTACCCTCAAAGCGATCGCTCACAATGGGAACTTCTTGACGCTCTTGAGAGTAGTACTCATTGGGTCGAGGAGTGCCAAACACGTCATACGCCAATCCAGTGCTGACAAAAAGCCATCCGGCGATAAATAAAGCGGGAATTGTGATGCTGTGAATCACCCAATAACGAATACTAGTAACAATGTCTGAAAATGGACGCTCACCAGTGGTGCCAGCCATTATGATTCCTCCCAATCAAAACAGTAATCATCTCGTTATCTATCATACGAGAGTGGTGAAACAGTCACAAGCAGAACGAGTTAACTAAATCAATAGTGACTATTATCCACTTACGAACTATTAACAACCACTCCTTTCAATGGAGTCAACAGCTATTAGCTATCGACCGTTTCGGAGTCAAAGGCAACCTTCTCTGAAGGTTGATATCTCAACAACGTTCCGCCTTGACCCAACACAAATCCTTGTTCTGGAGAAATAAATACGACTTTGTAGAAGTTAGAGGGAACGTCTTCTACTGCCTTATCTTTCTGCCAGGTCTGACCACCATCCTCGCTGCGGAGCAAGTTTGCACTGCCACCCGCAACCCAGATTTCATTAGGGGTCCGATATGCCAGATCGAGTAGTCCCCAACTGGTCGCAAACTCCGGTGTAACAGAATCCTGCCATTGGTCTAAGCTGCCAGGAGCACTTAACTGTAAACTACCACCTCGTGCCAACAGCCATAGATCTCCATCTGGGCTAAACCCCATGCTCTGAAGCCGTCGAGAACTGGTACGGTTGTGCTGCTCCCATGCGGCTTGCCCTGGGAGCCAGGTGGAGTAAAAGTTTCCACGCGAAGAAACTGCTACGTAGCCACCTTTAGGCGATCGCGCGATCGTCCGCACTACACCGACCGCTTCTTGCACCAATGCCTGCCAAGTCTTTCCACCATCAGCCGTTTGATAAATAGCTCCAATGTTGGTGGTCATCTCAGCTTTTTTAGGGGCAAGAGCCACAACCGTGCTCGGAGAACCGGGTAACTGCTCGCTCAGGGGCACCCGCGACCACGACTGACCTCCATCAAGCGTATGCAACAGAATACTGGGCTGTCCCGCGACCCACCCCTCTTCACCGCTGAAGCTAACGGAGGTAAAGGTGTAGGGCAACTCATCCTCTAAGTCGAGTCTGCGAAGCTCCCAGGATTTCCCCCCGTCAAAAGTTTCCAGCAAAGTAGAATCCTTGCCGACCAGCCAACCATGGTTGCGATCGCCCGTAAAGGCGATATCAGAGAGAGTTACATCTGTGGGTAATGACACCAATTCCCAAGGGTTATAGTCGAGGGATGGCAAAAAGCCACGAGCACACCCTGTACACAGGACGAGGGCGACCATAACTATAACGATTTGTTTCAACGATTTCAGAATTGGAGACATTGATGCTTTTTTGTTTACTTGAAATTAATGACAAAAAGGTTATGAGACTACCGTCATCGCAGCCCATAGAGACTCAGGAAGAATAAAACTCCCAATGCCAAACCACCAAAAATCAAAATATTCTTCTGACCTGGGGTGAGCGTATTGACTCCAAGCCCATATTTCAGATTTTCCTTAAACCCAGAGGGGTTACCCACAGGACCAACGTTCTGAAATTGTGCTTTGCGTGCGCCACAGACAGGGCACCGCCAACTGCTGGGTAAGTCAGCAAAGTCAGTGCCAGGAGCGACATTACTGCCGCTATCGCCTTTGATGGGTTCATAAAGATAACCGCAAGCACTGCACTCGTGGCGATCGAGGCTCTTAAAATCAACAACTTCGGTGCTCATGGTAGGGTGTCTGGGAGTTGGAACCAGGAATATTAAAATATCTGTTAAAGATTATGACATAAGCTTAGTTCAGAACAATCATTGTCTGATCAAGAGATCGATTCTTCGCCATTGCCGTTGGGTCGTTTGGGCGTGACAAATAAGGAGATCAGCAGGCAGATGATGCCGACATTAATAAAGACATCTGCCAGATTAAAAACAGGAAAGCGAATCAGACGAAAGTCCAGGAAATCAACAACTTCTCCTGCCAGAAAGCGATCGAGTCCATTCCCCAATGCGCCCGATAAAATAAAGCCATACCCCGCTTCCTCCCACTTCGCCATTTTGGGTCCGAAGACAGCCAGTGCCATCAACGCCAGACTGACGATTAATGAGAGCCAGCGCAACCACCATACGCCCCCGCTAAACAAGCTAAAGGCGGCTCCCTTATTAGTGACAAACGTCAGGTGAAACACCCCCTCCCACAGGGGAACACTCTGCCCCAACTCAAAACTTTGAACAATCCAATATTTTGTCACCTGATCCAGAGCTAACCCAATCAGGGCAAAAATCCAAAAGGCACGGTTCTTAAAAGGCATGACAAGGGGTGAGCGTAGAAAATTGGCACAACTCTGGATCTAGTAGAACATGAGATGGCGCAGGGCGAAGGAAATAACTGTGACGGCACAGGCGATCGCCAACTGTCCTGGCAACGGGTTCAAAGAATAAGTGGCGATCGCTTGCCATAGCGTCAGATTAGGAGCGTTAAGCCACCCCCCGTTATAGCCCAGCACGAGGTAAACAATCCCGACCAGATGAACCGACAGCAACCCACACAGGCAACTAAAAGCCAGTGACTCCAAACGAGGGGGCACTCGAAAGGCGACCATACCACAGACCCAGGCACCGGGAATAAACCCCAACAGATAACCGAAGCTGGGGCGATGAATGTAATCAACTCCACCCCCCTGGGTAAACACATTAAACCAGGTTAACCCTAACAGCAGGTAGGCTACTTGGGCAATGGCAGCTGCCGTTTTGCCACCCATACACCCCACCAGCAAGACTGCCCCAATCTGGTAAGTGACGCCCAGAGACTGTGCCTGGAGTCCCTGATTACCCCAACTCCAGGGTGGATTGGTGATAAACGCCTCCAAAAAGGTGCCACCAATCGTCAGGATTAAGCCGATTAAAGCCCACAGTAATTCAGTGGGAGAAACCATTACGAATCACAGGGCTATACTGCCCGCATACTCAACTGCAAATATTCGTACAGATTCTCCCACATTTCACCGCTCAAATTAATTTGGCGGTTATCGATGCAAGTTTGCTGCCCAGTTGCAAAACCTCAGTCTGTTGTGATTCATCCTGCAAATTACCGTTTTCATCAAAGGCTTGACCCGCATTACCGATCGCCTTCTGATCTGGCAGCACGATAACACCAATATTGCCCAGAATGGAACGGACGTGAACCAACCCTCGCAACCCGCCTAACCCACCTGGAGAAGCACTCATCAGCACTGCAACCTTTCCTTGAAAGCACGCCAACCAGGGTTCGTCCGGTTCACGACGCGATGCCCAATCAATCGCATTCTTGAGCAATGGAGTGATTGAACTGTTATATTCTGGGCAAGCAATCAGAAACCCATGATGTTCTTTCATCAACGCTTTGAGTTTGAGAGCGTTCTCTGGTAAGCCTTCAGCCGCCTCCAAATCCTCATCATAGAGTGGCAAGGGCAGGTCACGAAAGTCTAGAGAGGTGACTTCTGCACCAGCGGCTCTGGCTCCTTCAGCCGCAATTTTTACTAGTTTCTTATTGAGGGAATCTTTACGGGCACTTCCGGCAAAGGCGAGAATTTTGGCAGTCGTCATGGGTTAAGGGGTACTGGGAATGATCTGCCATATTAACGGTGATTTCTGGGGAATTGAAGCACTAATAGGCTGAAATCCTATGGCTTTGTGTAAACCTTGTGGGCATTTAGAATTCACGAGTCAGGTAAATCGGGTTGCAGCAGTTTAGTCCCTTTTTCTACTTCGTCATGACTTACGCAGTTAGATCCCCAAACTCCCTTAGGATCGCGAATTGATTAAGGTGTAATTCCTGGCGTAGGGGCGTAGCATTCGGTCAAAAGCCCTTGCCATCGTTTCAGAACCCTCTGCCGAATGCCGCGCCCGTACATGGGGGTGCCGTTTTTCAGGTTATTTAATTCACGATCCTGAGTACAACTCGTCGTCAATAAAGGGTGGGAATTTGGGGTGCAGGGGTGGAACCCCTGACTGGGGGCGAAGCCCCTACACCCCCCTGATTTTATTTCCAAACCCTATCTGTGAATCACAGTACTTAGAATTGGGGATTCTAGAAATTCCCTTTTTGAGAGGGGCGGGGGGAGATCAAAGTTTTAGGCTTCAAGGGCATAAGTCCTATTCGTAAAGATAGTTCCTCACCCTGTCGTAGTCCGTCTCGGCGGACTGGGGAAACTGAGCAAAGCATACTGACAACAACCTTGCAATTAACTGCAATCTTGCTGCCGAGTGCTTTGCCCCTCTGACGGAAATGGGAATGAGGACGGGTAGGAGATTACATCATTCCACCCATACCCATGCCACCCATACCCATACCGCCCATGCCCATACCACCCATACCGCCCATGCCGCCCATGCCACCCATGTCAGGCGCACCACCAGCGGGTTTAGGTTCAGGTTTTTCAACCACCAATACCTCAGTGGTGAGCACCATAGCGGCAACCGAGCCAGCATCCTGCAACGCTGAACGAACTACCTTAGCAGGGTCGATAATCCCTGCAACAATCAGGTCTTCGTATTGGTTGTTCAATGCGTTGAAGCCCACATTAAACTCCAGATCCCGCACTTTCTCAACCACAACTGAACCTTCAACACCAGCGTTTTCAGCAATTTGACGCAGCGGAGCTTCTAACGCTCTGATGACAATATCTGCACCAATTTGCTCTTCGGTTGTGAGTCCGGCTTTGAAGTCTTTCAGTTGTTGTCCCAGGTGAATCAGCGTTGTGCCACCGCCAGGAACAATGCCCTCCTCAACAGCAGCTTTGGTCGCATTCAGAGCATCTTCAATTCGCAGTTTGCGATCTTTTAGCTCAGTTTCGGTTGCGGCTCCTACTTTGATCACGGCAACGCCACCTGTCAGCTTTGCCAAGCGTTCTTGCAGCTTTTCCGTGTCGTAGTCGGAGTCAGTCCGGGCTAATTCCTGGCGAATCTGAGCGACCCGCTTTTCTAATGCCACTTTATCAGGGGCATCCGCCACAATCGTGGTGTCGTCTTTGGTGATGGTGATTTTGCGGGCGACCCCCAGCATCTCCAAACTCACCATGTCGAGGCTAAGCCCAATTTCTTCAGAAATCAGTTGTCCTCCAGTCAAGACAGCAATATCTTGCAGAACGGCTTTGCGACGTTCACCAAAACTGGGTGCTTTAACCGCAACTACATTCAGTACACCGCGCAAACGGTTCACTACGAGAGTCGCCAGTGCTTCGCCTTCGATATCTTCCGCAATAATTAGCAATGGCTGCCCCGCACGAGCAATTTTTTCCAACGTGGGAACGAGGTCGGCAATATTGCTAATTTTTTTGTCGGTCAACAAAATCCGCACGTTTTCCAGGTCGCAGATCATGCGGTCGGTATCGGTGACGAAATAGGGCGAGATGTAACCCCGGTCAAACTGCATTCCTTCAACCACTTCTAAATCTGTCGCCAGGGATTTAGATTCTTCAACCGTAATAACTCCATCGCGACCGACTTTATCCATTGCCTCCGCGATCATGGCTCCAATTTCTTCGTCGCTGCCGGCTGAGACGGTTGCCACCTGGGCGATCGCATTGCCTTCGATCGGTTTCGCGATTGACTGAATCCCTTCGACGAGTTTGGCGATCGTCTTGTCGATGCCACGTCGCAGATTCACCGGATTCGTCCCGGCGGCGACATTTTTTAATCCTTCGCGGATCATCGCCTGAGCCAATACCGTTGCGGTGGTAGTACCATCCCCAGCCAAATCCTTTGTTTTTGAGGCAACTTCGCGGATGAGTTGAGCCCCTGTATTTTCCAGGGGATCTTCTAACTCAATTTCTTTGGCGATCGTAATGCCATCATTCACAATTTGAGGAGCACCATATTTGGCTTCGAGCACAACGTTGCGCCCCTTGGGTCCGAGTGTAATCCGCACCGCATCAGCCAGGGCATTGACACCGCGTTCCAGTGCCTGCCGGGATTCTTCTTTAAAAACAACAATCTTAGACATTGCCCACAGTTGAGTTCACCTACCCGAATTTAGCACTCTACGGCGGTGATTGCTAATTTCCGGATGACAACCTTCAAGAGATGCTGATCTAGATATAAGGATGAAAGATGAATCCACATATCTTCGTTCTGTCGTTTTTCGTTGCTCACCCGCCATCAGCCCTGCATTTAACCCTATTACCTCCATCGTGATCCCCCATGCCGGACATCTACTACTTACCGGACGAACAACTGGTTCAGGTTGCTGAGACAGAAACCATTCTGGAATCATCACTCTGTGCGGGCATCCCTCACACCCATGTCTGCGGTGGCAGTGCTCGTTGCTCGACCTGCCGAGTTTGGGTTTTGGAGGGGCTCGAACACTGCGCCCCTCGCAATGATGCAGAAGAATCCCTCGCCAAACGGTTACAGTTTGACTCCCGCATTCGCTTAGCCTGTCAAACTCAGGTTTGTGGCGAAGGCAGAGTCACTGTACGCCGTTTAGCTCTCGATGTCGAAGATATTGAAATGATTGACCAGCAGGTCAACAGTAAGACAAAACTAACTTCCATCGGTGAAGAAAAACAACTCGCCGTTCTGTTCGCTGATCTGCGCGGATTCACTACCTTTTCTGAAGCCTTGCCCGCCTATGACGTGATTTACGTGCTGAATCGATACTTTAAGCGCATGGGACGAGTAATTGAGCGATACGGTGGCATCATCAATAACTACATGGGTGACGGGTTGATGGCGTTGTTTGGGGTGGATAGTAGCGATCGCGCCGCCGAAAGAGCCGTTATGGCAGGGGTCGAAATGCAAAAAGCCATGCAACGCCTCAACGCTTACCTTGATAGCCTCTATCATCGGCAGTTAAGAATCGGGATTGGCATTCATTACGGCAACGTTGTGATTGGTGCAGTTGGAGCTTCCCTCCAGAGCCAACGGATGACCGCGATCGGAGATGCGGTCAACTTTGCCAGTCGAATTGAAGCAGCTAACAAAACCTTGGGGACAACCCTATTGATTTCCGAGGAAACCTACGCCCAGGTTAAAGATCTGGTGTCGGTCAAACAGCAATGGCAGGTCGAGATTCCAGGTAAGAGCGGTGAATATACCTTATACGAAATCTCCGCGATCGCTGGACTGCTGCCTCCCCTCAATAGTTCTATCTTTATTCGTCAAAAACTCAAACCGCGATCGCCTTCTAGTCCCATTCAAACGTTTCTCTCTCGCCTTTGGAATTCTCTTAAAAGATTGATTGGTTTACATTAGGGGCATTGGTCAGTAGTCAATCGTCAGTGGTCAGTGGTCAATCGTTAACAGCCGAGGGCTAAAGCCTATTAACAGTGGTCAATCGTCAATCGTCAGTGGTCAATGGTCAATCGTTAACAGCCGAGGGCTAAAACCTATTAACAGTGGTCAATCGTCAGTGGTCAATGGTCAATCGTCAGTGGTCAATGGTCAATCGTCAGTGGTCAATGGTCAATCGTTAACAGCCGAGGGCTAAAGCCTATTAACAATTGACAGTTGACAATTAACCTCCTCCTTTCTCCCTAGCCTTCCTTTTTCCCTCTTCTCTCTTCTTTTTTCTTTCTTCCTATTCCTTATCTCCACCCATTAGCTCTGGCAATCGCCCTGTGCCCGGTAAGGTTTTAGAATCATTGGTTGAGATGTACCCAACATAAAAGGCTCCAGCTTCGATATCTAGCGAGTTAGCCGTCACATCTCCTTCCAAGCGGGCACTCCGAGATAGGGTCAACCGACCTTCGGCAATCACTCTTGCTTTAACAACCCCATGCACCACTAAATTGCGTGCCCGCAACTCTGGACCCTCTACTAGTCCAGACTGGGAAATCTCCATATCCCCACGCACTTCAACCGTTCCGTGAATAATGCCATCCACACGCAGATTACCTTCGACATTGAGGGTGCCTTGAAATTCACTGGTGGCACTGAGATAGGTCAACGAAGTGGTTTGCTTTCGCCCAAACATGACGTTTGTCCTTATCAATCAAAATGGATTTAGTTCAGATAAGCCTTTGGATCGACCGCATGTCCATTGCGATAAACACCATAGTGGAGATGTGGTCCGCTAGAACGCCCTGTATTGCCTAGAAAGCCTACAACGCGATCGCGCTCTAAGAGTGTTCCCTGCGTAACAGCCATTCTAGACAGGTGTGCATACAACGTTTGATAACCGTAACCATGGTCTACAACGACATGATAACCATACCCACCATTCCACTCTGCTTTGATCACCACCCCTGGAGCAGTAACGTGAATGGGGGTTCCAATCGCACCCTTAAAATCTAAGCCACTGTGAAACTCATAGCTTCTTCGTCCAAAGGGGTTGCGACGCACCCCAAATTCCGATGAAATCTCTGCCTGTCCTTTCAATGGAATGCCAACTGGACGAGCTTCTTCCCGATCTAAGGTTTGCTCCAGAGCAGGTTGTACCTCTCCTCGCAAATCCGACTGCAATCGCGGTAGTTTGGCTTTGGCAACGGCCAACAAAATTTCGGCATCAACGGGGGTGCCAATGCCCCCTTCCGGTCGAACTGCGCTGGAGTTGGTTGCCTCCTCCATTCCTGCTCGCTCTTGGAGAGTATCAATCTCCGCTTCTAGCCCCTCGACGCGCTCTAAAATGTCCGAGGCTTCCTGCGTTAAAGCATCATTTCGCTCAGTCAGATGCGAGTTTTCTTGAGCATAGGAGTTAACAACCCGAAAAACTGAAATGGATGGGATAGCCACCGCAACGGCGATCGCCGTCAAAACAACGAGCGGTTGAAATGAGAGGGTAATTGGTGCTTTGCCGGTGCAAGCAATCAGAATGGTGTAACGCTTCTGGAAACGACTCATGAACACACGGAATGGATAAACTCAGGTAAATTGCACTAATAAAAACTGTTTGTAGTCGAGTAACCCTCTAAGAAGGCAATTAACCTCTGTAAAAAACCAAACCTTAAATCAAGTTGAAATTGAAACAAATTTGAAACAAACTCAGAGATTAGCAGCAAAAAAGCGATCCCACAATGGGGATCGCTGAATTTCGGTTAATTTTGCAACACTCTCTTGAGCAATCTCAGAGTATGAGCTTATAGCCTTAGCCATATTCGATGTGGCGGAGGCGAGTCAGGAAGCCTTCTCAGAATAAGTGTTTGAGCCATTTTTATCTTGAGCTTTCTGACCGAAGCTATGTTATTGCCTTAGGGACTTGGGCTAGGACAGGGTGCAGGGGTAGAACCCCTGGTTGGGGGCGCGAACCCAGATCCCCTTGACCTAAATGAAGTGGCGATTGCTATATCAATCAAAAAGGCGTTCCCGAAGGAACGCCTTTCTACAAATCAATCAAGCTAAAGAATTAACCATTGATTTGAGGAGCAGTCAAAGCAACAGGAGCAGCTTCACCAGCAGCCAAATCGAGGGGGAAGTTGTGAGCGTTGCGCTCGTGCATTACTTCC